>CANGQA010000158.1 GCA_947455995.1 Hyphomicrobiales bacterium | reverse complement strand
TGCCACGACAACATCACAATCTCAGCTTGATCAACTCCCAATGACTATTTCACTTCAAATCTTAGTTGATTAACGGCCGCAAGGCCAGTACGCGCTTTTAGATTAGCTCTACCTCATCTCAGTTGCCAACTCTCTGTCCCGTCCCTGGGCACCACTCTTAAAAACCTTGCCCCAATCTCTCAAACTCCTCTTTATCCACCAGTTGCGTCCCTGGATTGAGGCATGCCGCAGAGCCGGCTTTGATCGCCATTGCCAGCGCTTCGGCTGCAGTTGCGCCTTGGACCAAGCCAAACAGAAAACCACCCAAAAAGCTGTCGCCCGCGCCAACGGTGCTTTTGACCTCGATCGGGATGGCGGGGGCGAATGTGAGGCCTTCGCTGTCGGCCAGCAGCGCGCCATTTGGACCGAGACTGACCAGAACCCGGGTAATGCGACCATTGGCAACCAGTTCGAGCGCGGCCCTTTCAACCGATGAACGGTCCGTCAAAGGGTGTAGTGTAATGTCGCCCAATTCGCTTTTGGAGAGTTTGAGCAGGTCGATCCGTCCCTCCCCCCGACACGTTGTGTGCAAGGCCTCGCCCGAACAGTCGAGCGCGAAAAACAGGCCTTTGGCATGGGCCATTTCTGCCAGATCGAGATAATGGCGGGCGGGCAGACCGCGCGGGAGGCTGCCGCTGGCCACAAACCAATCGCCCGCGCGGGCCTGATCAAGCGTCAGACGGATATGGTCGAGCACCCGGACAGCTTCTGGCGCGCTGATCACCGGCCCCTCTGCGACAAAGCGCAGTTCCCGACCGGTCGATTGCTCGTAAATCACCTCGGACAGACGGGTATCCCCTTCAATGGTAATCGGTTCGCTTTGAGAGACGGTGCGCTTGAGCAGGGTTTCAAACAGAGGGCCCGTGACTCCGCCTGCCAGATAGATCGGCAAGGCTGAGGCCCCCAAGGCTGTCAACACGCGCGCCACATTGATGCCGCCACCGCCCGGATCATAACGCACATCCCTGACGCGGGTTTTCTCTGTGGGCACAACAGTGTCGCATTGTGCCCAGACATCAATAGCCGGATTGGCCGTATAGGTGATAATTGCCGACACCGCTTCCCCTCGCTCAAACCGCCCTGTGTGCCACCGTAGCAGCGGCGTTGCCCCCACTAAAAGCAAAAAAACCTCGAAGCCTTATGTTCAACTCCCGACTTTTGGCCTATGAATCAGCCCATAAGAACAATCCTTCGGAAACACTCAACCAAACGGGTCCATTATGAGCGAACCTTGCATCATTTGTGTCGCAATCACCGGAAGCGTGCCGACACAGGCCGATAACCCTGCCGTTCCTGTCACGATCAGCGAGCAAATCGAGAGCACGCAGGCCTCTTTCGAGGCGGGTGCATCCATTGCTCATTGCCATGTGCGTGATGATGCGGGCAAGCCCACCTCGGACCCGGAACGCTTTGCACGCCTGAAAGAGGGCTTGGAAAAGCATTGCAAGGGCATGATCATCCAGTTTTCGACAGGGGGACGCTCGGGTGCGGGCCGTGATCGCGGAGGCATGTTACCCCTGCGCCCCGATATGGCGTCTTTGACGGTCGGCTCCAACAATTTCCCGACCCGCGTCTATGAAAACTCGCCCGATCTGGTCGATTGGCTGTCGTCGGAAATGCTCACCTACAACGTGAAACCGGAAATCGAGGCTTTCGATCTGTCCCACATCGTCCATGCCGCCAAAATGGCCAGGGATGGCCGTCTCAAGGGGCCGCTCTATGTGCAATTCGTGATGGGCGTTAAAAATGCAATGCCCGCCGACGAGAGTATTTTCGATTTCTATATCGAGACGCTCAAACGCTTTGCCCCCGATGCGCAATGGTGCGGCGCCGGTATCGGCCCTGACCAGATCCGCGTCAACGAATGGTCGATTGCCAAAGGCGGCCATACCCGCACCGGCCTTGAGGACAATATCAAGCTCGACCGTACCACGCTGGCCCCATCCAATGCAGCTCTGGTCAACCGCACAGTGGAAATCTGCCAGCGGTACAATCGCCCTGTTGCCACATGGCAGCAAGCCCGCGACATTATGGGCCTGCCGCTGCAAACGGCTTGATCACGCCGCAACGACGGCCGGGCTATCCCCTGCCATCGTTGTTGCCATCACAGATTCAATAGCTGATTTCGGCAACCTCGCGCAGCTCGTCGGGCGTCGCCGTGCGGAAACCGAAAAATTCCAGATAGGCCGGAATTTGCTCGAAAAGCATATCGGTGCCGACCTGGTAGGCGCAGCCGCGCGCGCGGGCCGCTTCCAGAAACGGAGTGATCTCCTGCTTCATCACCACCTCACCGACAAAGGTAGAGGGGGCAATGCGGCTGACATCCATGGGCAGCGGATCACCCTCTTTCATACCGAGCGGCGTGGCATTGACCACCACATCAAAACCCGCGGGATCATTCGTACCGACGCTCACAACCAATTGCGGATAATGGGTTTTCAGCCGGTCAGCCAAACCGTGCATGATCGGCGTGTAGGAATCATACAGGCCCATTTCGGCTACGCCCGCTTTGGCCAAGGAAGCGGCAATAGCCGACCCCACCCCACCGCAGCCCGCCACGAACACTTTGGTCCCTTGCAGCAATCGGCCCTTGCGCAAGACACCGCGCACAAAGCCCTCGCCGTCAAACATATCGCCGACCAGCCTGCCTTCGTCGTTCAGACGAACGGCATTGCATGATCCCGCCACTTTGGCCGTTGTCATTACCTCGTCGAGCAAAGCGATGGTGCTCACTTTATGCGGCATGGTGACCAGCGCGCCGTGGATATTCGACAACCGAAACACCAGCGGCAGGAACTGGTTGTAATCCTCGGCCTTGCAGCCCATTGGCACAACCACGGCATTGATGGTGTACTTTTTGAAGTAGGGATTATAGATCATCGGTGCCCGGAAGGACTCCGTCGGATAGCCCAAATGGGCAATCAGTTTGGTGGTACCCGAAATCATGTTTTGTCTCCGAACAGGGACATT
>CANGQA010000157.1 GCA_947455995.1 Hyphomicrobiales bacterium | reverse complement strand
TCCTTCCAGATGAATTGCCAGAGCGATGGCCTCGTCAATGAAGAGGAATTCTGTCAAGCGGTTGCAGCCATGTGGTCGCGTGCAGGATTGAAGCCCAATCTCAGTCTCGGCCCGCGCAGCCAGCAGACGCCAAAGCGCGTCAAGGGCGAGTTCGATGTGATCTCGTTCGGTTGGGCCAACGAGCCGATGATCGATGCCTATTCGATCCTTGTGCAGGTGATGCGGTCCAAGAGTGGTTCTGGTGGTGTGTTCAACTGGGGGAACTGGGGACGGCCCGATATTGATGCCCTGATTGATAAGGCAGGTGTTGAACTGGATCAGGCCAAGCGTCTGCCGATGATGACGGAAGCACTCAAGATTGCCAAGGATGAACATCTCTTCATCCCCCTGCACCAGCAGCCGATGGCGTGGGCTATGCGTTCCACTGTTGCCAATACGGTGCAGGCGTCGGACAACAAGCCCAGGCTTTGGCTGACGCAGATGAAGTGATACTCTGTGCCGGGCGGATTTTATCTGCCCGGCATTTGCTCCAGTCTCAAGCCGGTTAGGCACCCATGGTGGTTTTTCTGATCAAACGGTTGATCAACGCAGTGGGTGTGATGCTCGCTGTTGCATTTATGGCCTTCATGATTTTCCGCTTTGTCGGCGATCCGGTTGAATTGATGCTCAATGAGCAGGCCAGCCAGTCCCAGCGTGATGAGTTGCGCGAGAGACTCGGATTGAATGGTGGATTTGTTGTTCAGTTCGCCACCTTTGTCGGCAATGCGGTGCGCGGTGATTTCGGTATTTCCTATCGCAACCAGCAGGAGGTTTTCACCCTGATCATGGAGCGGTTTCCGGCCACCTTTGAATTGGTGATTGTGGCGACCTTGCTTTCGCTATTAATCGGGATCCCCCTCGGGGTTTATGCTGCAATCAGACGTGACAGTTTTGGGGCGCAACTGCTGCAATTTGTTTCGGTGCTGGGTATTTCATTGCCGAGTTTTGCACTCGGTATTCTTTTCATTCTTCTGTTCTCGGTCACGCTGCAATGGCTTCCAGCCTTCGGGCGTGGCGAGGTTGTCAGGCTTGGCTGGTGGACCACCGGATTTCTGACAGCGACTGGACGCACGGCGCTGATCCTGCCGAGCCTTACTTTATCACTGTTCCAGATCACCCTTGTGATGCGTTTGGTTCGTGCCGAAATGATGGAGACGATGCGCACCGATTTTATCCGTTTTGCCAAGGCGCGCGGAATTGCCGACCGATCCATCCACTTCCGTCATGCGCTTCGTAATTGCTTGATGCCGGTGATCACTGTGACCGGATTGCAAATCGGTAATTTGATCGCCTTTGCATTGGTCACTGAAACCGTTTTTCAATGGCCCGGTATGGGGCTGTTGTTTATTCAGGCTGTCACCTTTGTCGATATTCCGGTGATGGCGGCCTATTTGATGGTGGTGTCGTTTATCTTTGTTGCTATCAATACAGTGGTCGATTTGACATATGCCCTGGTCGATCCGCGCCTGCGTCAGGATGCCGTGGCGGGAGGCACCAATGCCCGCTAAGTCCAGTGCGCTGAACGGGTTACGCCGGTTTTTGTCGAGTGATCTGGTATGGAATTTCCGCCGGTCGCCGGTGGCCATCATTTCATTGATTGTTTTGCTTGTGATTGTATCCAGCGCCATTATTGCGCCGTTGATCGCGCCGCAAAATCCGTATGATCTCAAACAGGTGTTTATCGACAAGGCCGAATTGCCGCCGATCTGGGCTAAAGATGCCGAATGGCCTTTTCTGCTGGGTACAGATCCACAAGGACGCGATGTGCTCTCGTCCATTCTATACGGCACACGCATCTCGTTGATGATCGGGCTTGCAAGTGTTGCCGTGGCGATGACGATCGGTATCACGATTGGTCTGGTTTCTGGATTTGTCGGGGGCTGGGTCGATAATCTGCTGATGCGTTTCGGCGACACGGTGTTATCGATTCCGACGTTGCTGGTTGCTATCCTTGTCAGTGCATTATTCCGCGAGTTGCTGCCGCCTCCACTGCGAGATCCGTTCGCGGCGGTGATCCTCGTCTTGGCCATCGCCTTGACCGGCTGGGTGCAATATGCCCGGACTGTGCGTGCCTCGACGATGGTAGAGCGGAGCAAGGAATATGTTCTTGCCGCGCAGATTATCGGCGTGAAGCCGGTGCGGGTGATGCGTCGCCATATCCTGCCCAACACGCTGACACCTGTGATGGTGGCTGCAACGCTCAATCTGGGGCTGGCAATCCTGTCCGAAGCAACCTTGTCGTTTCTAGGGGTCGGCATGCCGATCACCCAACCCTCGCTAGGCACGCTGATCCGGATTGGCAACCAATATCTGTTTTCCGGATCGTGGTGGCTGGTTGTGTTTCCGGCGATCCATCTTGGATTGATTGTCTTGTCGGTTAATCTACTGGGCGATTGGTTGCGGGATGCCTTAAATCCCAAGCTGCAATGATTATGAAAGGCGTAGGACAATGAGCCATTCACTCCTTATCCGTAACGGACGACCCATGGGTGGCGCAGTGGCTGATGTGCTGATCGAACGCGGTAAGATTGTGGCCATCGGTGCCAATCTCGCCGCATCCGCCGCTGCTATCGAGGATGTGGCAGGTGCATTGGTTCTGCCCGGTCTGGTCGAGGCGCATACGCATCTTGATAAGTCGCTCTGGGGTATGGGCTGGCATCCTAACAGTGCCGGGCCGCGCCTGATTGACAAGATCGATAATGAACGCAACTTGAAGCGGGCCATCGATATTGATCCAGCCCGTCAATCGGCAAGGCAGGTTGTGCTTTCTGCCAGCCATGGCTCGACGCATATCCGCAGTCATGTGGATGTCGATACCGATCATGGTTTGTGGGGCATCGAAGGGGTGATGGCAACGCGCGACGCCTATGCCGATCTTGTGGATATCGACATTGTGGCTTTTCCCCAATCTGGCCTTCTGCGTCGCCCCGGCACGCTGGACCTGATGGACCAGGCGATGAAGGCAGGTGCCGATGTGGT
>CANGQA010000156.1 GCA_947455995.1 Hyphomicrobiales bacterium | reverse complement strand
TATCGGGATGTCGATCTATTCCGATTGCCCAAGGTCTATATCAAGGATTTCTCCATTGTACTGAAGCCCGGCAGCAATGGTAAAATTATTTCGATTTCCGTGAATCTATCCGATCCCATCGATAGGATGGCACATGTCGATATTACAGAGTTGAAAGATGGCATTACAGTTACAATCGAAAACGGAGCAGGATATTGCGAGATTGGGGCTGACCCACAACTCTGGTGCCCGGACCGCCCCCACCTCTATGATGTACGGGTACGTATTGATGGCGATATAATCAATGAGCGGATAGGTTTTCGGGAAATTATCCAGCAGGGAACCAAATTGTTTTTAAACGGACAGGAGCTTTATCTGCGTGGAATCTGTGTGCATGAGGATGATATTATGCTCGGCAAGACCAGTTCTGAGGCCGATATTCGCCGTCGCTATGCACATGCCAAAAGCCTCAATGCCAATTTTTTACGCCTGTCCCATTATCCCCATGACGAGCGCGCAGCGCAAATAGCGGATGAAATGGGCTTTCTGCTTTGGCAGGAAATCCCGGTCTACTGGGCTATTGCTTTCGATAACCAAGACACGCTGGATGATGCCGAAAATCAATTGCTGGAAATGATACAACGGGACCATAACCGTGCCAGCGTGATCATATGGGGTATCGGCAATGAAAACGACGACACGAATTCTCGCCTGCATTTCATGAAAAGCTTGGCAGTGAATGCACGCAAAGCCGATCCGACACGTTTGATCGGTGCAGCTTGCTTGATCAATCGCGGGGAATTTAAGATCCAGGATCGTTTGGCCGAATATCTGGATGTAATCGGTATCAATGAATATTTCGGCTGGTATGAACCCTCCTTTGAGGGATTAAAGAAGCTTTTAAGCAATTCTTCTCCAGAAAAGCCCGTTATCATTACCGAAACAGGCGCTGACGCGCGTGCCGGAAATCACGGGCCAAGCCATGAATTGTTTACAGAGGAACATCAGGCCGAAACCTTCCGTCAACAATTAGCACTGGTTGACCAAGCACCTTATATCCGCGGATTCTGTCCCTGGATTTTATACGATTTTCGTTCTGAACGCCGACAAACCGGCATCCAGAAAGGTTATAATCTCAAAGGCCTCATTGACGCTGACAAAGATACAAAAAAAATAGCATTCGATCTCATTGCGAGCCACTATGCGATGCGTGCAATGTCTGAAAGGGAAGCGTAAAATGACTGAGAAGCCTCTTATCATCATTGATGCCTTCCCGCGCAGCAAAGAGATGATTTTAAACCCAGAGACAGAAACGCGATTAAAACAATGTGCAGAGGTGATCGAGCATTATGGTTCGAGGATGCCTGATGAGATCATTGAGAAAAATCTGGATCGCGTTTCAATCATCATTGGGCAAACCCCGATGGATGCAACGCGGTTAAGCAGGACGAAAAACCTCCGTGCGATCATCAATGTCAAAGGCAATTGGGAGCCGGTGATCGATTATGCCGAAGCTCACCGCTTAGGTATCCATGTTGTCAGCATTGCTCCTGCAATGGCCCCCGCTGTGGCTGAAATGTGTGTTGGCATGGCAATTTGTCTGGGCCGCGGGATCATTCACAATGATCAATTGTTCAGGGCAGGAACCGAGCGCTACGGGGTTGCTGGAAACAATCAGGCAAAAACATTGTATGGTGCCAGGGTTGGTTTGCTCGGGTTTGGTAATCTGGGCCAAGCTCTCAGACCATTGCTATCCCCTTTTCAAGCTCACGTCAGTGTCTATGATCCTTGGCTCAGTGCTGGCTACCTCACGCAACATCATTGCGAGAAAAAAGGACTGGAGCAAATTCTGGAAGGTTCCGATTTCTTGTTTTTACTGGCAGGTGTGCATAGTGGTAACGAAGGATTTCTAGAGAGAAGAATATTGCAAACGATCCGCCAAGATGCCTGTGTGATTCTTGCAAGCCGTGCAGAAATTGTTGATTTCAATGCCTTTCTTGACCTCGCTGAAAAAGGGCATTTTCGTGCCGCTATCGATGTCTTTCCCGAAGAACCTGTTCCGGCTCATGATCCGATGAGAGAGCGCAAGAATATCATTTTCTCGTCCCATTTGGCCGGAGGCATGCAAGCCAGCTATCGTCGGATTGCTGAAATGCTTGATGATGAAATACCTCTGTTACTCAATGGCCTCCCACCCCAATGTCTCCAGCGCGCAGATCCACGTTTGGCAGCCATGCAGCGCTCTCGATAAAGGACCGGACAATGTCTTCGCTACCTAAACTCAAATTCGCCGCCATCGGGCTTGACCACCGCCACATCTATGATCAGGTGACGAGCCTGCTCGATATCGGGGCGGAATGTGTCGGCTTCTGGTCGCGTGACGAAGCCATGCCGTTGCAGGGCTTCATGGAAAAATTTCCGCATATTCCGCGCGTCAAGGAACGGGCGCAATTGCTGGAAGACGAGAGCATCCACCTGATCACCTGTGCGGCCATCCCCAGCGAGCGGGCCGATCTGGCGATCGAGGCGATGCGGCACGGCAAGGATTTCATGGTCGACAAGCCGGGTCTGACCACCTTCGGGCAGTTGGAGGCCGTGCGCAAAGTGCAGAAGGAAACCGGCCGGATTTTCTCGATCGATTTCACCGAACGGTTCGAAGTGCGCTCGACCACACGGGCGGGCGAACTGGTCAAAGCCGGCGCGATCGGACAGGTGGTCCATACCGCAGGGCTCGGCCCGCACCGGTTGAACCGTCATTTGCGGCCGCAATGGTTTTTCGATAAACAGGCCTATGGTGGAATTCTGGTCGATATCGGCTCGCATCAATTCGACCAGTTTCTCTATTTCACCGATTCATCCGATGCGCGCATCACCGCGGCCCGTGTCGCCAACCGCGCCCATCCGGCCGATACCGGCCTCGAGGATTTGGGCGAGGTGATGATCGAGAGCGACAATGCCTCGGGCTATTTCCGCGTCGACTGGTTTACCCCCGACGGCTTGAACACGTGGGGGGATGGCCGCCTGACGATTGTCGGCACCGAAGGCACCATCGAACTGC
>CANGQA010000155.1 GCA_947455995.1 Hyphomicrobiales bacterium | reverse complement strand
GAGCCCTACCAGGGCAAGGGTGTTAAATATGCTGGTGAATTTATCTTCCGCAAGGAAGGCAAGAAGAAGTAAGGGGCCTCAGATGGCGAAGAAACTCGAAGGAACTGACCGCCGCAGGGCGCGCGTTCGTCGCGCCATCAAGGTGGCCGCGAATGGTCGTCCACGCTTGTCGGTATTTCGTTCATCCAAGCAGATTTATGCTCAGGTGATCGACGATGCCCATGGTGTGACTTTGGCAGCGGCTTCCACTCTGGATGCCAGCTTGAAGTCCGGCCTGAAGACGGGTGCCGATGTTGCTGCAGCCACTGCTGTTGGCAAATTGGTTGCCGAACGTGCAAAAGCTGCCGGTGTTACCACTGTTGTGTTCGATCGTGGGGCTTATATGTTCCATGGCCGTGTCAAGGCATTGGCTGATGCAGCCCGCGAGGGTGGCCTGGAATTCTAAGATCGTCTCCTGTCTTCTCGACAGGAGTTGATCTTGGTGGAGACTATCGTTACTGGTAGCGCTTCATTTGGACCCATGGGGTTTCCCTTGGGTCCATTATCGTTAGTCGTGCGGGATATGGTGTTCCGCTCGGCCTTGGGATCAAGCGAGCGGGTTTACCCGCGATTGAGTGAGAGACACCATGGCAAAAGAGCCTCATGGACGGCAGGATCGCGATGAGCGCGATTCAGAATTCGTGGACCGTCTGGTCCATATCAACCGCGTTGCTAAAGTGGTGAAGGGTGGTCGTCGCTTCGGCTTCGCAGCTCTCGTCGTTGTCGGCGACCAGAAGGGTCGTGTCGGTTTTGGCCACGGTAAGGCACGTGAAGTGCCGGAAGCCATCCGTAAGGCGACCGAAGCTGCAAAGCGTGCTCTGATCCGCGTTCCTCTTCGCGAAGGCCGCACCTTACATCATGATGTCAACGGCCGTCATGGAGCGGGCAAAGTGATTTTGCGTGCAGCACCTGCCGGTACCGGTATTATTGCCGGCGGTCCGATGCGCGCCGTGTTTGAATCGCTTGGCATGCACGATGTTGTTGCCAAGTCTTTGGGCTCTTCCAATCCTTACAACCTGGTCCGTGCGACTTTCGACGCTTTGAAGCGTGAAGACAGCCCGCGCACCATTGCGGCTCGCCGTGGCTTGAAGGTGTCTCAGTTGCAGGCTCGCCGTGGCGATACTGCTGCTGACGGCGCAGAAGCATAAGGGAGGGTATGATGGCGAAAGCACCAACAACAGCCCCTGCCACAGTCACTGTCGAGCAGACTGGTAGCCCCATCCGCCGCATCGGCAAGCAGCGTCAAACGCTGGTTGGCCTCGGCCTCAACAAGATCCGTCGTCGTTCGGTTTTGCCAGATACGCCTGAAGTGCGTGGCATGATTGCAGCGGTGAAGCACCTCGTGCGTGTCGTCCCTGACGACTCACAAGCGCAGTGAGGGAGGAGACGACCATGAAACTCAATGGTATTTCGGACAATCCCGGCTCCAAAAAGTCCCGTGTTCGCGTTGGTCGCGGTATCGGTTCTGGTTGCGGTAAAACGGGCGGTCGTGGTGTTAAGGGGCAGAAGGCGCGTTCAGGTGTTCGCGTGAAGGGCTTCGAAGGCGGTCAGATGCCGCTTTATCGTCGCCTGCCAAAGCGCGGCTTCCACAACATCTTTGCACTGGACTTCAACGAGGTGAATCTCGGTCGCGTCCAGGCTGCTATCGATGCCAAGAAGCTTGATGCCAAGGCCCCTGTCACGGTTGAAGCACTGGTTTCGGCTGGTGTCTGCTCCAAGCATCTCGACGGTGTACGCATTCTGGGTGCAGGCGAATTGAAGACCAAAGTGGTTTTCCATGTCGCTGGCGCAACCAAATCTGCGATTTCAGCGATTGAAAAGGCTGGCGGATCGGTTACGATCCTTAATGCCGGTGCTGAGGCAACAGCCTAACTTCGGGCTTGCTGCATCATTATGAGCCGGGCGGCGGTCGATAACCGTTGAGCCCGGCTTTTTTGCTTTATTGGATTGACGGATCACAGGAATCGGAGCGCGAGATGGCATCAGCCGCTGAACAACTTGCTGCTAATATCAATTTTGGCGCCTTGGCCAAGGCTGGTGAACTGAAAAACCGCATTTGGTTTACCCTTGGCGCTTTGATCGTCTATCGGTTAGGAACCTATATCCCGCTGCCCGGGATCAACCCTGATGCGTTGGCAGATATTTTTAAAAACCAGCAGGCTGGTGTTTTGGGCCTGTTCAATATGTTTTCGGGTGGTGCGGTTGGCCGTCTGGCGATTTTCGCCCTGAATATCATGCCCTATATTTCGGCATCGATCATCGTGCAGCTGTTGACATCGATCGTTCCCTCGCTGGAAAGCCTCAAGAAGGATGGCGAGGCTGGACGCAAGGTTATCAATCAATATACCCGCTATCTGACCGTCGTTTTGGCGACCTTTCAGGCCTATGGCATCGGAGTGGGTCTCGAAAGCGGACAGAATGTTGTAATCGATCCCGGCATGTTCTTTAAGGTTTCCACCACCATCACGTTGGTTGGCGGCACTTTGTTCGTGATGTGGCTCGGTGAGCAGATTACGGCACGCGGGATCGGGAATGGCTCTTCGCTGATTATTTTTGCGGGCATTGTTGCCGAATTGCCTTCCGCCATAGCCGGTACGCTCGAACTCGGGCGTCAGGGCGCGTTGTCCACAGCCATCATTTTATTGGTCATTGTGATGAGTGTGGCCGTGATCGCTTTCATTGTGTTCATGGAGCGCGCACAGCGGCGTTTGCTGATCAGCTATCCAAAGCGCCAGGTGGGCAATCGCGTGTATGAAGGCCAGACTTCGTTTTTGCCTTTAAAACTCAATACATCCGGTGTCATTCCCCCCATTTTCGCCTCATCCTTGCTGTTGTTGCCAACCACGATTGCCACCTTTGCGGCGCAATCCGACAGTACGGGCGTGATTGCGATGATTTCGACCTATCTTGGTCACGGCCGCCCGCTGTTCATGCTGGCTTATGCGGGGTTGATCATCTTTTTCGCCTTTTTCTACACGGCAATCGTGTTCAATCCGGCTGAAACGGCTGACAATCTGAAAAAACAGGGTGGTTTTATTCCCGGCATCCGTCCGGGCGAGCGCACGGCCGATTTCATCGACACCGTGCTGACCCGCATCACGGTTTTGGGTGCAGGCTACCTCACCATCATTTGTCTATTGCCCGAACTGCTGATTTCACAATTCGCACTTCCGTTCTATTTCGGAGGGACGTCGCTTCTCATCGTGGTCTCGGTGACCATGGATACGGTT
>CANGQA010000154.1 GCA_947455995.1 Hyphomicrobiales bacterium | reverse complement strand
GCCGACACGTAATGTTCGACAAAGAATGAATAGAGGATCACCAGCGGCAGCGAGCCAACCAGCGCGCCAGCCATCAAAGAACCCCAACGATAGATGTCGCCATCCACGAATTCCGAGACAATCGCCACCGGAACCGTCTTGTTCTGGGTTGACGACAGGAAGGTCAGAGCATAGATAAACTCGTTCCAGCACAGGGTTAGCGAGAAGATCGAGGCCGAGATCAGACCGGGAACCGCCAGAGGCAGGATGATCTTGATCAGGATTTGCAATCGTGTCGCCCCATCGATCAATGCACATTCCTCAAGCTCGTAGGGAATGGTCTTGAAATAGCCCATCAACAACCAGGTCGAGAACGGGATCAGGATGGTCGGATAGACCAGGATCAACGCCATCGGGCTGTCGAACAGGCCATAGGCCTGAATGATTGTCGCCAGCGGGATGAACAGGATCGATGGCGGGACCAGATAGGCGAGAAAGATCATCGCGCCGACCAGCTCGGCTCCTTTGAAGCGGATGCGGACCAGTGCATAGGCAGCAAAAACGCTGGCAAACAGCGATAGCGCAGTCGCCACCACCGAGACATACATTGTGTTCCACAACCAGAGTGGATAGGCGCTCTCGAACAGGAGCTTCTGGATATGTTTGAATGTCGGTTCCACCACCCAGAATGGGTTGAACTTGTCCATATTGATCAGCTGGGCATCTGGTTTGATGGAGGTCAGAACCATCCAGTAAAACGGGAAAATCAGCACCACCATGATGATGGACAAAGGCAGATAGACATGGATCAGCTTGCGGATGCCGCCGTCCAGATAGGACATTCCCTCGGATGCGTCGTTGACGCCTGCGGTGGTCGATGCGGAATCCTGATGGTTATGACGATCACTCATCGGAGCCTCCCTGCTGCCATTTTCTACGTTGCAGGCCAAACCACGATACCATGATCGCGAAAAGCAGGAACGGAATCATTGCTGTTGAAATTGCGGCGCCTTCACCCAGATTGCCCGCCAGAATGGCGCGCTGGTAGCCGAGTGTGGCCATCAGATGGGTTGCGTTGACCGGTCCACCGCGTGTCATTGCCCAGACAAGCTGGAAATCCGTGAAGGTGAACAGGACCGAGAAGGTCATCACCACCGCAATGATGGGTGTGAGCAATGGAAAGGTCACGAAGCGGAAATTCTGCCATCTGGTCGCACCGTCGAGTGTGGCTGCTTCGTATAAAGAGGGGGACACGGTTTGCAGACCTGCCAGCAAGGTGATGGCGATAAAGGGCACTCCACGCCAGATATTGGCAAAAATCAGGGATAGGCGCGCATTGTCCGGATTGCCGAGGAAATCGATATTCTCGGTGATCAGTCCCATATTCTTCAGCGACCATGAAATGATCGAGAACTGGCTGTCATAAATCCACCAGAACGCAATGGCTGACAATACGGTCGGCACCACGAAGGGGATGAGGACAATCGAACGGATCAGGGATTTGAAAGGTAGTTTCTCGTTCAAGAGTAAAGCCAGATAGAGCCCGACCAGAAATTTGATGACCGAGGCAATCACCGTGTAAAACAGGGTATTGAATACGGACAGCCAGAAAATCTTGTCATCAGACAGCCATTCATAATTTTCAAGGCCGATAAAAACACCGTCGCGGCCAATCTTGGCATCAGTAAACGACAACCACACACCCTTGCCGAGCGGATAGGCCAAAAACATAATCAGAATAACCGCGGCGGGCAGCATGAAAGCCGCACCCAGCCAGTTGCGGTCATTGCTCAGCCTCTGCATCAGAGACCTCTCTGTGCGTTGGAACGAGGCTTGTGGCCTCCCGACGGCATTTTGGGCCATTGGGGATCTCCCGAAATTTTGCGTTATCAAATCATGGGCCCGGTTGACCCGTGACGAGGAAAACCGCGCGGAAGCATCCTTCCGCGCGGCTCAATGGTCCAGACTTAGCGATAGATGCGCTTGGCCTGACGTTCGGCGATCGAGATCGCCCCCTTGATGTCTTCACGGCCGGTGCAATAGTTGGCAACCATATCGAGCAGGATGAAGTCAGCAATTGCTGCTGCAGCCTTTTCGTTGACCGGACCGATGCCGCTGGCAGGCAGCGTGTTGCGTGCTGCATCCTTGAACACGGCATTTTTCGGGTCTTTGGTCCAGATCGGGTTGGCATCATAGACCGTCAATGGATGGGTCAAATAGCCGCCGGCTGCTTCCAGCCAAGGATTGTAGTTTTCTGCTTCAAGCACAAAGGCCATGAAAGCTTTCGCAGCGTTCGGCACCTTGGTGTATTTGAAAGCCAGCATCGGGAAGGTCAGCTGCAATTCCTGCGGCTTGCCGACGGGGCCGACCGGGAACTTCGCGTGATCCATATCGTCGGCAATCGGGTTCAGGGCCTTATCGGCCTTGGCGCCGACATAGATCGAGATCCCGTTTGATGTCAGATGCAGATCGCCAGCCAGAAACGCCTTGTTGTTGGACGAGTCATTCCAAGATGCACAACCGGGAATAAAGGTCTCGGTCAATTTCTTGGCATATTCGAGGGCTTTTACCGTTTCTGGCGAGTTGATGATGATTTTTTCCTTGTCATCAACCAGGTAGGAACCATGGGACCACAACAGCCAGTGAATCCAGGCATTGCCGTCACCTGTCGCATGGCCGAGCGCAAAACCTGAAGGCGTGTTGTTGGCCTTCAAGGCTTTACAAAGCTCAAGAAATCCATCTGTCTTGTCCGGGAAGGTCGAGAAGCCGGCCTTTTTCATCGAGGAAATACGGTAGTTGATGTAGCCGCCATTGACAGCGGTCGGAATGGCGATCCACTTGCCCTTAGCTTTGCAGGTGGCTTCGGGTGCTGGGAACCAGCCGCCGTATTTTTTGCCGAGGTAATCGGCAACGTCGCCTACTTCCAGGCATTTATCGGGAAAAAGATGCGGCAGGGAGTGCAAGCCCCAAGCAATATCCGGACCCTGTCCGGTGTTGGCGGCCACCGATGCCTTTGGCTGCATATCGTCAAAGGATTCGTTGGAAATATTCATCTTCACGCCGGTAGCCTGGCTGAAAGCGGCAACAATCTTCATAAACTGATCATCTTCAGCCTGCACGAAACGCTTCCAGCGCAACACGTTCAGGGTTGCATTGGCTTCGGGCTTCCATTTCATGGTCTGCGCCCAAGCCTTTGCAAAATCCAGCAGGCCGGTTGCGCTCATCGCGCCAACAGCACCAGCGCCTTTAAGCAGATTGCGACGGTTCAATGTAGTCATTTCATCATTCTCCCTAGGGTCAGAAGGTTGGTCTTTTTTTGACATGCCCCATGATCAAACGAGGCATGTCTATTGTTGGTCTTGTTACTACGGGTCGCCCCGTAATCAGTCGATGCGCTTGCCGCTGGC
>CANGQA010000153.1 GCA_947455995.1 Hyphomicrobiales bacterium | reverse complement strand
GCGAAACCGCAATATTGAGACGCGTATCGTTTTTATCGCGCCAGTAAGGCGAGCCATTGGGCACCAAAATGATTTCCGAACCCGTCTCCGCCAGACATTCCACCACATCCGGGGTCCAGATATCTTCGCATATCGGCAATCCGATGCGCACACCTTTGATGACGATAGGGCCGGGCATCGGCCCTGCTATAAACACGCGCTTTTCATCGAACACGCCGTAATTGGGCAAGTCGACCTTGTGGCGCAAGGCGTCAATCCGGCCATTGGCCAGATGCACGAAGGCATTGGTCAATTGCCCGTCCTCGAACCAGGGCAAGCCGATCAGAACCGATGGACCGCCATCGTCGGTGTCGCGCGCCAAACTATCGCAAGCGGCACGGCAGGCTTGCTGGAAAGCCGGTTTGAGCACCAGATCTTCTGGTGGATAACCCGCAAGAAACAATTCCGGAAACATCACAACATCCGCACCAAGCTGTGCTGCCTGAGCACGCGCCGCGCGGGCCTTGCCGAGATTGCCGTCCACATCCCCGACCGTCGGATCGAGTTGGGCCAGCGCGATGAGAAGCCGATCTGTCTGTGCCATATCAGGCATTTAACCCGCCTCAGGCATCACTGCAATCACAGATCGGCCTTCAGACGCACAATGTCGTGATTTTATGCGTGAAAAGCATAGGCATCCATCATAAGCACGCCATATTGGTGGCTGGTGTGGATACGCTCACCGCGTGGCTGATCCCCTGCCGCCCCCATTGCAACATAAAGCGGCAGCAGATGCTCTTCGGTCGGATGGTTTTCACGCCCGTAAGGCGCCTGTGCGCGATATCCGATCAAGGCGCCATGATCACCCGCGACAATACGGTCATCTAGCCATTCACCGAATTGTTTGACCCAATCGGGCGCAGGCGCTTCCAGCGGATAATGGTTGCCAAACAATTCACGCAAATTATGGGTGGCAGCCCCCGATCCGATCACCAGCACGCCCGAGCGCGCCAGCGGGGCCAGCGCCTGTCCGAGCCGATAATGCCATTGCGGGCCCGCATGGGGATTGACCGAAAGCTGCACCACCGGAATATCGGCCTGCGGATGCATCAGGACCAACGGCACCCATGTCCCGTGATCATAGCCACGATGATGTTCGAGTTGTGCCGAGAAACCAGCCGCGCGCAGCGCCTCGGCTGCCTCTGCGGCCACGTCAGGCGCGCCGGGCGCGGGATAGACGATCTGGCGCAGAGCGGGGTCGAACCCGCCGAAATCGTAAATCATTTCGGGGTTAAGGTCGGCCGACAACGTCGGATGTTCGGCCGTATAATGCGCGCTGACCATCAAAATCGCACGGGGCTTGTGCCCACCCAACCCGAAACGGCGCATGAAATCGGCGGCCTCAGAAGGGACAATGGCCAGATCTGGTGCCCCATGCGAGATGAAATAAGTGGTCATGATGCTGTCTCCCGGTGCAATGGAGATGATCATTGCTGCGATCACATACAAGTCAAAGAATACAAATCAGCTTGAATTCTTTGACGCCATTGGCTTATTCGGCAGCGGTCGCAACCGGACGGCCACGCGCCAGCTTTTCGGTTTTCAGCTGTTCGGCAATCAGAAACGCCGCCTCAAGTGCCTGTTCGGCATTCAGACGCGGATCACAATGGGTGTGATAGCGGTCGCTGAGATCGGCATCCGAAATGGCCCGCGCGCCCCCCGTACATTCGGTCACGTTTTTACCGGTCATTTCAAGATGGATGCCGCCCGCATGGGTGCCTTCGGCACGATGGATATCGAAGAAGGATTTCAATTCGGACAGGACCAGCTCGAACGGACGGGTTTTATAGCCCGAACCCGCCTTCACGGTATTGCCATGCATGGGATCACACGACCACACCACGGTGCGGCCTTCGCGCTCGACCGCGCGGATCAGATGCGGCAAATGCTCGCCAACATGATCGGCCCCGAAGCGGGCAATCAGCGTCAGGCGTCCGGCCTCGTTGTCGGGGTTGAGCAGATCGATCAGCTTGATCAGACCATCCGGCGTGGTCGTTGGCCCGCATTTCAGGCCGATCGGATTACGGATCCCCCGGCAATATTCGATATGGGCATGGTCGGGCTGGCGGGTGCGGTCACCGATCCAAAGCATATGGCCGGAAGTGGCGTACCAGTCGCCTGTGGTGGAATCGACGCGTGTCATCGCCTGTTCAAATCCCAGCAACAGCGCCTCGTGAGAGGTATAGAAATCGGTGGCGCGCAATTCGGGATGAGCTTCGGGATCAAGCCCGATAGCGCGCATGAAATCGAGCGTTTCAGTGATGCGCCCTGCCAATTCTTCGTAGCGATGCGAAAGCGGGCTGTCTTTCACAAAGCCCAACATCCAGCGATGGGCATTTTCAAGATTGGCATAGCCCCCCGTTGCAAAAGCGCGCAACAGGTTCAACGTCGCCGCTGACTGGCGATAGGCATCGAGCTGGCGCACAGGATCGGGAATACGGGATTCCGGCGAGAATTCGATGCCGTTGATGATGTCGCCGCGATAGGAGGGCAGTTCCACACCGTCGATGGTTTCATTGGGCGCAGAACGCGGTTTGGCAAATTGTCCGGCGACGCGGCCGACTTTGACGACCGGTGAAGACCCTGCAAAGGTCAGCACCACCGCCATTTGCAAAAACAGCCGGAAGAAATCGCGGATGTTATCAGCCGAATGTTCGGCAAAGCTTTCGGCGCAATCACCGCCCTGAATCAGGAAGGCATCACCGGCAGCCACTTTGGCCAGAGCGCGCTTCAATTTGCGGGCTTCACCCGCAAAGACCAGCGGCGGAAATCCGGCAAGCTGAGCCTCGACAGCATTCAGCGCATCCATATCGGGATAGGATGGAACCTGCTGGATAGGCTTTGAACGCCACGATGACGGTGTCCAACGATCAGACATAGCCTCAATCTCCGTTTTTGATCTGTTTTTCGTGCCTGCAAGGCCACATAACCCGACAAGACGCGTGCTTATAACCGACACAGCCCCAAGATGCCAGTTGGATCACAACGGATTTGCCAAATCGCACCATGACAGACATCTCAAGCATATTCATGGTCAAACTATTGAAATAAAATTGTTTTTTTAGATTGAGCAGCACGTTTAAGCTCTTGGGCGCGCAGTGCAACCTGATAGGCTTTTTGTGCCCATTGGCCCAATTGATCACTATCGTCGAACAAATCCGGCGGCACCTGCCAATAAGACAAAGCAACCGGCTTGCCTTTCACAAGATAGACAAAGGGTGCGCAACCCGCTTGTTCAAATGCCGCGCGGTTGCTGTCATCAGCCTTGAAATAGAGCGTCTCGTCGATGATCAAAGCAAACATCAGCCCCTGACAATAAAGACCATAGCCCCCAAACATCCGCCGACTGGTCACCTTGTGCCAATCACCAAGCGCATCAAGAACGAAATCAACATAAGCGGATGGCATGACTGTCCTTGCT
>CANGQA010000152.1 GCA_947455995.1 Hyphomicrobiales bacterium | reverse complement strand
TAATATTTCGGCAACATCATTAATTTGGTTTACTATTTAAGTCTTTTTCATTTGCTGAAGCCTTGCGGTTCACCTAAATAGGAAATTGTAAGTTTATTATATCTGGTCAGGTCATCCGGCCATTGTCAGGGAAATGAAGTGCGGTACAAGCGCGAGGGTTCGATCAAGCATAAAGCGAACCGCTTGGCCGAATTAAGCGGTCTATCAAAGCTCGGCGTCAGCATTGTGGCTGGATTTCTTGTGCTTGAGGCCAACGCCGCGGACCTGATGCAATATCCTCAATCGGTTTTCCAACAGACCGGCGCGCAGCAAGCCGGCGACACCAAAATCCCCGACAACCATATCGGTGCGTTTTTCGGGGTGTCGCCGAGTTATTCAGGCTCCAACAAATTCAGCAAAACAGCTCTTCCCGATGTCGATGTCACCATCGACAAACGGATTTTCATCAATACGGACAATGGTGTCGGGGCCTATCTGATCAATCAGGACGGCTGGACCTTCGGTCCCTCGATGTTTGTGCGGCTCGGCCGCTATCAAATGTCACAAAGCAGCCTGAGGGGGCTGCACACCATCAAATCCACCCCCGAAATACGGTTGTCTGGTGGCTATGATTTCGGTGTCTGGGATGTTTCTGCAGCCTTTTCGCATGATGTCGAAGGCGGTGGAGGCAATACGTTCGAGCTCAAGGCCTCGACAACCCTGCCTGTGGCCAGCAAACTCTATGTCATGCCCTCGGTCAGCATGATGCTGGCCGATCGGGAATTAATGAATACGTGGTATCGCATTACAGAGGGTGAAAGCGCGCAGACCCGCTATAAAGCCTACCATCCTCGCAGTGGTATCGAGAGCGTCGGCAGTGCGGTGTCGGTGACCTATTTGCTCGATAAAAACTGGGCTCCGTTTGCCAAGCTGGATCTGCGCTATCTGATGGGGCCCGCCGCCAACAGCCCGCTTACGAGCAATCGTGTACAGGCCACCTTCGGGGTCGGAATGAGCTATCTGTTCGATTGATCGCCGATGTCCTACTGCTCGCTCTCGTCATCGGAGCGTTTCATTTTGATGCCGTATTTTTTGAGCCTGTGCCAGAAACTGCGCTCGTGGATGCCCAAAGACTCGGCGGCGCGCACCTGAATGCCGTCGTTCTGGCGCAAGGCTTCCAGCAAATAGGACTTTTCAATCCGTTCCAGTTCCTCATCAAGATGGTGAGGAACGCCGGAACGTGAAAGCACTGACCCATCATTTTCAAACAGATAAGGCGGCAGATCGGGCACGTCGATCGCCGTTGAACGGCATACGATCACGGCACGTTCAACACAATTTTGCAGTTCGCGGATATTGCCGGGCCAATGATAGGCCTGCATGGCCTTCATCGCCCCGGGTGTGAAAGCCACAATCGCCTTGCCCATTTCCTCGTTGAAATGCTGCAGGAAATTGGCGGTCAGCAAGGAGACATCTTCTGAGCGGTCGCGCAAAGCCGGTAATTCGATCGGAAACACGTTGAGCCGGTAATAGAGATCGTCGCGGAATTGGCCGTTCACCACCGCCTCTTTCAGATTGCGATGGGTGGCGGCGATAATGCGCACATCCACCTGCTCTGTCTTGTTCGACCCTACCGGCTCGAAATTGCGTTCTTGCAAAACCCTGAGAATTTTGGCTTGGGTCGGCAGCGGCATGTCACCGATTTCATCGAGAAACAAAGTGCCGCCATGGGCGGCCCGAAACCGCCCTTCGCGTTGCGATAGCGCGCCGGTAAAAGCGCCTTTGATATGGCCGAACAATTCGCTTTCAAGAAGTCCTTCGGGAATAGCCGCGCAATTGACAGCAACAAACGGCTTGGCCCGGCGCGGGCTATTGAAATGGATGGCCTTGGCCACCATTTCCTTGCCGGTGCCGCTTTCACCCGTCAATAACACCGTGGCGCGACTTTCGCAGACCTCGCTAATCGCCTCGATCACCCGTCGAAAGGATGGGCTATTGCCAACAAGCTGGCTGAAGCTGTAGCGACCTTCGATTTCAGCCCGCAACCGCCGATTGTCCTGCACCACCTCGTTGAGCTTGAGTGCCTGCGCAATGGCCGTGGCGATTTGATCAATGTCGAACGGTTTTGAAATAAAATCGAACGCGCCTTCCTTGACCAGATCGACAGCATCGCGCAGTGAGGCATAGGCTGTCATGATAATAACTGCAGTGTCGAGATTTCGGCGTTTGATTTCGTTCAGCAAGCCACGTCCATCCATGTCCGGCATCCGCAGATCGGACAGCACCACATCCACCCGCTCGCGGTCGACAATCGCCAAAGCCGCAGCAACACTGCAGCAGGCGGTGGCGGAATAACCCAGATCGGACAACGCCTCGCAGACCAGATTGGCCAGCCGCGCTTCGTCATCGACCACCAGAATCCGGTAAGCCGGATAGTGGCTTTCCGTCTGGGACTGATCATGGGCCATTGCTAAGCACTCCCTCGCCTGTGAAACGGACGGTATCAGACCGACTGGGTCAGCGGAAAAACCAGATCAAAACAAGCGCCATAACCCGCCACCTTGCGGTATCGCACCTGCCCTCCATGGGATTCCATAATACTCTGGACTTTGGCAAGACCGAGACCCGAGCCTTTGGACTTGGTTGTAAAGAACGGATCAAACACCCGTCCCAAAATGGAATCAGGCAGACCGGCGCCGCTATCGAGCACTGTCAATCTCACCTCCTCCGCATCATGGGCCAGTTGGATGGTAATCGCCCCGCCGCCTTCAACCGCATCAATGGCGTTGAGCAAAAGGTTCAACACCGCCTGATAAAGATGGTCGGGATCAGCCTGCACCAAAGGCAGAACGGCATGATCCTCGATCACACAGCTGATCCCGAGCCGGTCAAATTCCGGCTGCATGATCGCCTGGGCACGGGCCACAATGGCATGCAGATCAACCGCTTCCAAACGCGGGGGCGCTGCACGCGCAAAATCCAGAAAATCATTGATCAGACGGTCGATCCGTTTCACCTCGTCCGAGATGTAGTTCATCATCTTGGCTTCCGAGGGCGCTAAATGCGAGCGCGAGCGCACGAGATCGGTCGAGGTCTTGATAATGCCGAGCGGATTTCTGATCTCGTGGGCGATCACGGCGGCGGCTTCGCCCACGGCTGAGAATTTCTCGCGCCGGCGCAAATCCGCTTCAATGGCCCGAAACCGTTCCAGCTCTGCGGCCATTCTGTTGAAGGACCGCGCCAACTCTTCAAGCTCGGAGCCGCCCTTTTCATTCAGCCTTTGATGGAAATCACCATGGCCGATCAACCGAACCGCCCGAGTCAACTGCTGCAATGGGTTAGCCAGGAAACCCGACATTGCCACGCCCGCCAGCACTGACAGAATGAACCCGCCTAGAAAAATTCCCAAAAACAGATCGAGCTTGTTAAGGTGCCCGAACAGGTCCTGTTCTGGATTAACGCCTGCTGCGACAACGCCTACCAGCTCTCC
>CANGQA010000151.1 GCA_947455995.1 Hyphomicrobiales bacterium | reverse complement strand
GGATCAGAACCCATAAACCGCCGCCAGATCAGGATCGCGGCTTGCCACGAAGCGGGCGAGGTCGACGATGACTTTGGCTTGCTTCCATGTCGCGTCGTCCTGCATCTTGCCGTCGATCATGACCGCGCCCGCACCGTCCGGCATGGCGTCGAGAATTTTGCGGGCGAAGGCAACCTCGTGTTTGTCCGGGCTGAAAACGGATTTTGCGATGCTGATTTGCGAGGGGTGCAGGGTCCAAGCTCCCGCGCAGCCAAGCAGAAAGGCGTTGCGGAATTGGGTTTCGCAAGCCTCAACATCGGCAAAATCGCCAAAAGGGCCATAAAAGGCCTTTAAACCGTTGGCGGCGCAGGCATCAACCATTTTGGCGATGGTGTAATGCCATAAATCCTGCTGATAGATGGCGCGTGGCTGGGTGCCGTCGGGGTCAGAAAGTACCTTGTATTCGGGATGGCCGCCACCCACACGGGTGGTTTTCATGGCACGCGAGGCGGCCAGATCGGCCGGACCCAAACTCATGCCATGCATGCGCGGGGAGGATGCAGCAATATCCTCGACGTTTTTGACGCCTTCCGCTGTCTCCAGAATGGCATGGATCAGAATCGGTTTCCTGATGCCGTGGCGTGCTTCAAGCTGGGCCAGCAGCTGGTCACAATAATGGATGTCCCAGGCACCTTCCACCTTGGGCACCATGACGACGTCGAGCTTGTCGCCAACCTCGCCGACAATTTCTGTTAAATCGTCAAGCACCCACGGGCTGTTGAGCGCATTGATGCGCGTCCACAAGCCTGTCTGTCCGAAGTCATTGGCCTTGGCCATGGCAATGAAGCCCTTGCGGGCGGCGATTTTCTGGTCGAGCGGGATGGCATCCTCGAGATTGCCGAGGACAACATCCACCTCGTGGATCAATTCGGGCACTTTGGCGCGGACTTTTTCGATGTGGGGGGGCACGAAATGGATCATGCGTTCCAGTCTTACCGGCAGCTCGCGTAACGGTTCTGGTGCGCCTATGGCCAATGGACGAAAAAAGGACCGTGCAAGTTTCATCACCAACTCCGTAGCGGGGCATGACCGGCACATTATCAGGGCCAATCACATATGTTATGCCTTCTATCATCATGAGGCAGGAGCAGATGGCAAGTCGCCTTTTGGCGCATAGACCGCGAGATGAAAAGCAATTGTCGCTGATTTGACCGATCCGGAGCGATCAGCCCCAGCGGCGATGCCCCCACATCCATTGCCCGGGCGTTTCGCGTATCCATGTTTCGAATTGCGACTGGATATTGGTGGTCGCCGCCAGAATATCCGCCTCCCGATTATCGGTCTGCGGCACGTCGATCAACTCACAATGGATCGTATAGCGCCCAGCCGATTGGCGCAAAACCCGCGCGGCAACCAGCGGTAATTTGCGCCCCCGCGCCAACAGCGCCGGAAAAGGATTGCTTGGTGCAGGGCGCCCGAAAAACGGCACTGCAAGTCCCCGCCCTTCGCGGACATCGGCCAGAAGGGCCACTGTATCGCCTTCGCCAACCACCCGCATCAGGCCTTTGACGGCCTCGTGGCCTTTGCTAAACAGGCCTTTGGGGTAATAATCCACCCGCAAAGCACGGATCATCTCGTCCACCAGCGGGTTTTTAATGCGCTGATAGACGCCGGCCAGACGCAGACCCTGGTGTTGGGCGGCCAGCGCGTTGATTTCCCAATTGCCCATATGGAGCGACACCATGACCAGGCCGTGATGTTCTGCCATGGCCTTGGCGGCGCTGTCGGAGGCACTGATGGCCATCCGGTCGGTTTCGCGCGCGATCTGGTCGAGATGGAAGCTCTCGGCAAAGGTTGCGCCCAGTGTTGACCACATCTCCATCGCGATCTCGCGACATTCGGCTTCGCTTTTATCGGGAAAGGCCATCGCCAGATGGTTCATCGCCCGTTTATGGCGATAAAGGTGTGGAGCAAGGGCGCACCACAACCAGGCTGAAAAGCGTGATGACTGTTCGAGCGACATCGACCGCATCACAGCCATCACCAGTCGAAAACCGAGGGCCTCCAGACGCGACCATAGACCGAAGGGCCCCAACAGGTTTAATCGAGGGGAGGTCGTTGCAGGAGCGGATTGGTGGCGGGCTGAATCGGACAAAACGGGAAAAGGCCTTTTGGAAAGCGGATCACATCTTCCCTTTGGCTATCACGGCTTGATCTGTGACGAAAGGGGATCAGCTTGTGATGATCCGCGCATGGCGGCTTTGCTCAGGTCTCGCAAGACAAATGACCGGCAAGACGCTAAAACGAAGGTGCAGCCTTTGGGGGCTCTGGATTTTGGCTTAAGGGAGCCAGTGCTTTGGGCGACGTTCTTTCTCTGGCAATGCCGTTTTTCGGTTTGATTTTTCTAGGATTTTTCTGCGGAAAGCTCGTGGCTTACCCTGAAGAAGGCCTGAGATGGATGAATTTTTTCATTATTTATGTCTCGCTGCCCGCCATGATGTTCAAATTGGTCTCTGCGGCTCCCGTTGAACAATTATCAAATTGGCCGTTCGTGCTTGGCACAACGCTTTCAACGCTGCTGGCTTTTGTGCTGGCTTTCGGTGTGGGGTTGTTGTCTACCCGTGACATTCGCAAGGCAACAGTCCAGTCCGTGGCGGGGGCTTATGCCAATATTGGATATATGGGGCCGGGTCTGACCTTGGCTGCTCTTGGCCCTTCGGCGATTGTGCCGACGGCTCTGATTTTTGTGTTTGATAATACCCTGCATTTTACGCTTGTCCCGTTTCTGATGGCTCTGGGCAGTGGCGAGCAGATGCGGGTCGGCCAGACGGTCTGGTTCGTGCTCAAACGCGTGCTGACACACCCTTTCAACATTGCCACGGCTTTGGGCTTATGGGCCGCAACCACCCATTTCGTTGCGCCTGCGCCGATTGAAACCATGCTGGTCTTTCTCAAAAATGCTGCCGCGCCTTGCGCCTTGTTCACCTTGGGCGTGACAGTCGCCTTGCGTCCACTCAAAACCGTGCCGATCGAGCTGCCTGCTCTGGTCGGCATCAAACTGGTCCTGCATCCTTTGATCGTCTGGCTGATGCTGTCATGGCTTGGCGATTTCGGATGGGAATGGACCATGACGGCCGTGTTGATGGCCGCACTGCCGCCTGCGCTGAATGTGTTTGTGATCGCCAACCAGTACAAGGTTTATGTCGAGCAGGCCTCAACAGCCATTCTGGTTGGCACGGTCTTGTCTGTGGCCAGCGTGACGGGTCTTTTGTGGCTGATGAGCAACCATCTGCTCCCCCAACGATTTGTGTGGCCTTGGTGATCGGCAAATAAGGCCTTAACGGCCAATTCCCTGCCGCATCACGAATTGCCGCAACGGCCCGATGGAGGCCATTGCCAGCAAGCCCGCGCCTCGGGCGAAATCAACCGGCAAATAGGGGCTCAGAAGCGATCGGTTGAGCATATCCACGCCCAGAGTGCGGGTTGAAATATCCTTATGCCGCAGAGCCTGATAGCGATGCGT
>CANGQA010000150.1 GCA_947455995.1 Hyphomicrobiales bacterium | reverse complement strand
GAAATGCTGGAACAATCCCGACACCAGCCCCTTGTGATGGGAATCGCCTTGCATCCTTATCTGGTCGGCCAACCCTACCGCCTCAGACATATCCGCCGTGCCTTGAGCTATCTTGCTCAAAAGCGTGATCAGGGTGATGTGTTTATAACGACGCCGGGTGCGATTTGCAGTTTTATGGACGCGCAGAGTACACCTGTTGTCCGATCAGAATAGACTTGCATAATCCTCTTGGGCCATCATCCCTATGCGCGCACTGGTCGCGTTTAATGGCTTGAAATCACGTCCGAGCCAGTCAAAGATACAACCCGGTAATCAGTGCGCAGAAAAGATGAGATCACATGACCCACACACATCCGGAAACCGATTGGAAGCACGACGGCGTCAGGGTGGTATCGGGCAACCAGCTTGATCCCAACACCGCGCAAACGCCGGGGATGGACCGGAAGACTGCGATCAATTTTGCCCGTGTCGGCGCGCAAAAACTGTGGGCTGGGACGGTGCATATCCACCCCAATGCCAAAACCGGCGCGCATCACCATGGGCCGCTCGAAAGTGTCATCTATGTTTTGAAAGGCAAAGCCCGGATGCGCTGGGGCGAGGCACTGGAATTTACCGCCGAGGCCGGACCGGGTGATTTCATCTATATCCCGCCTTTCGTTCCGCATCAGGAAATCAATGCCAGCCCCGACGAGGTTCTCGAATGCGTGCTGGTCCGAAGCGACGGCGAATCTGTCGTCGTCAACCTCGACATCGAACCGGTCGAAAAGCCCGAAAATGTGGCCTGGATTGACCCAATCCATAAGAGCTGAAGAGGGGTGCGGCCAAGACTGGTCCCGCCGGGAGTGCTGTGGCTCAAACTCCGAAATAGTCGGTCATTTTGCTGATCTGTCCATACATCATCTGGCGGCCCTGAATGAAGGCGCAGCCCGATTGCGCCGCCAACTGGAGCAACGGCGTCATTTCCGGTTTGACGATGGCATCGAACACAATCAGCTTAGGGTCAAACCGCTCGATGCTGATTGGCATCCGCGCGTCATCAAGCATGCCGACCGGCGAGGCATTCAACAGAATATCGATCCCGTCACAGTTCGGCTCCTCGTAGACGACCGCAATGGCTGGATCAACCTGGTTGATCTTGCGCATCAGGTCCTCTGCCCTGCCGCTATCGGGATCAAACACCCGCATCGAGGCCGGGCCCTCATGGGCAATCGCCACGCCGATAGCTGATCCTGCCCCCCCGGCCCCGATCAGCATCACCCGTTTGCCGGCAAAGGAATGGCCGCTTTTCCGAAACCCTTCAACGCAGCCAAGGCCATCAAAAATTTCACCCTTCCATCCACCCCCTGATTGCCGTGCCAGCGCATTGATCGCCCCGACTATTTTTGCATTGGGGCCAATCACATCGGCAAGCGCCATGGCTTGTTGCTTGAAGGGAATCGTAAAAATCAAACCGTCCAGGTTGGGCATCAGCATCAATGACGGCACAACACGGTCGAAATCGACAGGCAACACATGGAACGGCAGCAAAATGGCATCCGCCTTGCGTGATTTGAAGCTGGCCGTAAACATCTCGGGCGAGCGCACCTGTTCGATAGGGTGCCCTACAATGCCATAAATTCGGGTCTTTCCTGATACATAATCGACTTCATGCATTAGATATTGTCCTTTTGTCAGACCCATCATAGTGAACCATCACCCAAAGCCGGGCGAGACTAAGTCGAGGCCTTTACCATGGCAAGAGGAGAGGTTCAGACGTCAATCCAGATTGTGAAGAATGGTCCAGCGATAATGATGCCTCTTGCCTTCCTGCTTGTTGTCATTCAATGATAGTGATCGACTGATCAATAAGGTTGACGCTTGAGGATATGTCCAAGTGATCTTCCAGTGCGTCGGGTCATCAGGGAGGGGAGCGGGTGAAAGCCTATGCGTTCGATTATGTGCGGGCCAAAACGCTTGATGAAGCGCTGTCCTTGCTGGAGCGTGCGGGTGATGGCGGCAAGCTGATTGCCGGTGGCCAGAGCCTCGTTCCCGCGCTTAACCTGCGTTTACTGGGACCAAAGCTTCTGATTGATATTGCGCATCTGTCCGAGTTGCGTGGCATTACCAACGACGAAAGCTCTATCCATCTGGGTGCGGGCACACGGCATGTCGAACTCGCCACATCACCGCTGATCGGTCAGCATCTGCCGCTGCTACAGACAGCGATCCGCCATGTTGCCCATGCAGCCATCCGCAACCGAGGCACTTTGGGCGGCAATCTGGCCCATGCCGATCCCGCCTCCGAATTGCCTGCCTGTATGATCGCCCTTGAAGCCGTCATGCATGTGGTTGGACCCAAAGGAGAACGGCACATCGACGCCGCAGATTTTTTCAAGGGACTGTATGAAACGGCTCTCGAGGCAGACGAAATATTGGTTCGCATTGCGATTGCCCGCTGTCCGGCCGATACGCGGTTCCATTTCAACGAACTCGCACGGCGAGCAGGCGATTATGCCATGGCCGGATTGGCCATGGTCATGCACGGGACGCCGGGTCATGGCTTGCGGATCAGGCCGGTATTTTTCGGCATCGGTGATCGTCCGGTTCTGGCCAGCCAAGCCGCACGGTGCCTGGAACAGGCCACACATATGATGGATGCTCTGGCCGATGCCCAACAGGCCCTCTTGCACGATCTGCAACCGCAAGATGATTTGCAGGCGGATCCAGAGACCCGCATGCAACTGGCTCAAGTATTGTTAAAGCGCGGGCTCGCCGACCTGATGGCGCAAGGGAGAGGTTGATGGGCAAGCAAGTCATCACGTTGTTGGTCAATGGCGAAAGCCATCGGTTGGAGATCGAACCGCGCACGCATCTTGCCGATGTGCTCCGCGACGAATTGGCTCTGACCGGTACCCATATCGGCTGTGAACACGGTGTATGCGGAGCCTGTACGATCCGCGTTGATGGCGCGATAACCCGTGCCTGCCTGCTGCTTGCGGTGCAGGCCGAGGGTGCGGTGATCGAGACCATCGAAGGCCTGTCCGACAGCGGCGAGATCCGTGATCTTCAGGACGCCTTCCGAAATCGCAATGCCCTGCAATGCGGGTATTGCACGCCCGCAATGCTGATCACCGCGCAAGATTTGTTGCTGCAGAACCCGACCCCCGACCGCGCAACGATCCGTGACCATATTTCAGGCAATTATTGCCGTTGTACCGGCTATCAGGCGATCGTTGACGCGGTGGAAACAGTTGCCCAAGCCCGGTATGCAGCGGGGGAACGTTCATGACCAATCCTCTATCGCCGCTTGACCGCCCCAATTCCTACATCGGGCGCGCTGTCCCCCGCCCCAATCTCGAACGCTTGGTCGAAGGGCGTGGCACCTATGTCAGCGACATGTCCGTGCCACGCATGGGACATGTCGTATTTGTGCGTTCACCCTATGCCCATGCCCGTATTCTGGACATTAATACACATGCAGCCCAGCAATGTGATGGCGTCATCGCTGTGGTCACGGGTGCGGAGCTTGTAGAACAATGTTCGCCGTGGGTCGGCGTGTTGAGCCATCTCAAAGGCCTGAAATCCGCCCCGCAACATGCCATGGCGGTTGATCG
>CANGQA010000149.1 GCA_947455995.1 Hyphomicrobiales bacterium | reverse complement strand
TGGCCTTGATGGCAGTCACCAAAGCGGGTGACCATGTTCTGATGACCGATAGCGTCTATCGCCCGACGCGCGTGTTTTGCGAGGATTTCTTATCCCGTTACGGCGTGACAACCAGCTATTTCGATCCGATGATCGGGGCGGGCATCGAGGCACTGATCAAACCCAATACCAGCGTGGTTTTTACCGAATCCCCCGGCTCGCAGAGCTTTGAGGTGCAGGATGTTCCTGCGATTGCCAAGGTTGCCCACAAGCATGGCATCAGCGTCATCATGGACAATACATGGGCAACACCCCTGTTTTTTCCGCCTCACGACAACGGGGTCGATATTGCCATCGAGGCCGGCACCAAATATCTCGGCGGCCATTCCGATCTGTTGCTCGGCATGGTGACCGCCAATGAAAGCCATTGGAAACGGTTGCGCGAGACGTATGATGTGATGGCAATTTGCGCAGGTCCGGAAGATATGTTCCTCGCCTTGCGCGGCATGCGTTCGATGCTCCTTCGCCTGAAAGAGGCAGAACGTCAGGGTCTTGCCATGGCCCATTGGTTGAAAGCCCGGCCTGAAGTGCACACTGTGCTGCATCCTGCTTTTCCAGAATGTCCTGGGCATGAGGTTTGGAAAGCACATTTTTCGGGTTCGTCCGGTCTGTTCTCCATTATTCTGAATCCTGTGTCAGACAAAGCAGTTGCTGCGATGCTGGACGGTTTGGAATTGTTCGGGATGGGTTATTCTTGGGGTGGTTTTGAAAGCCTTGTGGTGCCGTTCGATTGCTCGACCTATCGGACAGTGACGGCCTGGAAGCCGGCGGGACCGGCACTTCGCTTGCAAATCGGTTTCGAAGATGTGGTTGACCTGCAAGCCGATCTCGCCGCCGGCTTTGCTCGGATGCATGCAACCAAAGGGTAATCAGGGTACCAGCCACACGGCTTTCGCGTGCCCGTTTCCATCCCAAGTGAAACGGGCACGTCGATGGCCTTGATGTCCCAACCACAACCATTCCAGCGTGGTCACCTGTGTGACCACAGCACAAAAATTGTTTTGTCCTGTCGCTATTGAATCTGGGTCACTCGGCAGCACAAAAGCATCCGCTTGCTCGATCACGTTTCCGGGCGCGGGCTCGGTACCGTAGCATATCTTGCTCATGCGCTGTGACGTATCCCACGCCATGGTGGAGAGTTCATCATCATCATGCAAAACCGCCAGCCCGTCGCATCGGATTTGCAATTTCATGCTTGCGTCATAAAAGGTTATTGCGACGCGCGGATCATGCCTGATCTGCTCGATTTTGTCCGATCGCAAATCGGTATGGAAGCGCAGACGGCGTTGATCGGGATCGAAAGCCCTCAACACAACAATGCGAGACAATGGCCTGCCATCAAGCCCGAGTGATGAGAAAACCGGTGTATGAAATGCCGATCGCCTGTCCTGTGCGCCGGACCGCAGAGCGTCAAAAGCTGCAATCAGCACCTGAGGCAGTTCGGACAGATCACCAGGTGCTCCATTATCACTCATGCTGACGGCTTTCATGTCGATAAACGTTTTTACTGCCCATCCGGGAGCGTGGGTTTGCGTATGATCAGAATAATATTGCGCACATAAATGGTCACAGCCAAAATTTGGCCCATAATGATGATCGGTTCGCGCTTCTGAAAACCGTACACCAGTGTCATACCGCCACCGACAATCGAAAAGATCCAGAAAGCGAAGGGGATCACGCTTTTCCCTGCCCGTTCCGAGGCAATCCATTGCACAATGAAACGGGCTGTAAAGAGCAACTGCGCGACAATGCCGAAGGCCAGCCAAAAATCGAAACGAACAACAAATACATCATAAAAATAGTCAACAAGACCATTTGAAAAAGCCAGCATCAGACAATCTCCGTTACAGCCGGTATTTTCCTGCGGCGCGAAATCAGCCAGGCCACACCGATCAGATCTTTAATCCCGACCCATAGCCGGTCGAAAAATCCATAATTGGAAACACCTGTATAGCGCGGGCGATCGGTGACATCGACATGGCTGACCAGATAACCCTCACGAACAACCAAAGCCGGCATAAAACGATGAAGGGCATCGAAATAGGGCAAAGCCAGATAGACATCCCGCTTGATCGCCTTCAGGCCGCAACCGGTATCGCGGGTTGAATCTTTCAGCACCCAAGCCCGAACGCGGTTGGCCGTGCGTGATTGCCAGCGTTTGAAACCTGTATCCTTGCGCCCTATCCGCTGGCCAGCCACCATGCCAATCTTATCATTGCTTTCGATCTGCCATAGCATTTGTGGAATATAGGCAGGATTGTTCTGTCCGTCCCCATCCAGCGTCGCAATCACACGCCCCGATGCGACTTTGACACCGGAACGAACAGCGGCACTTTGTCCGCAGGAGCTTTGATGGCGCAGAACCCGCAGCATCGGCAATTGGGCTTTCAGAGCCTGAAGACGTTGGAGGGTCTGGTCGGTTGAGCCATCATCGACATAGATGATTTCATAAGCCCCAACAGATTGGCAGGCTTCAACAATCTCATTGATGAGGGGCTCGACGTTACCCTCCTCGTTGCGCACAGGAACGACGACGGAAAGCCGCACGGGATGATCAGGTGTCGTCATGGTTTGCTCGTCTCCGGCTTGTTTTCGAGCGCATGATTATCACGCCGGACGAAAATGGACACATCCAACCTTTTACCACCGTTAATATTAAAGCCACTGACCACCTCGACAGGAACAAGATCCATCCCTGCCGCAAGGCGCGCAGCGTCGAAGTCTTTCATCTGATTGGCTGTAACACCGGCAATCCGGCAACCCGATTGCTGCAAAAAGGCAACCATGGAAGCCGGTGGAAGAAATTGCAAATCCGTGCGGGTTAAAAACACCAGACTTGGTTCTGAATAACCGAGCATCGCCAGATGCTTGTCGTGACAATCCGGGCGTTCCAACGCCTGTGCCAGACGATCCGAAATGCGAATGGATTGCAACACCGGACTGCCCGCCATATAGACGGCTGACGATACAAGAACCATGGCAGCAAAAGCCAAAAGACCGGTTTGTGCAATCAGGCCCTTATGCAAGCTGCGGGCAGCCGCAATGGTCGGCCACAGGGCCATAAGCAAGATCAGGATTGCCAGAACAGGCAGTTGGTCTCCCAGCCAGAGCGAGCCTCCTGTCAAGCCGATCAGCAGCAAAACAACAGGCAAAACAAGCCCGACCATCGCCAGTTTGACACCCCAACTGGCCACCGAGATCATGCCGCGTTCAGCCGCAAGACACACCAGCAGCGCCATAGCTGGATAGAGGGGAAGCACATAATGGGGGAGTTTTGTCGGGACGAGTTCGAGAATGATCCAGAATGGGACGATCCAGCCGAGCAAAAACACCACAATAGCATCGCGCCGAGCTCGCACAATGAATGGCAGCGAGAGGCAGAATAAGGGAGCCAAAGGCCAGGCCGTACCAAAAAACACCAGCAGATAGGTGCCGGGCGGGCCGCCATGTCGCTCCTGCGCGCCAGCGACTTTAGACATCATATCCTGACCGACCGAGGCCGAGAAAAACTCGCCGCCGCTTTTCATCATAATCGCAACAAACCATGGCAAAACCAGCAGCAAAGTCAGGATTGGCCCCCAAAAG
>CANGQA010000148.1 GCA_947455995.1 Hyphomicrobiales bacterium | reverse complement strand
TCAAAGCGGTGGTGGTTTCGGCCATGCTGACAGCGCTGATTGGGGCTTTTCATGCGATGTATCTGACCTTTCTGGAGCCTGCGACGATGTTTTCGCTTGGCACTTCCATCGAGGTTGCGATGTTCTCGCTGATCGGCGGGTTGGGTACGGTGGCAGGTCCGTTGTTGGGCACCGTGTTGGTGGTGCCACTGGCTGAACTGGCCCGCGGCTGGCTGGGGGCTTCGGCCAGCGGTTTGCACGGGGTTGTCTATGGTACCGTGCTGGTGCTGATTACCTTGACACTTCCGGCAGGGCTGGTCGGTACATTCGGGCAAAGGGTGAGCCGGATGGTTGCCCGGTTGCCGGGCGGTCATCGCCGTCTGGCGGACCGGATTACGCCTTCCTTGCGCCGGATCAGCGGCACCACAGGTGAGGATCTGATCAAGGCCCATGATTTGGTGATGCGTTTTGGTGGCTTGCTGGCGACCGACCATGTCAGCTTTAGCCTGAAACGCGGCGAGATTTTGGGAATTATCGGCCCCAACGGGGCAGGTAAAACCACCTTGTTCAACCAGATTTCCGGCTTCCTGCAGCCGACATCGGGCACGATAGCGGTGCTTGATGCGCAAGGTGTGTATGTGTCGCCATCGGCGCCAGATGCCTTTGCACGTCTGGGGATCGGCCGCACTTTTCAGATTGTCCAGCCGTTTGGCCGTTTGTCGGTCATCGAAAACATCATGATCGGGGCCTTTCTGCGCCATCCCCATGTGGACGATGCGCGGGCGGTGGCTCTTCGGGTGGCCCAAACAGTCGGCCTTCTCGACCAGAAGGATGTCGAGGCCCGTAACCTGCCGATCGGCGCGTTGAAACGGCTTGAGGTTGCGCGCACGCTGGCTAGCGAACCTTCTATCCTGTTGCTGGACGAGGTGATGGCCGGGCAGAACCAGAAGGACACGATGGGCATGGTGGAGCTGATCCGCGCGATTCGTGACACTGGCGTCACGATCATTGCCATCGAGCATAATATGCAGGCGATTATGAGCCTGTCGGACCGGATTATCGTGATCGACTCAGGCCGCGTGATTGCGGAAGGTGACCCACAAGAGGTGGTCAGAAATCGCAAGGTCATTGAAGCCTATCTCGGAGAGGATTTCGTCGATGCTCAAGGTTTCTGAGGTTCGGGCCGGTTATGGCCAGACAGTCATTTTGCAAGACATGTCGATCCATGTCGGGATGGGCGAAATCGTTACCATTATCGGCTCTAACGGAGCTGGCAAATCGACCCTTTTGCGGACAATTTCGGGACTGGTGAAACCGACAGCTGGACGCATCACCTTCGATGGAGTCGACATCACCGAAAAGGAGCCCGCCGATATTGTCGGGATGGGGCTGGTCCAGGTGCCCGAAGCGCGGCAATTGTTCCCTGTTATGACGGTTCGTGACAATATTCTGATGGGTGGCTACCATCCCAATGTCCGTGAGGGATTGGCGGGGCGGCTGGATACGGTGCTCGATATTTTCCCGCGGGTGCGCGAACGGGTGGACCAGATGGCGGGCTCTCTGTCAGGCGGCGAGCAGCAGATGGTTGCTATCGCACGCGGCCTGATGGCCTCGCCCCGGCTCTTGATGCTGGATGAACCGTCGCTCGGTCTTGCCCCGATTATTGTTGGGCAGATGTTTGATATTGTAGAAAAAATCAGAAGTATGGGCACGACGGTTCTGCTGGTCGAACAAAAGGCGTTCCACGCGCTTAAAATCGCTGAACGGGCCTATGTCATTGAAAACGGCACGATCGTTCGCGAGAATACGGGGCTAGGCATGTTGTCTGATCCGCATGTGAAAACGGCGTATTTGGGAATTTAAGGTTGATAAGTATGGTTGACGTCACGGGCCGCACGCGGATTTGGGGGATTTTGGCTGATCCGATTGTCCATGTGAAAACGCCGCAAATGATAAATGCCGTTGCAAGTGAGCGCGGCATTGATGGGCTGATGATCCCGTTCCATGTTGCACCTTCCGATTTGGCCGCTTTGGTCAAAGGCCTGAAGGGCATGAAAAGTCTTGGCGGCTTTGTTGTAACGGTGCCGCATAAGGCGGCTATCGTCGATTTGCTCGACGAGGTTAGCCCTTCGGCACGGCTGATCGGTGCGGCCAATTGCGTGCGGCGCGAGGCCGATGGCCGATTGGTTGGCGAGATGCTCGACGGGATTGGCTTTGTCACGGGGCTGATGCAGGCCGGTATTGATCCGCGTGGCCAGTCAGCCTATCTGGCCGGTGCGGGCGGTGCGGCGAATGCCATTGCCTTTGCCTTGATCGAAGCAGGTGTGAGCCATCTTACCATCGCCAACCGCACGATTGCGAAGGTCGAGGATTTGGTCCGCCGTCTGTTGACAGCCTATCCCGATGCCGATCTGCGGATCGGCGGGCGGGATCCTTCTGGCCATGATTTGGTGGTCAATGGCACCTCGCTTGGTCTGAAGCCAGGGGATGCTTTACCCTTTGATGCGGCGCAACTGATCCCGAGCCAGATTGTTGCAGAAGTGATCATGGATCCTGAAGAAACAGCCATGATGGCCGCAGCCCGCGCTTTGGGTTGCCGGGTGCATCCGGGCAAGCCGATGCTGGCCTCCATGCGCTATCTGCTCGCCGATTTTATGGGTGTGCGATGAGCGTACAGACTGTTCTGGTTGGCCAAAATGTTCTGGTGACCGGAGGATGTTCCGGTCTCGGTTTGGCTATGGCACTGACCTTCCAGCGCGCTGGCGCGCGTGTTGCGGTGTTCGACCGAACAATCCCAACAGGGTTTGACAAGGCGCATCCCGATCTTGTGCTGATTGCCGGGGATGTCAGCGACCCTGTCAGCGTCAAAGAGGGTTTTGGAGCGGCTCAATCCATTCTGGGTCGGCTTGATGCGGTGATCGCCAATGCCGGGATCTCGCAAAACAAGCCGACACTGGATCTCGATTTCGCGGAATGGCGGCGGGTTATGTCGATCAATCTGGATGGGGCTTTTTTGACCTGCTACGAAGCCGGACGTTTGATGTCTGCCAGCGGGGGCGGGTCGATCATTTTGACGGCCTCGATGTATGGCGTTGTCGCCGCGCCTGAACGGTTGGGCTATTGCGTGTCGAAAAGCGGAACGGTGATGATGACCAAAGCTTTGGCGATCGAATGGGCGCAACTGGGTATTCGCGTCAATGCGATTGCGCCGGGCTATGTGCGCACGCCCTTTGTCGAGGAACTGGTTGCACTCGGACGGCTTGATCTGGAGAAATTGGAACAGCGGACGCCGATGGGCCGTCTGATCACCCCTGAAGAAGTAGCCGATGCCGCCTGCTTCCTGATTTCGGATGCAGCGCGAGCCATAACCGGACAAATCATTGGCATAGACGGCGGCTGGACCGCTTACGGATATCTTTGAGGATCACCATGCCGAAACAGACCATTCTTGCTCCTATGGCACCATGGGTTGAAATCAAGACCACGGCAGCCGACTGGAAAAAGGCCGACCCGGCTTTGCTGGGCGCCATGCTGACACAGCTTCACATTATACGCGCCTTTGAGGAAAAGGTTCTCGAACTGGCAGGCGAGGGGCTGGTGCATGGTCCTGCCCATTCCTCCATAGGTCAGGAGGGGGGAGCGGTTGGCTCCATCATCGGCTTGCGGCCAAGCGACCAGGTCAATGGCTCGCATCG
>CANGQA010000147.1 GCA_947455995.1 Hyphomicrobiales bacterium | reverse complement strand
TGGTGTGAGCGAGGTGGTCTATCTGATCGGCTATCTGGGCGAGCAGATCGAAGAGGCTTTGGGGGATGGCCGGCAGTTCGGTCTGTCGATCCGCTATCTGTTTGACGGCCCGACCTTGCTGGGCACCGGAGGAGCCATTGCCCGCGCGCTGCCCCTGTTGGGGCCTGGTTTCGGAGTGCTGTATGGCGACAGCTATCTGGACTGCGATTACCGCGCCATTTTCCGTCAGTTCGACGAGGCCCGCCAACCGGCCCTGATGACGGTCTTTGCCAATCAGGACCAATGGGACCGCTCGAATGTGCAGTTCGGGGATGGCCGGATTTTGGCCTATTCCAAAACCGAGCGCACCCCGGCCATGCGCCATATCGATTACGGATTCGGCGTGTTCAGTGCCGATGTGTTTGCCGGCGTCAGCCCCGATACGCCGACCGATCTCGCCCCGCTCTACAGCCGTCTGGCGCAACAGGGCCGATTGGCCGCTTACGAGGCCCAACAGCGTTTCTACGAAATCGGCTCCCCGAGCGGTATTGCGGAGCTTGAAACCCACCTTAACCACACGAGGGCAGCATGAATTTTGTCCAAACCCATCTTGCAGAAGCCATCCGGATCATCGAACAGCTTGACGCCGACCGCATCGAAGCGCTGGCACAGGAATTGGTTGCTTTGCGCGCCAGAGGCGGACGGCTGTTTTTTCTCGGTGTCGGCGGCAGTGCAGGCAATTGCTCGCATGCGGTCAACGACTTCCGCAAGATTGCCGGCATCGAGGCCTATGCACCGACCGACAATGTGTCGGAGCTGACGGCGCGCACCAATGACGAGGGCTGGCACACCATTTTTGCCGAATGGCTCAGGGTCAGCCGTCTCAACAGCAAAGATGCGCTGTTCATCCTGTCGGTCGGCGGCGGCAATCTGGACAAAAACATCAGCCCCAATCTGGTCCATGCCGTGCAACTGGCCAAGCAGGTCGGCGCAAAGGTGCTGGGCATTGTCGGGCGCGATGGCGGCTATACCGCGCAAATGGGTGATGCGGTGGTGGTGGTGCCCACCGTCAATCCCGACAGTATCACCCCGCATTCGGAAGCGTTCCAGGCCGTCATCTGGCATTTGCTGGTCACCCATCCCGATGTGAAGGCGAGCCAGACCAAATGGGAATCCTCGGTCAAGTGAAGCCCGCGCAAAGCCCACAACGCAAGGCGGTGTTTCTGGATCGGGACGGGGTGATCAACCGTGCCGTCATCCGCGATGGCAAGCCCTATCCACCCGCCACAGTGAACGAGATGCAGCTTTTGCCGCGTGTCGATGAAGCGCTGCACGCGCTTAAGGCGGCAGGCTTCATGCTGATTGTTGTCACCAACCAGCCCGATGTTGCACGCGGCACCACATCACGCGCGGCGGTGGATGCCATTCACGAGCGCCTGCTGGCGGCTTTGCCGCTCGACGAGATCCGCTGTTGCTTTCATGACGATGCCGATGCCTGCAGCTGCCGCAAACCTAAACCGGGGGCTTTGTTGGAGGCCGCCGCACAATACGACCTGTCTCTGACAGACAGCTTCATGGTCGGCGACCGCTGGCGCGACATCGAGGCCGGACATACGGCTGGCGTGCGGACCATTTTGATCGATTACGCCTATTGCGAACAGGCTGCATCCTGCCTGTCGGACTATGTTTGTGGCTCATTATTCGATGCCACCCAATGGATTTTATCACCTAAAACACAGGAGCCCCACCGTGATTGATATCAATCAATTAAAAGTCAAAATCTTTGCCGATGGTGCCGACAAGGCAGGCATGCTGGATATGGCGCAAAAGCCCTTCATCAAGGGGCTCACCACCAACCCGACTTTGATGGCCAAAGCGGGTATTACCAATTACGAGGCGTTTGCCCGCGATATTCTGGGACACATCACCGACAAGCACCTCTCGCTTGAAGTCTTCTCCGACGACATCGGCGAGATGGAACGCCAAGCGTTGAAAATTGCCGGTTGGGGCCCCAATGTCTATGTCAAAATACCGATCACCAACACCAAGGGCCAGTCTACCTGCGCGCTGGTCAAGCGTCTGGCCGATCAGGGCGTGAAGGTCAATGTCACCGCATTGATGACCTTGGCGCAAGTGCGCGATGTCGTCTCCCATCTCAATGACGGCGTGCCTGCCTGCATCTCGGTCTTTGCCGGACGCATCGCCGATACAGGCATCGATCCGCTGCCCCTGATGCAGGCAGCCGTGGCCATGGCCTCCATCAAGCCCCGAGCGGAACTCATCTGGGCCAGCCCGCGCGAATTGCTCAACATCTTCCAGGCCGATGCAATCGGATGCCAGATCATCACAGTCACCAACGACATTTTGAAAAAACTCCCCAATGTCGGATACAATCTCGACAGCTATTCCCTCGATACCGTCAAAATGTTCTATAATGATGCAACGCAGGCGGGGTTCAGGCTGTAAAAGTGGCAAGTGGCTCAACAAATTTGGCAGGGCCTGCCCCTGCCAACGACGTCTAGAATTCAGCCATTCCCCGCAATGCGCAACAGGTATTGCCCATAGCTGGTTTTGCTCAACGCCTCACCATGTCCACGCAGGACTTCGCGGGAAATAAAGCCTTTCTCGAAGGCGATTTCTTCCAGACAGGCGATCTGGATATTCTGGCGCTTCTGGATGGTGTGAACAAATTGGGAGGCCTCGAGCAGCGAGTCATGCGTGCCGGTGTCCAGCCATGCAAAGCCGCGCCCCAACCGCTGCACATGCAATTCTCCCATCTGCAGATAGGCATCATTGACCGAGGTGATTTCCAGCTCGCCGCGTGACGAGGGTTTGACATTGGCGGCTATCTCCAACACGCGGTTGTCATAGACATAGAGCCCCGTCACCGCCCAAGGGGACTGCGGATTTTTGGGTTTTTCGACAATGGAGGTGGCGCGTCCATCGCCATCGAAACTGACCACACCATAGCGTTCGGGGTCTTCGACGTGATAGGCAAACACCGTTGCCCCTTTGGGTTCGGCCACCGCTTTGGCGAGCTTTTCACCAAGCCCCGCGCCAAAGAAAATATTGTCGCCAAGCACCAGCGTGACCGCATCCGTTCCGACAAAATCCCGCCCGATGATAAAGGCCTGCGCCAGCCCTTCAGGCTTGGGCTGTACCGCATAGCTGATATCAAGTCCCCATGCAGACCCGTCGCCGAACAGGTGTTTGTAATTGTCGAGATATTCGGGCGACGAAATAAGCAAAATCTCGCGGATGCCCGCAAGCATCAGCGTCGAGAGCGGATAATAGATCATCGGCTTGTCATAGACCGGCAGCAACTGCTTGTTGACGGCCAAGGTTGCCGGATGCAGACGCGACCCTGCGCCACCTGCCAGAATTATGCCTTTCATGATGCTATCCTTTGCCTTGAACAAGTCGCTTGACAATTTCTGCCACGGCCTCGGGCCATGGCCTGATCTCCAGCCCGAAATTTTGGGCCAATCTGGTGCAATCGAGCCTTGAATTCATGGGCCGTTTGGCCGGTGTCGGATAGTCACTCGAAGGGATCTCTATTACCTCCGCAAAGGGACCGCCCGCGCTCCGGCTGGTTGCAAAAATATGTCTGGCCAATCCGGCCCAATGCGTTTCACCTGCATTGACAGCATGGAACAAGCCGCATGGCGCATCGTCCTGTGTCAACTGCCGCAGCAAGAT
>CANGQA010000146.1 GCA_947455995.1 Hyphomicrobiales bacterium | reverse complement strand
GGCGGCGAATTGCAGGAGACCAATATCGGCCTGATGCCCGGCCTCGTGACCTCCTACGAGCAGGGCGCGGCCTGGAAAAAAGCGCCGATCGGGCAGAAACTCACACAATTCCTCAACGAGAAGGGTGTGATCATCGTCTCCTGGGTCTGGCAATCGGGTGGGGTTGCAACCCGCGGTGCGCCGATTTTGACACCTGCTGACGCCAAGGGGCTTAAAATCCGTGGCGGCTCGCGTGAAATGGATCTGGTGTTTCAGGCGGCAGGGGCTGCGACACTCAACATTCCATCGAACGAGAGCTATGCCGCGATGCAGACAGGGGCCTGTGATGCCGTGTGCACATCCTCGACCTCGCTGATCTCGTTCCATCTCGATGAATTGTCGAAGGGCCTGACCTCGGGCAAAGGCAATTTCTACTGGTTCATGTTCGAGCCGCTGCTGATGTCGAAAACCATTTTTCAGGGCCTGAGCAAATCACAGCAGGATGCCATTATGGGTGTTGGTGAATCGCTTGAAGCTTTCGGCATGGAAGGCGCAAAGAACGACGATGTCGAGGTCGAAAAAATCTTTGCCAAGGCCGGGGCAAAAGTACAGTCGCTTGATGCAGCCACCCTCAACCAGTGGCGGACCCTGTCACGCGATACCGCATGGAAGGATTTTGCCAACCGCAATGCAAGCTGTGCAGAATTGCTGAAACTGGCAGAGGCTGTCTCGTGAGCCACGGCCTGCCAGAAGAATTTCAAACCGCCGCTCCGCCAGCCAAGCCTTTGACAGGCTGGCTTGGCGTGGCCGCCACGCTGATCGAACGCATCAATTCCGCCGTGATGACGCTGGGCGGGATCGCCCTGATTGTCGCCTGTCTGGTGCTGACCTACAGCGTTGTTGTGCGTTATGCCTTGAAAATTCCGACCGACTGGCAGGATGAAACAGCGATTTTCCTGCTGGTGGGCGCGACATTCCTGTCGGGCGCCGCCGTGCAATCGCGCCGTGGCCATGTTGGCATCGAGGCGCTGGCAAGCATTCTGCCTGCCCCGGTCAATCATGCCCGTCAGCTGTTGACCGATCTTCTTTCCGCGCTGTTTTGTGCCTTCTTTTCATGGAAAAGCCTGACCTTGCTGCACGAAGCTTTGGTGGATGACCAGCATTCCTCCTCCACGTGGGGCCCGCCGTTGTCGATCCCCTACGGTTTGATGACCATCGGGATGACCTTGTTGACGATCCAGATCATCCTGCAGGTGGTGATTGGTTTCAGCCAGAGGAGTGATCAATCATGACAACAGGCATGATCGGGCTGCTCTATGGCGGCGCCACACTGGCTGTGATGTTTTCGGGCATGCCGATTGCCTTTGCGCTGGGTGCGGTGGCCGTAGTGTTTATGGCGATCTTCATGCCGCATGCCGCCCTCGATACCGTCACACAGAATGTCTACGAGGAAATGTCATCGATCACCTTGCTGGCCATTCCGCTGTTTATCCTGAAAGGAGCAGCGATTGGCCGCTCGCGTGCGGGGCAGGATCTCTATTCGGCTATGCACGCCTTCATGCACCGCATCCCCGGTGGTTTGGGGATTGCCAATGTGTTTGCCTGTGCGCTGTTTGCCGCAATGGCGGGATCGTCTCCGGCGACCTGTTCGGCGATCGGTTCGGCTGGCATCCCCGAAATGCGCAAGCGCGGCTATTCGGGCCGTTTTGCTGCAGGCGTCATTGCCGCTGGCGGCACGCTCGGGATTTTGCTGCCCCCCTCGATCACCATGATTCTCTATGCGGTGGCTGCCGAACAATCTCTTGGGCGGCTGTTTCTGGCTGGCATCGGGCCCGGCATGTTGTTGGTCGGGCTATTTGCGCTTTATGCCGTCTACCGCTTCAGGGTCGAATATGCGACAGCCGAGCGCGCCTATGAGGCGCATGGCACCGAGCATCCGATCCTGTCGACCGAGCAACTGACACGCGCCGAAAAATTCGCGCTGCTGCCTCGCGTGCTGCCCTTCATCGTGCTGCTGACCGGTGTGATGGTGGCCCTTTACGGTGGCTATGCGACCCCCTCGGAAACCGCAGGGTTGGGCGGCATTCTGGCTTTGGGGCTGATTGCGATTGTCTATGGTGTCTGGCGGCCCAAAGATGTGACGCCGATCCTGCATGCGACTTTGCGGGAATCGACCATGCTGATGATGATCATCGGGATGTCGCTGCTCTATTCCTATGTGATGAGCTATCTGCATATCTCGCAGGCTGCAGCACAGGCCATTGTTGCCTTGCAACTCTCGCCCTGGTTCCTGTTGGCCACGATTTTACTGATGGTGGTGGTGCTTGGCTTTTTCCTTCCACCTGTGTCGATCATCCTGATGACCGCGCCGATCATCCTGCCGCCGCTCAAAGCCGCCGGTTTCGACCTGATCTGGTTCGGCATTGTCATGACCATTGTGATGGAAATGGGCCTGATCCACCCGCCGGTGGGTTTGAATATTTTCGTGATCAAAAATATCGCGCCCGATATTCCGCTTTCCGAGGTGATCTGGGGCACGGTACCGTTTGTGTTGTTGATGGTGCTGGCCGTTGTGTTGCTCAGTGTGTTTCCCGAAATCGCCACGGGGCTTCCCAATATGGTGATGGGGACGAAATGAGCGTTGATCCGCATATCGACAAGGAATACGACAACCGCGCCCGCGTTCCGGAACATCCCGCCCATATTGCAAAATGGCAGGCCGATGCCCAAGCCTATCGTGAAGAGTGCGCTGCACACGGCCACTCCCGGCTTGGTTTGAGCTATGGTGGGCATGAACGGCAGGCGATGGATCTGTTCGGTCCTTGCGCCGGAGATGACGAAGGCGCGAATGGCCCGATCCTCCTGTTCATCCATGGCGGATATTGGCGCGGGCTTGACCGCTCGTTTTTCAGCCATCTTGCCAAAGGTGCCAATGCCCATGGCGTAACTGTGGCTATTCCGAGTTACCGGCTCTGCCCATCGGTGGGTATACAAGACATTATCGACGATTTGCGCAGTGCCGCACGCGCGATTTATGCCCGTTGCAAACGACCCATGGCGGTGGCAGGCCATTCGGCGGGCGGACATCTGACCGCCTGCCTGCTCGGCACCGATTGGCCCGCCTATGATACATCCCTGCCCGCCAATCTCACCGCCAAGGGCTATTCCATCTCCGGTCTGTTCGATCTGCTGCCGATGATGAAAACCGTGATGAATGCCGATTTCAAACTGGACGAGCCGGAAGCCAAATGCGTCTCGCCCGCGCTCTGGACCCTGCCCGCGTCTGTGGCCTCGCATCTCGTGATGGATGCGGTGGTGGGCGGCGACGAGAGCGAGGAATATTTCCGCCAGAGCGCGCTGATCGCCGACGTCTGGGGCAAGCAAGGGGCAAAAATGTCGTGGAGCAAACACCCCGACACCAACCACTTCACCATTCTCGCCCCGATGAGCGAGCCCGACAGCACGATGACAGCAAGGCTTGTCGAAATGGCGCAACAGGCTTAGGGTCTCGTTTCAAAATCATCCGGAACAGGCGAAATCGGGATTACAGGCCATGCAGACTTTTTTCGTTGAAATCAAATGCAAGCTCGGCAAAACCTATGACGTGGCAAGCCGCTTGGCCGACGCCGAAATCGCCTCGGAAATCTATTCGATTGCCGGCCACTTCGACATTCTGGCCAAGTTCCACATCGATGACAACGCCGACATCGGCCACTTCGTT
>CANGQA010000145.1 GCA_947455995.1 Hyphomicrobiales bacterium | reverse complement strand
TCAGATTGTGATGTGCCTTGCTTTTTCAGTTCGGATTTTACCACCAGAACGATATGGCCGATGTGGCTATCACCCGGTTTTTTTAAAAATATAAACCACAATGCAACCAGTAAAACCGTTGTCAGCACCAGCCAAAAATAATCCAATTCATTCTTCCCTCAGGATGCAACAAATCATCCAAAAATTATTCTGTAATCTGTATTATAAAAATTAATATATCCAACTAAAATAAAAAAGTCAAAATTAATTGCCATTTTATTATTTATATATCGAATTTTAATTTTAAATTTTCACTTAATATAAAAATATATTTTGAATTATAGTATTAATTTTATATTTTTATATTAATGATAAGACATTTAAATTGGTTAATTACTTGAATTTATCAATGTTCTTATGGCGATGCTGAAAACAGCAACAGAAAGGCGAGGATGGGTTGTTGTCAATCTTATACGACCGATAAACCAGCCTCACATGTCATGTGCCAATGAAGAGCCACTTTTTATTTGCCACAACTCCTGGGCAGGATTTAAGCCCGCCTGACCAGCCCCATGACCGCATCGGGAAGCTCTCTGAAATGGGAGATCAGCACATCGGGGCCCAGAGCGGCCATCGGGGTGTCGGTGTAGCCGAAGGGGACGCCGATTGAGGGCAGGTTGGCGTTGATTGCGGTGTCGATGTCGGTGCGGGAATCGCCGATCATGATCGCCTTGGCCGGGTCACCGCCGGCTTTGATCACGGTATGGGTCAGGTGGCGGGCGTCGGGTTTGCAGAATGCAAAGGTGTCGCGCCCACAAATGGCGCTGAAATAGGGCGCAATCCCCAATGCGTCGATCAGTTTGAGCGAGTGATATTCCATCTTGTTGGTGCAGACAGCCAGACGATGGCCGCGCTGTTTCAGAATATCGAGCGATTCCAGCACATGCTCGAACAGATGCGTCTCGACACACAGGCGCGTGTCATAGATCTCCAGATAGCGGTTGAACAGTTTTTCGACATCCTCGTCGCTCAATTCCCGCTTGTCTGCGGCCAAACCGCGGTTGATGAGGGCGCGTGCGCCGGCGCCGATCAGATCGCGTGCCAGTTCGAATGGGATCGGCGGCAGGTCGATTTCCGCCAGAACGGCGTTCAGGGTCCAGATCAGGTCCGGTGCGGTTTCTGCCAGCGTACCATCAAGATCAAACACGATGGTGGGCAAATCGGGGTCGATTATTGTGCTCATAGAATGGGGGTGCCTGATCCTGTGGGTGGCGTCAAGTCTTGCGGGATGCAGTGATTGGATTTTTTGTTCTTCGTGCTAGGGTTGCGCCATGAAGGACTTCAAGGGAATAAATCGTTGAACCATGCAAATTCCGACCCATTCGAGATTTTGAAACGTGAAGCGGCGGCGCGTGCGATGGCCACGGTGCGCTCTGGCATGAAAGTGGGGCTTGGGACAGGTTCGACCGCCAGGCATTTTGTTGATCTTCTGGCCGCGCGTATCAAGGCCGAGGGCATGGATATCGTCGGTGTGCCGACCTCGGAAGCCACCCGCCAGCAGGCCGCAGGGCTGGGAATTGTGCTGAGCACTCTGGAACAAACGCCAGTGCTGGATGTGACAGTGGATGGCGCGGACGAGATCGACCCCGCCTTACGGCTGATCAAGGGTGGTGGCGGGGCACATTTGCGCGAGAAAATGGTGGCTCTGGCCTCCAAAAAGCTGATTATTATTGCGGACGAGACCAAGCAGGTGGCGCAACTTGGCCGGTTCAAATTGCCGCTTGAGGTGGTGCCGTTCGGGCTGAATACCACCCAGCAACGGTTGGTCGAGGTTTTGGCCGCAGCGGGCTGCCAAACACGGATCACCCGGCGCATGAGAGCGGATGGGTCTGTCTTTGTAACTGATTCCGGCAATGCGATCCTCGATGCCGATTGCGTAGCGATTGCCGATCCCGCTGGCTTGGCACAGGCGCTGGATGGCGTGACGGGACTGGTCGAACACGGCCTGTTTATCGGCATGGCCACTGCGGCCATCCTGGCAACGGCCGATGGCATCCGCGTGATGGGTCAACTCGATTGATTTTTTCTTTTTCGACAGCGTAAAGGCTTGGTCATGACACAATTTGATGTGGATCTGTTCGTGATTGGTGGTGGTTCTGGCGGGGTGCGCGCGGGCCGTATTGCGGCAGGTTATGGCGCCAAGGTCACATTGGCCGAAGAAAGCCGCATGGGTGGCACCTGTGTTATCCGCGGCTGTGTCCCTAAAAAGCTCTATGTCTATGCCGGCCGTTTCAGTGACGAGATTGCTGATGCGGTTGGCTTCGGCTGGGATATTGACCCGCCGAGTTTCGATTTTTCTATTTTAAAAGTCCAGAAAGACCGGGAAATCGACCGGTTGGAAAAGGCCTATCGCGGGAATCTCGAGCGCTCCGGTGTCCATATTGTCCAAAGCCGTGCCGTGGTGACCGGCCCCCATTCCGTGCGTCTGCTCAACAGCGGCGAGACAGTGACTGCCAAAACCATTCTGGTTGCCACGGGTGCCAGACCGTTTTTGCCCGAGCAGGTCGGCGGTATTGAACTGGCTGATACATCGGATGAATTTTTTGACTGGGAGACCTTGCCCAAATCGGTGGTGATTGTCGGCTCGGGCTATATCGGGATCGAATTTGCCTGCCTGCTGGTGCGGCTTGGCGTCAAGGTCACGCTGGTTTTCCGCAGTGCGTATGTCTTGCCGCATTTCGATCTGGATTTGCGTCAGGCTTTGACAGAAGCCATGACGCAATCCGGTATTACCATCCGTACCCATGCGGCAGTAGAGCGGATCGACGGGCAACGCGGGCGTTTGACGGTGCATCTGGAAGGCGGCAACAGCCTGAATTGCGAGCGGGTTATCTATGCGACCGGACGCAATCCCAATACCAACGGTCTGGGCTTGGAAACAGCGGGCATAGATTTGGGTAAACAGGGTGCCATTCCCGTCAACGAGCAGTCGCAAACAGTGGTGCCGTCGATCTATGCGGTGGGCGATGTCACCAATCGTGCCGCGCTGACACCGGTGGCAATCCGTGAGGGGCATGCTTTTGCCGATACGGTATTCGGTGGTCGCCCTGTGGTGGCCTCGCATGACATGATTCCCACGGCGGTGTTCTCGACCCCCGAACTCGGCACCGTCGGCATGAGCGAGGAACAGGCGCGGGCCAGCCATGCCAATGTGGTGATCTATAAAACCAGCTTCCGTCCGATGAAAAATACCCTGTCAGGTCGATCGGATCGGACCTTGATGAAACTGGTGGTCGATGGCGACAGCGATAGAATGCTCGGCGTGCACATTCTGGGCGAGGCTTCTGGCGAAATGATCCAGTGCATCGGTATCGCCATGCGGATGGGCGCGACCAAGCACGATTTCGACATGACCATGGCCGTCCATCCCACCGCCGCAGAAGAACTCGTCACCATGCGCACCCCGTTTGTCCCTGCGGGGTGAAGGTTGGAGGGGGCGCAGTGAGGTATTAACCCCCATTGACGTGTCCGATCTTGTCCTGAACGCCAAGTCGTCCTGAGCGTCCAGATGTTTTATCATGTTGTTAAATCTGTTTTAGAATTTGATAGCAAGGACAGTCATGCCATCCGCTTATGTTGATTTCGTTCTTGATGCGCTTGGTGATTGGCACAAGGTGACCAGTCGGCGGATGTTTGGGGGCTATGGTCTTTATTGTCAGGGGCTGATGTTTGCTTTGATCATCGACGAGACGCTCT
>CANGQA010000144.1 GCA_947455995.1 Hyphomicrobiales bacterium | reverse complement strand
TTGGATCGGCGGCGATTGGTGCTTGCGTGCTCGATGCCGTGGCCGAAGTGCGGTTCCACAATCCACGCGCTTTGTGGTGCTGTGATCCGGTGATGGGAGATGATGGGAAAGGGTTGTTCGTGCAGCCTGAATTGGTCGCCTTTTTCAAAGAAATGGCCATGCCCCGTGCAACGATCCTCACGCCGAACCTGTTTGAATTGTCGCTTTTGTCTGGCGAGGATTGCCGCTCAATGGTTTCGTTGCAACGGGCTTTTGAGCTGGTGCATCGTTGCGGGCCCGATTGGGTGACTCTGACTTCGATGGGGGCAGGCAACCATCCTTTCGGGGATGAGGGCGGACATGATTTCGATCTGCTGCTGTCAGCCCCTGACGGGCTTTATCGCTTGCGGTTGCCGCGTCTCGATGTGGCGCCCAGTGGTGCAGGGGACCTCATTGCGGCCTTGTTGCTCTATCATCGTCTTGATGGGCGTTCGGCCCAGGAGGCCTTGTCCCTGGCAGGCTCGAGCGTGCATGCGGTGCTTGTCCGCATGCTGCTGAACGGAAATGCCGAATTGCCGCTGATCGAGATGCAGGATGACCTGGTCCTGCCCGAAATCATCTATCAGGCTCATCGGCTTTGACACAGGCGCGTTGAAAACGTCTGATCAATCGATCAATTCGGATCGGGTTGGAACTTTTGCCATCTCCTCGGGCGTGCGCCGGATCAGGAAGCTCAGATTATCCTTTTCGCCGATTTCTTTGTAACCGCGCAGCATCTCATCCATCGAGGCATTCATGCGCGCCCAGATATGAAAATCCATAAAAGACTTGTTTGAGATAAGGATCAAATCGGGCGGAGTTTTTGCTGCAGCTTTGGCCGTCAGATCACGTTCCCATTCGATCAGTTGCGCAAACCACGCCCTCTGATTGCTGGTCGTCGGATCATGCATGGTAATCATCAGGCCAAGCGTGACCCAGGGATGTAGGCCGGGATTGACCAACGTCCCGCCAAGATCTCGGATCAGCGGATGCCCCTCTCCGAGATCACCCGAAAGCAGGAGTATATTCGGGCGATCGAGTTTGAGTGATTTGCCGAATGCGGTGGCCTCGGCACGATAAGGATTGCTAATCAGCATGAACCACGCACACAGGATCAGAAAGGTTGTCTCGTAGAGCTTGATGAGGCTCGGGCGTTCGGCGTGGTTTTGTGCGGCTGGCAAAGCCATCAGGAGGCAGGAAGCCGGTGGCAGATAGCGAAAAGGCAGGTTGCGGGCAAAAGCAAAATAGGTCACCGAAAATCCAAACCCGGCTATAAGCAATAGTTTCGTGCGTGGATCATGGAACCGGATGTCCTTTTTGGCTAAGGCGATCAGCAGATAGAGAGTGGTCAAAATGAGCAAGCCGTTTGCAAGCAGATAAATCAGGGTAGGGTGTCCCGAAAAATAGGTGTACGGCAAGATCGGAAGGATAAGGTCAAAATAGGCGGGATGAAACAGTTTGATGCTGCCCGCATAAGCCAGACAAAACAGCGCGGCAATGATGTTTTCAAGCCCGAAAAGCGGCTTAAAAGAGCGTTTGACGAAGCAAAGGAACAGGCAGCCAAAAATCGGGCCGAGCACGAAATAGAATTTGATGCAGCACCCCAATCCTGCCATCAGTCCGATAGCGGCATCCGCCCATGCTGGATGGGTGCGGGGTTTGACCATGTCCTCGGCATATAGAGCCAGCATGGGCCACATCAGCACAAAGGTGAGCTGGTCACGGGATCCGAACGAGGTCATCGGCATGATCAGCATGGTGAACACATAGATGCAGACCCGTTTGGCGCTGGCTCCATCTTGAGGGACTGCATGTCCCGTTCGCAGCCATTCTCCGACACCGATGACAAACAGGCAGAGTACGAAGGCCAGAATGTCCTGCCAATATTCTCCGCGCAGCCCCGTCCATTGCTCCAGCAAGGCGGAGGGAACATGCAGATAGAAGGTCATCGGTGGATTGTTCTCGATAATGTCAAGATAAGGCCGCTCTCCAGCGAGATATTTGGCGGCAATGGTCTGACCCGCAGCAAAATCGGGGTGGAAAGGAATGTTGAGTAAAATTCCGATCGCCGCCACCAGGATCAGCCATAGGTGTAAAAAGGGATCATGAATAAGCCGCTGCAATTGCGGATTATTCGGAAAACGGGGCAAGGAAATCATTATTCATCCGAAAAAAGGAATTGGGTGCAACGCAATCAATTTCAAATATCGACACAACACATAAAACAATAAAGTTCAGAAAACGTCGCCCCGATTATCCGCCGGAAGGATATCCGAAGCGCGATTTAAGCGCACGAACGGCTGCGGAGGCTTCATTGTCATGGGCTTGGTCGCATGTCTTGCTGATTTTGTCCAGTTCGGCATGGATGTCGCGATGGACTTTCTCGGTTGTGTGGCCCGAGGCCAAATCGTTGTCCATAACCGCGCGGAACCGGGCGATATCACCGCTACAGCCTTTGCCAGTTGGCAAGTGGAAGTTTTTCGGGGTCACGCCTGCGGGCAGGCTGGCATAATCGTTCGCGTTGACGCTGCTGGCAGTGGGTGTGGCTTGCGGGGCTTCTGTCTGGCACGCAGCCAGCGTCATGATCATCAGGCCCGTGCCGAGGAACGCGATAGCCTTGCCGGCATACTTGCCTGCAGCCTTGGCGCCGATGGTTCTGGTCAGGGTGGAACGCGAAAGAGGAAGCCGCATGGTGTGATTCCTTCTGTACTAACTTCAGACCTTGAATAGTGGTCGAGTTTGCGCATCCGTCAAGCACCGGTTGTGTGCGATTTCTGCCTTGCCGAATTCATCCGTCCTGCTATAGTTGGAATACGCATATGTGATGCGTGATGAGGGATTTGCAGTGGGCGCTTACGCCACCTTGGCCAATGCACGTTTGAAAGACCGCAGCCATGCAGGTCTCTTGACGCTTGCTCTGTCGCTGCTGCTTCTTAGCCGCCCCTGAGGGCCGGCCGGGCATCATGCCTGGGCGCTCAGGGGATTGATCTTCTCAACCGAGTTAAGATTGCAGGCGGGATCATCGAGGCTTTCCAACAATCAGGCTTTTAGCCAAACAGACAGCCTCACTTGAAAGGTTCAGACATTATGACAAATTCATCAGACGCCAACCGCGTCATTATTTTCGACACAACATTGCGTGATGGCGAGCAATCGCCGGGGGCCTCCATGACTCTGGAGGAAAAGCTCGAAGTCGCAACCCTGCTCGACCTGATGGGTGTTGACGTGATCGAGGCAGGTTTCCCGATTGCTTCCAATGGTGATTTTGAAGCCGTCAGTGAAATTGCCAAGCGGGTTCGTAATGCGACCATTGCCGGGTTGGCCCGCGCCGGTAACAAGGATATCGACAGGGCAGGCGAGGCGGTCCGTCATGCGGCCAAGCCACGGATCCACACCTTCCTGTCAACCTCGCCGGTTCACATGAAATACAAGCTGCAAATGGAGCCTGAACGGGTGTTGGAACTGGTGGTGTCCTCGGTCACCCGCGCCCGCAATCTGGTGCCCGACGTCGAATGGTCTGCCGAAGACGGTACCCGTACGGAAATAGATTTTCTCTGCCGTTGTGTCGAAGCAGCCATCAAGGCCGGCGCGACCACCATCAATATTCCCGATACGGTCGGCTACACGGTGCCAGAAGAATACCGCGCTTTGTTCCGCACTGTGCGGGAGCGTGTCCCCAATTCAGACAAGGCGATTTTTTCGGTCCATTGCCACAATGATTTGGGTTTGGCTGT
>CANGQA010000143.1 GCA_947455995.1 Hyphomicrobiales bacterium | reverse complement strand
GGCAGTGGGCACTTTGACGATTACCGCGATTGTTGCAGGTCCGGCCGGACTGGTATTCGGGCTCGGCATCGGCCTTCCGGCATGGTTGATGGGCATTTTGCTTCTGTCGCACCGCAAGCAAGACGGTTTCATCCTGTTTCTTCCAATCGGCATTGCCTTGCTTGCCATTTGCCTGATCAGCGCATTGATGGCTTTGACTGCTGCTGTGATGATTGGCGGCGATCCTGACGGGTTGCTGCAAGCCTTCAAAAATGTGATCGACGCTGTCGCTCAGGTACACCCCGTTTTAATCGAAGGACTGGGGCTGAGCCGTGATGACATTGCCCGCTTGCTGGCGCAATTTGCTCCGCCGGTTTTTTCGGGGATTGGCGTACTGAGCAATTGCGTTCTGGTCTGGCTGGCAGCCAAGTTGGTCGATATGTCTGGACGACTGCTGCGGCCATGGCCCGATCTGGCGATGACGTCGATGCCGCCTTCGGTATTGGGCCTGACGGCACTGAGCGGGATCATGTCGATCCTGTTTGACGGTTTCGGCGGGCTGTATGCCCGCTGCATTCTGGCAGCTCTCTTGACGGCCTATGCTATGGAAGGTTTTGGCGTTGTCGCTGTCATGACCCGCGGCATGACCTGGCGCAATACGCTGCTTGCCGTGTTTTTTATTGTTCTGGTCGGGTTCAGCGCGCTGACATTGCCGCTGATGCTGGCCATGGCAGCTTTGGGCATTGTCGATCGCATGGCGGGGTTGAGACACCGCGCGATGCTTCGACAGGCCAAATACCCCCCTTCATCCGATACACCGGCTGATTTTCACTAACCATACGAAGGAGAGAGATCATGGAAGTTATTTTGCTCGAACGGGTTGCCAAGCTTGGCCAGATGGGCGACGTCGTCAATGTCAAGCCGGGTTTTGCCCGCAACTTTCTGCTGCCAAAGGGCAAGGCCCTGCGCGCAACGGAAGAGAACCGTAAGCGTTTCGAAACCCAGCGCGTCCAGCTTGAAGCCCGCAATCTGGAATTGCGCAAGGAAGCTGATGCCGTTGGTGAAAAGCTCAACGGCCACCAGTTCGTGATCATCCGTCAGGCCGGCGAAATGGGCCAGCTCTATGGTTCGGTGGCAGCTCGCGATCTGTCCGATTTGCTCACAGCCGGTGGTTTCTCGGTCCAGCGCCAGCAGGTCCGTCTCGATACCCCGATCAAGACCCTCGGCCTGCACACGGTACCGGTTGATCTTCATCCTGAAGTCGAAGTCCATGTTGTGATCAACGTGGCCCGTTCGAAGGACGAAGCTGAACGTCAGGCGCGCGGTGAAGCCGCTGTCGTGCGTGAAGAAACCAGCCTCGAAGACCTCGGCCTCGAAGTCGGCGCCGCATTGGCCGAAAGCGAAGGCGAATACTAAGAAATTCCGAAAAGCCAGACTGTCGTTTCGACACAGGTTTGACGGGAGGAAGATCCCATTCCGATTAAGTCCGGCGGCGCAAGTCGTCGGGCTTTTTTTTCCACTAAAAACACAAGTTTAAATAACGATTTTTTCTTAGCCGCCCTGATTGTCCATTTCTTCTTTGCACTGGTGCGTAACTGGCCTAATCACTGAAGGACGAGAGGGAGATTGAATCCATTATGGCCACGACTGTGCTTCGCCTGCCCGAACCTGAAGCTGTCATCCGCGTCGCTCCGCATAACATCGAGGCTGAACAGGCCTTGCTGGGGGCCATTCTGGTCAATAATGACGCGTATTACCGGGTCTCGGATTTTCTGGAGGCCGAACACTTCTCCGAAGATATTCACACCCGCATTTATGACATCTGCCAACAGTTGATCCGCGCTGGCAAGCTGGCAACTCCGATCACGCTCAAAACCTTTTTGGGCGATCACGATCTGGGCGGGATGACGGTGTCACAATATATTGCCCGACTGGCAGCAGAAGCTACAACAGTGATCAATGCCGAAGCCTATGGCCGCACCATCTACGATCTGGCCATACGCCGTCGCCTGATCCTTATCGGTGAAGATGTGGTCAATGTCGCCTATGACGCGCCAGTCGATGCCACTCCTCGCACCCAGATCGAGGAGGCGGAACGCCGCCTTTACGAACTGGCAGAATCGGGCCGTTATGAAGGCGGGTTCCAATCCTTTGCAGATGCCTTGCGGATTGCCGTCGATATGGCAGCCGAAGCCTATAAACGCGACCGCAAACTGTCGGGGATCAGCACGGGTCTGGTCGACATGGACCGGATGATGGGCGGCTTGCAATCGTCCGATCTGGTCATTCTGGCAGGACGTCCGGGCATGGGAAAAACCGCGCTGGCCACAAATATTGCCTTCAACATTGCCAAGGCCTATGCGTCCGAAAAACTCCCCGATGGAACAACCAAACGGCTTGATGGCGGTATTGTCGGGTTTTTCTCGCTTGAAATGTCGTCGGAACAGCTTGCAACCCGCGTGATCGCCGAACAATCGGGCGTGGCCTCTTATAAAATCCGCCGTGGTGAAATTCGCGAGGACGAGTTCAACAAAATCGCCGATGCTGCGCGCGAGATGGAACGCATTCCTTTCTATATTGACCAGACCGGCGGTATTTCGATCGCCCAGCTCACCGCGCGCGCCCGCCGGCTGAAGCGACAAAAAGGCCTGGATATTCTGGTGGTCGACTACCTGCAACTGCTTTCCGGATCCGCCAAAAAAGGCGAAAACCGCGTCCAGGAACTGACTGAAATCACCACGGGCCTCAAAGCGCTGGCAAAGGAACTGGCTGTTCCAATCATCGCGCTGTCCCAGCTGTCACGTCAGGTCGAACAGCGCGATGACAAACGGCCCCAATTATCGGATTTGCGTGAATCCGGTTCGATCGAGCAAGATGCAGACGTGGTGCTCTTCGTCTATCGTGAAGAATATTACATGAAGAACAAGGAGCCGAAGATCGGCACCGAGGACTATTTCAAGTGGCAGACCGAAATGGAGCAGGTACACGGGCGGGCCGAAGTGATCATCGGCAAGCAGCGTCACGGCCCCACCGGTACTGTTGCCCTGCAATTCGAGGCAGAAATCACTCGGTTTACCGATCTCGCCCAAGAGGACCGTTTGCCGGAGCGTATGGAATAACGTGACCCAAACACCTGCTAATCCGCATGGCGCCCATCTGACCATTGATCTGGATGCAATTGTCCATAACTGGCAATTGCTTGCCGCCAAGGGCAAGAAACAGGGACAGGGACAGGGCAAGGGACAGGGAGCCGAATGTGGTGGTGTGGTCAAGGCCAATGCCTATGGCACAGGGATCGAGCAAGCCGGTGCCGCGCTCTATCGGGCGGGCTGCCGCAGTTTTTTTGTAGCCCATGTGACCGAGGGTGAGCGGCTGCGCCATGTCGCCCCTGAGGCTGTGATCTATGTCCTCAACGGCATGCCAAGCGGCGGGGCCGCAGCCTATCAGGCTGCCAGACTGAGGCCCGTGCTGGGGTCGGTCGAGGAAATTGGCGAATGGAGCGAGCATGTCACCCAAGCCGGCTTGTCGGGTGAAGCGGCGATCCATGTCGATACCGGCCTGAATCGTCTCGGGCTTGATCCCGAGGTCTGGCGCGCGCTGGCTGGACGGATCGGCAATGGCGATTATGGCTTCATGCCCACATTGCTGATCACGCATCTGGCCTCCTCGGAAACACTGGATACGCCGCAAAATGCCGATCAGGCCCGCCTCTTTGCGGAGATGGCAGAGTTGGCTCCTGATATTCCCGCAAGCTTTTGCAATTCGTCGGCAGTCTTTCGGGCCGATCTGCCCAAATATGATCTGATGCGCCCAGGCTATGCGCTTTATGGCGGTAATCCGACGCCTTGGACCAGCAATCCGATGCGCGAAGTGGTGCGCCTCCAAGCCCCTATTCTACAAATTCGTACGATCGAAAAAGGTGAAAAGGTCGGCTATAATG
>CANGQA010000142.1 GCA_947455995.1 Hyphomicrobiales bacterium | reverse complement strand
CTGCCACATCCGGACCCGCCGCCTTGATCGGGCCGATCACCAATCCGTTGCCCGCCAGCGTCCGTAATTCGGACCAGCCGGTCATTGCCAGCGCCCAATAGGCCAGCACACCCGCAACCAGTCCCAAAATGACGGAGGGTACGTTTTTCACCATCCGCGGCATCAGCCACATGCCCAAAGCGGTGGCCAGACCGATCACCACACTGGGCAAAAGCCAATGATTTGGATTGGTCATCCCATGCCACAGACCCATTTCTTTCGGAAACGCCAGCCATTTGGGCAATTGGCTGAGGATGATCACCACGCCGACGCCGCTCATATAGCCGCTGACCACCGGAAACGGCATGTAATTGATCAAACCACCCAGCCGCAACACCCCGAAACCAAGCTGGATCACGCTTGACAGCAACGCGACCAGAAACAGGCTGACAAGAATGGTCATAACAGGCTGGCCCTGCCCCATCATCTCGATGGTCATTGCCGACAGCACAGCAGCAGCGGGCGCGCACGGGGCGGAGATCAGCCTTTTGGTGCCACCTAACAGACCTGCGACCAGCCCGAGCACGGTCACACCCAACATTCCCGCCATTGCGCCTTGCGCACCAGAATCCCCGCCCAGGGGCGAAAAAATGGTGACGCCGAAGGCAATGGCCGAGGGCAAAGCCACCAGCATGGCCGAAAATCCGCCCCAGACATCGCCGATCATGGGCGGGGGATGACGTGAGGGTTCTGGCTCTGCCTGAGGACCGGAGGAAAAGGTTTGCACCATCAGCTTTGTGCCGTTTCTATTTGTAATAATCGGGCACAAAATTCTGTAAATTGATCGGCGGGCGTTGATAGTCGGCCGGCATCGGTTTGCGCGGCTTCAAAGTGATCGGCTTATAGGGCTCCGACACATAAGGGATCAATGACAGCAGATGCTTGATGCAGTTAAGCCGGGTCTTTTCTTTGTTGTCGGCATTCACCACATACCATGGCGCAAACGGCGTGTCGGTCATCTGGAACATCCGGTCCTTGGCTTTGGAGTATTCCACCCATAAATCACGGGAAACAATATCCATCGGGCTGAGTTTCCATTGCTTGACCGGATCAAGGGCACGGGCCTGAAAGCGCTCTTCCTGCACCTGGTCACTGACTGAAAACCAGAATTTGATCAGGATAATGCCCGAAGAGACCAACATTTTCTCGAATTCCGGCGCATCATGCAAAAAGGCCTGATATTGCTCCTCGGTGCAAAAACCCATGACATGCTCGACACCTGCGCGGTTGTACCAAGAGCGGTCGAACAGCACCATTTCACCACCCGCAGGCAAATGCGCGACATAGCGCTGGAAATACCATTGGGACTTTTCTCTGTCGGTAGGCGTGCCCAAAGCTGCCACCTTACAAATACGCGGGTTCAGCGCCTCGGTAATGCGCTTGATAGCGCCCCCTTTTCCTGCTGCATCACGTCCCTCGAACACAACCACAACTTGGGCTTTGGTGGATATGATCCAGTCCTGCAACTCAACCAGCCGCAATTGCAGCTTTTTCAACTCTTTGTCGTAATGTTCTGGCAAAATAGAAGGCTGCACCTGGGCGTGGAATTCCTCCATGCTCATCTGGGCAACAGGATCGGCATGCTCGTGATGATGCTCGTGATGATGATCGTGCTTTTTAGGCCCTTCCTTTTTCGTTTCCGGCTTTTTCGACATGACCATACACCCCCAACGCAATGCGATGATCATGATATGGCACATCAGGAGCCGTCTCAATAACCCCTTATGATAAGATGAGGCCGTAAATGCTTGACGCATGATCACTGAGGCCGCACAAGACAGCACGATCATTTCAGCAACCCAAAGCAGGACAGCGTGGATCAAGGCCCGTCACATTTTGTCATCGAGGATGCGCTCGCAGGTCAACGGCTCGATCGTGCGCTGGCTTTGCTGATGCCGGAGCTGTCGCGCACCCGCCTGAAAGCGCTCATGCTGGAAGGTGCCGTGACCCTGAATGGGCAACCTGCCACCAATCCCAAGCATAAAACTACCAGCGGCGACGCCATCACCATCCAGCTTCCACCTCCGGTGGCTGCCGAACCCCTGGCCGAGGCCATTCCGCTTTCGATTGTGTTCGAGGACGAGCATTTGCTGGTGCTCGACAAGCCAGCCGGTCTGGTGGTGCATCCGGCGTCGGGACATGACACCGGCACGCTGGTTAACGCCCTGCTGGCCCATTGCGGCGACAGCCTGTCGGGCATCGGCGGGGTTAAACGCCCTGGAATTGTTCACCGCCTCGACAAGGATACCACCGGCCTGCTGGTGGTCGCCAAGCACGACCGCGCCCACAAGGGGCTTGCAGCCCAATTTGCCGACCATGGGCGCACCGGCCCCCTGGAGCGTGCCTATCAGGCGATCGTGTGGGGCATTCCCATGCGTCATCAAGGGACGGTCGATGCGCCTTTAGGCCGCTCCAATAAATTTCGGGACCGCATGGCCGTGGTGCCGCATGACCGGGAGGATGCCCGCGAGGCTATCACCCATTATACCGTCGATGCGGTGTTCAAGGATGCCAGCGGTGATCCGATTGCCTCCTTGCTCACCTGCCGGCTCGAGACAGGCCGCACCCATCAGATTCGCGTCCATATGGCCCATATCGGCCACCCGCTGATTGGCGACCCCACTTATGCCAGCGGTTTCAGAACAAAAACCAGTAAATTGTCGGATCAAGCCCGTCAGGTTGTAGACGCCTTCCCGCGCCAGGCCCTGCATGCTGCTGTGCTCGGCTTCGAGCATCCTGTTACGCGCGAGGAAATCCATTTCGAAAGCCCGCTTCCCGATGATCTGGTGCATCTGATCGATGCTCTGGAAGGAAAAATCGCCTGAATTGCCGCTATGCAATGCAGGACTTGGAAGGCCTTGGAAGGCCTTGATAAAAACCAATCCAAATCTGACACAAAATCGTGTATAAGAAGCGATGATATGTTCGTCATGTTTTAGCCATTGTTACGGGAAAAGATGACGACACCATCGGGCTTGCCTTAGGGGAGCCGGTAGGGTTGAGCGTGAACCACACATCACCGACCTGCCAGACGGGGGTCGATACGGAGAGAGACAATGGCATCTGCCAAAATGAATTTAACCATCGCCGATGGCGGGCTATCCCGCTACCTCGACGAAATCCGCCGGTTTCCGATGCTGCGGCCGGAACAGGAATTCATGCTGGCCAAGCAGTGGCGCGAGCATGGAGACCGCGATGCGGCCCAGCAATTGGTGACTTCGCATTTGCGGCTGGTCGCCAAAATCGCCATGGGCTATCGCGGCTACGGCCTGCCGATCGGCGAAGTCATTTCAGAGGGCAATGTGGGGCTGATGCAGGCTGTCAAACGGTTCGAGCCGGATAAAGGCTTCCGTCTGGCTACCTATGCGATGTGGTGGATTCGTGCCTCGATACAGGAATATATCCTGCGCTCGTGGTCATTGGTCAAAATGGGCACGACAGCCAGCCAGAAAAAACTGTTTTTCAACCTGCGCAAGGCCAAAAGCCAGATTTCCGCGCTCGAGGAAGGCGACCTGAAACCAGATCACCTGTCCTCCATCGCAACCAAACTGGGTGTCAGCGAACAGGATGTGGTGGATATGAACCGCCGTCTGGGTGGCGACGCCTCACTCAACGCCCCGTTGCGGATTGATGGCGAGGGCGAGGGTGAATGGCAGGACTGGCTGGTTGACGAGCGCGACAACCAGGAACACATTCTGGTGGAGGCTGAAGAGGCCAGTAACCGCCACGCGGCTTTGTATGATGCGATGGCCGTGCTGAACCCGCGCGAGCGCAGGATTTTCGAGGCACGCCGCCTGCTCGACACGCCTGAAACGCTGGAAGCGCTGTCGGAAGAATTCAAAATCTCGCGCGAGCGCGTCCGCCAGATCGAGGTTCGCGCCTTTGAAAAAGTACAGGAAGCCGTGCGCAGCCTGATCGTCCAACGCGAAGCCCCGACCCACTTGCTCACTGCACATTGAGAACATGCCATTGGATGGTAAGCCTGCCGGATTAATGGCATGCTTATCGTCCATTACGGCAAAAACCTCATTTCCAAGCCTGAAAGGCATCCAGCAGCACGCGGTCGCCT
>CANGQA010000141.1 GCA_947455995.1 Hyphomicrobiales bacterium | reverse complement strand
TCCCAACATCACAAAAGCCCCGCAAAATCATGTGTTCCATCAGCCCGCATCATTAAAGGCTTAGCCCACGCAACCTCTGAAAGCGCCAGATGCCGATACAGATGCGGAAACAAGGCACCACCGCGTGATACTTCCCACACCAAATTGTCACCCAGGGCCTCGCTTTCGACCGCCAATAGCAGCAGATCGTCCTGAAAAGCAAAATGCTTGGTTGCCGTGTCCTGCACCTGATCACGCGAGGAAAAGTGGATGAACCCATCCGCCCAATCGATCGGTGCTCCGGTATAGACACCGTCCTGTTGTGCCTGCTCCCAAGCCGTGCGCGCACATAGTTTGAAAATCATCATCAACAATACCCCGTTGGCTCCATGTACCCCATCACGCGCTTGCGCCGCAATGCCCTGCTTTCGGACCATAAAATGTCAAAATCTGTCATCAGAGTGCCTTGCAAAGAGGCAAAGTAGAAAACAGTCATTTACGGCTTTGATTCCTAATTGTAGAAGTTTTTATTCTTAATTTCTTGCCTGCTGCCGTTCCTTGGAGACATATCATGATGTTAAGTCATAGCGAGATCTGGGCTGCGATTGATGCCGTTGCCGCACGGGCAGGCTTGTCGGCCTCCGGGCTGGCCAAGCGCGCCGGCCTTGATCCGACCACGTTCAACCGCTCTAAACGCATGTCGGCGGATGGTCGCCAGCGCTGGCCTTCAACAGAGTCAATCGCCAAGGTGCTTGATGCCACCGGGATTGATCTGGACACATTCATGGGGCTGATTCTGGCGGGCCATGGCCGCAAGCAGACCAGCACCATTCCGCTGATCGGCGCTCAAGATGCGCAATTAGCCGATGCGTTCACCAGCGATGCACTCCCGCATGGCCTGCAATGGGATGAATTGCCGTTTCCTGATGCCAGCGGCGATAAAATCTATGCGGTTGAACTGGCTGGCAACGAAGGAGGCCCCCGCTATCACGCCGGAGACGTGCTGATCGTCGCACCCCATGCCCCGCTGCGACGCGGTGACAAGATCATGATTCATGGCAGGGATCACCAGATTGTGCTGGGAGAATTGATACGGCAAAGCCCGCGTCTTGTGGAAATCATCCGCTTCGATAATGGGACCGAATGCTCGCTACAAGCCAGTGACGTGGCTTGGATTTCACGTATTTTATGGGCGGCCCAATAGGCGGTCAGCCCGGATTAAAACACGAGATCCATCAAACCGCGCCCCACATAGACACCGCTGATTGTGAGAATGATCCAGCGGCTCCAGCGCTTGAAGTTCACATCGCTCATCGCATTCAGGACACGGGTCGCCAGAGTTGTTCCGCAAAATGCCAGCCCGATGCACAGGACATAGAGCCACCATGGGGCAACACTGAAAGACTCGATGGAGATGGAACCGAAATAGGCCACCCGCAATATATGGGCAAGCGTCTGGGTTGCCGCCTTGGTGGCGACAATTTCTTTTCGGTCAAGCGGGCTTTTGTTGAAAAAAAGATCAAGCACATTGCCTGCAACCCCGGCAATGAGCTGGAATACCATGATTAATGCACCGCAAAAGATCGGCGCACCACGTTGCTCGATATGCGGCTGCCATTGCCTGGGCAGTAATTCGACCAGAAAAGGTGTCAGTCCCAGACCGAGATAAATCACAGATTTTTCAGGAATGTAGGCAATGAACCGGAATAACACGAACATCGCGATAGAACCCAGAGCATAACCCCAGACGATCGACCAGCGCACATGCTTGCGCCACAGCAGGCACCGCCAGCCATTTGCGGCGGTCTGCGTCACCCCGAACAGCAACATGGCGGGTGCGACATCGAACAAAGCCAGCAACACGCCGACCAACACCATCCCGCCGGCCATGCCGAATATGCCCGAGATGAACGATGTCCCCAACACCGAGACAACGAGCAACCCGAGTGTCGGCCATGCGAGCATCACACAGAATCCTGTTCAGCGGTCAGATCTGGCGGGCAGCCAGAAAGGCATCATGCTCAGCCATCAAGTCACCCGACAAGCCTTGTTCGATCAAAGCGCAGGTCTCTTTAACACCGAACAATGCGGCAAAAGAACCAAATCGTGGCCCGCGATCCTGCCCGAGCAAAATCTGGTACAGCACCGAGAACCATTGCTGGCTGACGCCCGGACGGCCATCCGGACTTTTGGCCTTGCCGCTCAAATCGGGGAAGTGACGGCGACCGACCTCATAGACCAGAGCCTGCAAAGCCTCACCATCGGTGGAACCAGCCATCGGCTTCAATGTCTCCGCCAGATCGGCGAGTGCGGCATGTTCAGCCTCGGTCGCGGCCCGATAGACCTTGGCTGGGCGGACAAAATCGCGGAAATAGCGCACGGCATAGCCAACCAGCTGATCCAGACCGGGATGATCGGCAGGCGAGGCCGAAGGCGCATAACGCCGGATAAAACCCCACAAAACCGCTGGTTCCTCAGAATTGGCCACAGCAACCAGATTGAGCAACATCGCAAAAGACAAAGACGAACCGCTGCCGGTGGCGGTTTCCACCAGCTCGGCGGCAGGCGGCTGGCCCTGATGGATATGCCAGGCAGGGTTTAGCAATTGCTCGCGTACGGCCTGTTTCGGGAATTTTTCACGGAATGTCAGATAATCATCAGCCATGCGCGGAATGACATCAAAATAGAGCCGTTTGGCCTCGCGCGGCTTTTGATACATGAACAACGACAGCGATTCCGGTGAGGCATAGGTCAACCAATCCTCGATTGTCAGACCGTTGCCCTTCGACTTCGAGATCTTTTGGCCCTTTTCATCAAGGAACAATTCGTAATTGAAGCCTTCGGGCGGCTCGGCACCGAGCACGCGGGCAATATCGCCGGACAATTTCACACTGTCGATCAGATCCTTGCCCGCCATTTCATAATCGACGCCCAAAGCGACCCAACGCATCGCCCAATCGGGCTTCCATTGCAGCTTGCAATGACCGCCCGTTACAGGGGTTTCATAACGCTCGCCCGTGGCAGGGTCGGTCCAGACCAGGCACCCTGTCTGGTGGTTGATCTCATCGATCGCCACCTGCATCACAACCTGTGTAACCGGATGGATCGGCAAGAATGGCGAATAGCTTTGCGCCCGTTCCTCGCGCAAGGACGGCAGCATCACATCCATGACTGCATCATAGCGTTCGAGAATTCTCAACAAGGTGGAATCGAACTGTCCGGCCTGATAACAGGCGGTCGATGACATAAAGCTGTACTCGAAACCGAAGGCATCCAGAAAAGCCATCAGCCGCGCATTGTTATGGGCCCCAAAGGACGGATGCGTACCGAACGGATCGGGCACCTGCGTCAATGGCTTGCCCAGATGCGGGGTCACCAGATCCTTGTTCGGGATATTGTCAGGCACCTTGCGCAGGCCATCCATGTCATCGGAAAAGGCCACAAGGCGGGTTGGCACCTTGTCTGCAGTCAAAATCCGGAACGCATGCCGCACCATAGTGGTGCGGGCCACTTCGCCAAAAGTCCCGATATGGGGCAAGCCCGAAGGACCATAACCGGTCTCGAACAACACTTCGTTTTTACCCGTGCGTTCAAGGCGTGCCACAATTTTGCGCGCCTCCTCGAACGGCCATGCCGAGCTCTCGGCGGCGGCTTCGATCAGACCCGGCAAATCGCCAGCACAAACTTCGGCAACATTATCGGTTATGGCAGCATCAGTCATGGCAGGATCAATCATCACAAGGCACAATCAAGGTTACAACAGACATCAAAAAACCTGTTGAGCATTGCTGCACACTAGGGAGAGACAACAAAGGGGTCAATGCCGCGCAGGCCAAACGCCCAACCAACATAATATTTTTTTGCGTTTTGCAGGCATCCGAACCAACATCATAGAAACCACACCATGCCTGCCAGCCCAGGCAACAGCCAAACAAGGTCCATCCGCCCCGCATCACCCCGCCAAAGCGCAAGATTGGCTCCCCCACCTCCCCTTCAAAAATCGACTTTGAAGGGCGGGTTCAAACTTCTTGACCAAGAGGGATTGCAATATCGCACAAGAGCAGTTAGACAGACCGCACTTACGAGGTCGGTCTCACTGACACCGTTACGCGCCCGTAGCTCAGCTGGATAGAGCATCAGACTACGAATCTGAGGGTCGGACGTTCGAATCGTTCCGGGCGCGCCATTTG
>CANGQA010000140.1 GCA_947455995.1 Hyphomicrobiales bacterium | reverse complement strand
GGGAATTGATCGTCGATCTGGCCAACCGCATCGGCCTGTCGTGGTCCTATGGCCATGTCTCCGAGGTTTACGAGGAGATGCGCGCTTTGATGCCGTCGCTGTCGGGCCTGCCTTGGCACCGGATCGAGACCGAGGGCTCGGTCACCTATCCGGCGGTTGATGAACATACGCCGGGTCAGGACATCATCTTTGTCGACAGCGTGCCGACAAGTGATGGCAGGATTCATCTGGTGCCAGCCGATATTGTGCCACCTGCTGAAGTGCCGGATGACATCTATCCTCTGGTGTTGACGACCGGGCGCATGCTCGAACATTGGCATACCGGCGCGATGACCCGTCGTTCTGCCGTGCTCGATACGATCGAGCCGGAGGGTATTGCCTCGATGAACAGGTTTGAAATCCGCCAGCGCGGGTTGAAGGCGGGCGATCCGGTCGAGGTCTCGACGCGGCGCGGCAAGATCATCGCGACCTTGCGCGCCGATGACGATGTGTCGGACGGCATGATTTTTGTGCCGTTCTGCTTCAGCGAGTCCGCGGCCAATGTGCTGACCAATCCGCAACTGGATCCGTTCGGCAAAATTCCCGAGTTCAAATATTGCGCCGCCCAGGTGGCCCCTCATAGGCCTATTGCAGCCGAATAATCGACCACACCCCCGATCTCCACGACAAAAGCCTGCCGCTGGCGGCTTTTGTTTTGCCTTTGTCATCAAATACTGCTCATCTGTCGCACGGATAGAATTGAATGGAGTGACAGAATGAGACGTCTTCGCCGCGCGCGTATTGTCGCGACACTGGGGCCTGCCAGTTCTTCCCCTGAGATGATCAGGACCCTGTTCGAGGCTGGCGTCGATGTGTTCCGTCTCAATTTCAGCCATGGCAGCCATGAGGACCATCGCGCCCGCGTGAATACGATTCGCGCATTGGAGACCGAGTTAAACCACCCCATCGCGATATTGCAGGATTTGCAGGGTCCTAAAATCCGGCTTGGTGCGGTATCGGGTGGCAAGATGATGCTGGAAAAGGGCCATATTGTGCGCATGGTGCTGGGCAAGGATACCAGCGAGCCCAACACTCTGGCTTTGCCGCACAAGGAAATTTTCGATGCCCTGATGCCCGGTCACCATTTGCTGATCGACGATGGCAAAGTGCGCGTCAAAGTGGTTCGCATGATTGATCAGGGTGTCGAAGTCGAAGTGATCAATGGTGGGCCTGTGACCGATCGCAAGGGCGTCAATCTGCCTGATACCGTGCTCGATTTGTCTCCTATCACTGAAAAGGATCGGGCCGATCTGGCGTTCGGGCTGGAATTGGGTGTTGATTGGGTGGCCTTTTCGTTTGTGCAACGTCCGGCTGATCTGATCGAGGCACATGGTCTGGTGGGCGGTCGGGCCGGTGTAATGGCCAAGATCGAAAAGCCTTCGGCATTGAAGCATTTCGACGAACTGGTTCGGCTTGCCGATGCGATCATGGTGGCACGCGGTGATCTCGGCGTTGAAATTCCGCCCGAAGATGTGCCCGGTGCCCAGAAGGATCTGGTACGGGCCTGCCGCATGGCGGGCAAGCCAGTGATTATCGCGACCCAGATGCTGGAATCGATGATTACGGCACCGACCCCGACCCGCGCCGAAGCCTCCGATGTCGCCACTGCTATTTATGACGGCGCTGATGCGGTGATGCTGTCGGCAGAATCGGCTTCGGGGCAATATCCGGTCGAGGCGGTCGAGATCATGGACCACATTATCGGACGGACCGAGCGGCATCATTCCTACCCGCCTTTGATCCATGCCCTTCATCCGGCTGTGGAGCCACATCCTCAGCATTTGATTTCTGCTGCGGCAGCGGAGGTTGCTTCCTCCATCGGTGCTGCCGGTGTTGTGGCCTTCACCCAAAGCGGCACCTCTTCCATGCGCATTGCCCGCCAGCGGCCGAGTGTGCCGATCCTGTCGATTACCCCCAGCATTCAGACAGCGAGGCGGTTGGCCTTGCTGTGGGGGACCGATACGGTGCAATCGAGCGGCGGTGGAAGCTATGATGAAATGGTTGAGCAGGCCATTCACCATGCCAGAGAGACTGGCTTTGCACAGCCTGGCGAAACCATAGTGATCGTTTCGGGTATTCCGTTCGGCATGGCAGGTTCGACCAATAATTTGCGGATTGTCACCGTCTGACCCTTTGAATATAAACAGTGATTAGGCCTGTGGCTTTTGGGATACCAGTTGATCAGGCGATCAACTGGCCTTAAATGACAGGCCAAAGGCGGCGTGATGATCGCCTGATCGGTTGCAATATCTCCCGCAATGGGCAGGGACGGAATGACATGATGGCCAAAGCACTGAAGCCGAAAATGCGTTGGCCACTCGACGAAGAACTTTCACAGGATTTGGTGCTCAAGCGCGTCGCACCTGAAATGTCTTTCAAAACCAAGGTTTACGGCATTCTGAAACAGGCCGTGATTGGCATGGATATTTATGGCTCGGGAGCCCAGACATGGCTGGACGAGCGGCAATTGTCGGAAAAGCTGGGTGTCAGCCGTACGCCCGTGCGTGAAGCGATTGCGATGCTGGAGCAAGAGGGTTTTGTGCGCTCGGTGCCGCGCAAGGGCATTCTGGTCCTTAAAAAGACCAAACGCGAAGTGATCGGCATGGTGCAGGCTTGGGCCGCGCTCGAAAGCATGGCCGCACGTCTGGTGGCCGAGCAGGCCTCCGATACTGAAATCGCAACCCTGCGTGGTATATTCCAGAGCTTTAACGAGGCCCATCGGCCACAAGAGAACCTTTCGGAATATTCGGCCGCCAATATCACATTCCACCAGACCTTGATCCGCATGAGCGGCTCTTCTGTGCTGGTTGATCTGACCGACAATCTCCTGCTGCATGTGCGCGGGATCAGGCAGCTGACCATCGGGCGCGGTGATCGGGCCGAGAAGTCGATCCGTGATCATTTGGCTATTATCGAAGCGTTGGAAAAGCGCGATACCGATTTGGCCGAACGCCTGTCACGCGAACATACGCTGGCTCTTGCCGCCTATGTCGAGGCGCATGGTGATACGATTTTCGATTGATCATCCCCGAGCCATAGCCGTTGACACAGGCAGTGCGGTAAAAACAACCAAGTTTTTCAACTTTGAGTTGTCAAATCAGATGAATTGCGTTCAAAATAGAATACGATATTGAGTTCGTGTTCAGTTGTGTGGTTGTTGTGTCTAGAAATTTATCCGATCAGGACGTCCTCGGTGATGTTGATCTGCCGGTCCCAAGTGCCGATTTACGCTGGGTTATCAGTCGTAAGGCACAGCTGATTTCAGCTCTGGATGCGGGCTTTATCTCCCTCGAAGAGGCATGCTCGCGCTATTCCCTGACAAGTGAAGAAATCATGTCCTGGCGCAGCCGCATGATGCGCCACGGGATGGACGGTTTGCGGGCGACGGGCATCCAGCAATTTACAACCAACGGGCATCGTACCCATTAATCCTGACATCTCGAACGGTTGCTAACGGGATGGGCGCAAACGGGCATCGCCATAGGCGATGAAGGGGCCGTTGAGCCAGTTCTGCTGCTGGAACCCGTAAAGAAAATCCGTTCCGTCAGGCTGGCATAGCCCGCCCCCTGCCGCCAGCAAAATGGCATGGCCAGCTGCCGTATCCCATTCCATGGTCGGGGTGAAACGCGGATAAAGATCAGCCCGCCCTTCGGCTATCGTGCAGAATTTGAGGGATGATCCGGCAACCGAGCGCTCGGACACCGGATAGTTTTGCAAGAATTTTTCCACTTCGGGCGAAGGGTGCGATCGGCTCGACACCGCCGTCAGCCTGTCGGTTGCCGTGCGGCAATGGATCGGCTGCAAGGCCTCTTGCGAAAACACACCATGATCAACCGTGCCTTGCCAAGCCGTGCGCCCGCCAAGCCATATCCGGCCGAGGGCAGGCGCATAGATAACCCCGACGACCGGACGGTGATCACGGATCAGGGCAATATTGACGGTATATTCACCGTTGCGACTGATGAATTCCTTGGTCCCGTCGAGCGGGTCGACAAGTGCAAAAATATGGCCTGCCACTCCATTCAATCCGGCTGCGGCCTGTTCTTCGGCAATCACCGTCAACCATGGGGCCTGTCGGGCCAATTCCCCGATAATGTATGTCTCGGAGGCTTGATCGGCCAAAGTGACTGGCGAGCCATCGGCCTTGGCTGTGCTGGCTGGATGGGTTTTCTC
>CANGQA010000139.1 GCA_947455995.1 Hyphomicrobiales bacterium | reverse complement strand
CAGCGTGTGATGATTGCGATGGCTTTGGCCTCCCAACCCAAATTGCTGATCGCGGATGAGCCGACCACCGCACTGGATGTGACCATTCAAGCGCAGATTCTGGATCTTTTGATGTCGATCCAGCGTGACAACGGTATGGGTCTGGTGCTGATCACGCATGATATGGGCGTGGTTGCTGAAACCGCTCAGCGTGTGGTGGTGCAATATGCCGGTCAGCAGGTAGAAATGCAGGATACAATCGGGCTTTTCCAACAGCCTCGTCATCCCTATACCGCCGCACTGCTTGCTGCATTGCCTGAACGAGCCGCTGTCAAAGGCGTTCTGCCTTCCATTCCCGGTGTGGTGCCGGGCCAATTCGACAAGCCGGTTGGCTGTCTGTTTTCGTCGCGCTGTGCCTTTGCTTCGCCTCTGTGCAGAGCGACGCCGCCCAAAATGGCCGATGCCGCTCACGCCCACGCTCTGTGCCATACACCCCTGCAAGACGGGCAACCGGTAACCATAACGGGAGGAGCGGCATGAGCGTGGTATTGCAGGCGCGGCATCTGACCCGCCATTACGATGTGTCACGTGGATTTTTTGCCCAACCCGCCGTGGTGCAGGCATTGGTGGATGTGAGTTTTGATCTGAGGGCCGGTGAAACACTGGCTGTCGTCGGCGAGTCGGGTTCGGGCAAGTCCACATTGGCGCGCTTGCTGACCATGATCGAGGAGCCAACCAGCGGGTCCTTGACCATTGGCGGCATTGATCTGGCCTATGCCACCCCACAGGAACGTAAAAAACTGCGTTCCGAGGTGCAGATCGTCTTTCAAAATCCCTATGGTTCGCTCAATCCCCGCCAGACTGTCGGTGGCGCATTGGAAGAGCCGTTGAAAATCAACACCACCATGTCGGCAGCGGATCGGGCGGCGGCCGTCACGTCGATGATGAAACGGGTGGGTTTGCGGCCAGAACATGCAACCCGCTATCCTCATATGTTTTCTGGTGGCCAGCGCCAGCGTATTGCCATTGCCCGCGCCTTGATGTTGAGGCCCAAAATTCTGGTGCTCGATGAACCTGTCTCGGCGCTGGATGTGTCGATCCGCGCGCAGGTGTTGAATCTATTGGCCGATATCCAGCAGGAATTCGGGTTGGCCTATGTGTTTATCAGCCATGATCTGTCAGTGGTCAAACACATTGCTGATCAGGTCATGGTGGTCTATCTGGGCCATGCGGTCGAGGCTGGAACGGCTGCCACCCTGTTTGCCAATCCGCAACATCCTTATACACAAGCCTTGTTGTCGGCGACTCCGGTGGCCAATCCCGGGGCCAAGAAGGAGCGGATCGTGCTGCAAGGCGAAATGCCCTCTCCGTTCAACCCGCCGAAAGGCTGTGCCTTCCATCCGCGCTGCCGGGCCGTGCTCGGCCGGTGCTCGGTCGATGTGCCGGTGTTGCAGGACAAGAATCAGCGGCAGGTTGCCTGTTGGGCCGTTCAAGCCTGATCAAACACCCGGTTCAAACGAAATCTCGGACATAAAAAAAGCGGCCCGAAGGCCGCTTTTTCATTGTCTGGTATCCGATTATGGCTGTTCGCCAGTGCCCGGAGCGGCTTCAGGTGCTTCCTTGCCTTCGAGGTCTTCGCCGGTTGTCTGATCAACCAGTTTCATCGACAGGCGGACCTTGCCACGATCATCGAAACCGAGCAATTTCACCTTCACCTTGTCGCCTTCTTTGACGACATCTGTGACCTTGTTGACGCGCTGCGAGGCGAGTTGTGAAATATGGACGAGACCGTCCTTGGCCCCGAAGAAGTTCACAAACGCACCGAAATCAGCGGTTTTTACAACAGTGCCATCATAGATCATGCCGATTTCAGGATCGGATGCGATCGACTTGATCCAGTTGATGGCTGCCGTGATGGAGGCAGCATCGGAGGATGCGATCTTCACGGTGCCGTCATCCTCGATGTTGATCTTTGCGCCGGTCTTTTCGACAATTTCACGAATGACCTTGCCACCGGTGCCGATCACTTCACGGATCTTGTCGGTTGCGATCTTCATGGTTTCAATGCGCGGCGCATATTGGCCTAGTTCCTGACGGGCTGCTGACAGGCCTTTGGCCATTTCACCGAGAATATGCAGACGACCGCCTTTGGCCTGTTCCAGAGCGACCTTCATGATCTCTTCGGTGATGCCGGCAATCTTGATATCCATCTGCAAGGAGGTGATCCCGTGTTCGGAACCGGCCACCTTGAAATCCATATCGCCAAGGTGATCTTCGTCGCCGAGAATGTCGGACAGAACGGCAAACCGTTTGTCTTCCAAAATCAGACCCATCGCGATACCCGCCACAGGTGACTTCAAAGGCACGCCTGCATCCATCAAGGCCAGCGAGGTGCCGCAGACGGTTGCCATCGACGACGAGCCGTTGGACTCGGTAATCTCGGACACTGCACGGATTGTGTAGGGGAATTCATGCTGGGCAGGCAGCATCGGATGAATGGCACGCCATGCGAGCTTGCCATGACCGATTTCACGACGGCCGGGCGAGCCCATACGGCCGGTTTCGCCGACGCTGTAGGGAGGGAAATTGTAATGCAGCAGGAAGTTTTCCTTGTAGGTGCCTTCCAGCGAGTCGATGAACTGTTCGTCATCGGCGGTACCGAGCGTGGCCACAACCAGCGCCTGCGTTTCACCACGGGTGAACAGGGCCGAACCATGGGTGCGCGGCAGAATGCCGACTTCCGCGACAATCGGACGCACTGTTTTAACGTCACGGCCATCAATACGGATACCGGTATCCAGAATGTTCCAGCGCACGATCTTGGCTTCGACGTCCTTGAACACGCCACCAACGGTCAGCGTATCGACAGGCTCGGAAGCACCTTCGCCACAGAAGGCTGTCATCACTTTGGCTTTTGCTGCTGCAACCTTGTCCTGACGCAATGCCTTGGCAGGCGTGGTGAAAGCGTCACGCAGATCGGCTTCAACCAGCTTCAACACCTTGGCTTCCAGAGCGGAATGGTCAGGCGTTGTGAAATCGCGCGGTTCCTTGGCAGCCACTTCGGCCAGTTTGATAATCGCATCAATAACGGGCTGGAAACCACGGTGACCAACCATCACCGCTTCGAGCATGATTTCTTCGGACAATTCCTTGGCTTCCGATTCCACCATCAACACGGCATCGGTTGTACCGGCGACGACGAGTTCGAGGCTGGAGTCGGCCATTTCCTGAATGGTCGGGTTCAGCTTCAGCTGGCCATTGATATAGCCGACGCGTGCTGCACCGACCGGACCCATGAAAGGAACGCCCGACAATGTCAAAGCAGCCGAAGCGGCCACCATCGAGACAATATCTGGATCGTTTTCAAGATCATGCGACAGCACGGTCACAACAACCTGCGTGTCGTGCTTGTAGCCAGGCACGAATAACGGGCGGATCGGACGGTCGATCAGGCGTGAAATCAGTGTTTCACGCTCAGAGGGACGGCCTTCGCGTTTGAAATAGCCACCGGGAATACGACCGGCCGCAAAGGCCTTTTCCTGATAGTTCACGGTTAGCGGGAAAAAATCCACGCCGGGCTTTGGCTGCTTGGCCGACACGACGGTGGCCAGCACGGTGGTTTCGCCATAGGTGGCCAGCACGGAGCCGTCAGCCTGACGCGCAACGCGGCCGGTTTCCAGCACCAGCTTGCGGCCAGCCCAATTCATTTCAACTTTTTGGATATCGAACATGGTTTATCTTTTTCTCTTCGGACAAAACCGGACAGAGGCCATGTGCAAGACGACGAGGGGCTTATCAAACGAACAGGCCGAGGGCTGTTCATAAGCCACTGGCAATCCTGCCATGATCACGCTGACCGGAGGGTTGACAGGCTCCGATCATTCGGAGGCTGGTATGTGACCAGATGCGGAGAACCCGCCCGGGTCGGACTGGTGCGTGCGGACACGCACCAGACAGAAATCGCTTAGCGGCGGATGCCGAGTTTGGCGATAATGGTCTTGTAGCGCGCCATTTCGATTTTCTTGAGATAATCGAGCAGCGAGCGACGCTGGGATACCATTTTCAAAAGACCGCGACGCGAATGGTTGTCTTTCGCATGGGTTTTGAAATGGCCAGTGAGGTTTGCAATCCGTTCGGTGAGAATCGCAATCTGCACTTCCGGCGAACCGGTATCACCAGGCTTGGTAGCATATTCTTTGACAAGCGCGGTTTTGCGCTCTGCAGTAATCGACATCGGATGTTCCTTTTGATTGGAGGAAGCGCAGGCTTT
>CANGQA010000138.1 GCA_947455995.1 Hyphomicrobiales bacterium | reverse complement strand
TCATCACCACAATCATCGGAGAGACATGGCCCACAGCCAATTTGCCTGCCAATGCGTTACCGCTCCACATCAAAGTGGTCATAATCACAAGCAAAAGCGGCTGGTTATACAGCCAATGTGCGGCCCGATTGGCAAATTGTTTCATCGATCATTCCCGATGGTACCGCAGAAAAAACAAGCTGGCAGACCCAAGCCGAACAGATGCTAGTATAGCCCGCACGGCTGACAAGACAAACAAGACAAACAAGCCTGGAAACATCAAGAAATCAAAATATCCAGAAATGCTTCGCCATACAGTGACAACTTGCGCTGCCCCACCCCGTGTATGCGACCCAGTTCAACAAGAGAGTTTGGCCGCTCCTCGGCCATCTGCAGCAGCGTCTTGTCAGGAAATATCATGAAAGCGGGCACGCCTTCCTCGCGCGCCAATTCACGCCGCAGGGCTTTCAGGCGTGCCAGCAGTGCAGTATCTGCATCGTCCAGGGGCTCCCCTTGAACAGGTCTCAGGGTGGCTTTTGGACGGGCCAGATTGCGCGGCGCGTGGGCCCGTAACTGGATCGTCTCCTGTCCCAGCAAGATTGAATCACCCAGCGGTGTCAGGCGAAAGCCACCATGTTCTTCGCTGGCGGCTTCAAGGGCATCGATAGCGAACAACTGGCGATAGATTGCCTGCCACGCCTGTTTGGAAAGCGACTTGCCAACCCCGAAGGTTTTCAATTCAGTATGGCCGTTGCGCTGCATGATGTCGGTAGCCTCTCCGACCAGCAGATTGGTCAGATAAACCGCTCCGAACCGTTGCCCTGTACGGACAACGGCCGAAAGGGCTTTTTGCGCATCAATGGTGCCATCATACAAAGCCACCTGACCACGGCAGACGTCACAACGCCCGCAGGTTTGCGCCTCCTCCTCGAAATACGACAGCAGCATTTGCCGGCGGCAACGGATTGCCTCACACAAACCTGTCAATGCGCTCAACCGTTTACGCTCGAAATTACGGCGTTCAGGCGTAATATCTTTCTCGTCAATCTGCCGACGCCGCAATGCAATATCCTCGACCCCGTAAAGGGTCAGCGTCTGGGCGGGTAAACCGTCGCGCCCTGCCCGACCGATTTCCTGATAATAGGCCTCGACGGTCGCTGGCATATCGGCATGCACGACGAAGCGGACATCGGGCTTGTTGATCCCCATTCCGAAAGCCACAGTTGCAACGGCAATCATGCCGTCCTCGCGCAAGAAACGGTCCTGATTGTGGTTTCGGGACTTCAGATCCAGTCCGGCATGATAGGCCACCGCCTCATAACCCTGATCTTGCAGATAGAGCGCCAGTGTCTCGGTCTTTTTTCGCGAGGCGCAATAGACGATACCGCTGTCGCCACGGTGGCGGGTCAGAAAATCGACCAACTGTCGGCGCGGGTTGTCTTTCGGCTCAAACCGCAAATCGATATTGGGACGGTCGAAGGAGTGGACAAATATTTGCGGCTTGGACGAAAAGAGCCGCTCGACAATGTCATTGCGCGTTGCCCGATCGGCGGTCGCCGTGAAGGCGATGGCCTGCGGGGCTCCCATCTCATTGATGGCCTTGCGGATTTCTCGATATTCCGGCCGGAAATCGTGACCCCATTCTGAGACGCAATGGGCTTCGTCAACAGCCACCCTTTGTACACCCAAACGGGCCAGCGAGGCCGTCAGCCCTTCCATGGCGATCCGTTCTGGTGAAACAAATAACAGCCGCAAATCGCCTGAACGCAACAACTCCCAGGCCTGATCGTTTTCTTCGGGCGTATTGTTGGAATTGAGGGTGGCTGCCGCCACCCCGACCGCTCGCATTTGCTGCGCCTGGTCACGCATCAGAGCGATCAGGGGCGAAACCACAACCGTCAACCCCCCATCCAGCAAAGCGGGCAGTTGATAGCACATGCTCTTTCCGCTGCCGGTCGGCATCACCGCCAGAACGGGGGCCTTGCCAAGAATGGCTGCAATGACCTCGGCCTGTCCGGGCCGGAAATCGTCATAGCCAAACACCTGTTTCAATACAGTGCGGGCATTGGAAGGTAATATCATCTTGAATATTCGTGCTTTCGGCCGGCCTCGATCAGGGTCACAGCGGCAGGATCGTCGTCCCCGCTCATGCTCCCGAATCTGGTAGCACCATCATCGCTGTTCGACAATCAAGCCAGAAGTGCCCCATCAACTGGCGGGCCTGTCATCGCGCAACCAGACATAGAGCGCGGGAATGACGATCAGCGTCAGTGCGGTAGATGAGGCCAGACCGAACACCATCGAAATCGCCAATCCCTGAAAAATCGGATCAGTCAGAATGAATGCAGATCCGATCATGGCAGCAGCGGCGGTCAGGACGATGGGCTTGAAACGGGCCGAGCCAGCTGCCAGCAAGGCCTGCCGCAATTCCATGCCCTGCATCCGCGCGTGGCGGATAAAATCCACCAGCAAAATTGAATTGCGGACAATAATTCCGGCCAGTGCAATGAAGCCGATCATCGAGGTGGCAGTAAACGCCGCCTGAAACAGCCAATGCCCGATGACAATACCGATGAGGGTGAGCGGCAAAGGAACCAATATCACCAATGGCAGGAGGAACGAACCGAACTGCGCCACCACCAACAGATAAATTGCCAGCAAGGCCACACCGAATGCCGCCCCCATATCGCGGAAAGTGACATAGGTAACTTCCCATTCTCCATCCCACAGCAGCACAGGTTTCGATTCATTCGCCGGTTTGCCATGGTATTTGATAATGGGTGGCCCTCCTGCACCCCAATCCATATTTTTCATAGCGTCTTCAACCGCCAAAATCCCGTAGATCGGAGCTTCAAAGCGGCCTGCTACTTCAGCCGTAACCATTTCGGCAAAATAGCCATCATGCCGAAAAATCGGAAAAGATGTGAGTTCCCGCGTGACCCGCACGACATCGCCCAATTCGACATTGGCCCCTTGCCGTACAGTGCCTCCGGCGGGAACGGGAGTGGACAGGATCCTCTCATCCCAGCGCAAGCCTGATTGCGGCAGGGCCACCGAAATATCAATCGGCTTTTGCCCCGCCCCGCGTTCCGAGTACCCGATATTGACCCCGCCAACCAGGGCGGAAATTGTGTCATAGACAGCGCGTTCTTCAACCCCATGGAATTCAAGTGCGTCCTGATCGAGAGCAAAGCGGATCCGCTCGCCGCGCGTCCCGAGACTGTCGTCGATATCAACGATAAAATCGACCTTTGCAAAAACCTCGCGCATTCTTGCCGCCGTCTCGCGCCGCTGTTGGGCATCAGGCCCGTATATCTCTACCATCAAGGTAGCAAGCACAGGAGGACCGGGTGGCACTTCAACCAGTTTGATCCGCGTATGCTCCGGCAGATCCAGATTTTGGATACGGCTCCGTATATCAAGGGCAATCGCATGGCTGGCGCGCTGGCGGTCCGCTTTGGGCACAAGATTGATCATCAGATCGCCAAGTTCCGCGCTATCCCTGAAGAAAGAATGGCGCACCAGACCGTTAAAATTGAATGGCGCGCTGGTGCCCGCATAGGCTTGGACTGATGACAATTCAGGCAAGGACTGCAACCGCCCTGCCAGGAGCAATAATACGCGTTGGGTTTGTTCGACGCTGGTGCCGCGTGGCAGATCGACCATCAGCTGGATTTCGGATTTATTGTCGAACGGCAGCAGTTTGACCCGCACCGAACGTGTGGCAAACAGCACCAGCACGGCACAGGTGGCCAAGGCCACCACCAGGATGAAACGTTTAGCAGCGAGGCGATCAGTGATAATCGGCCCCGCGATGCGGCGATAAAACCGCCCCATAGCACCACCATTGTGATGGACCGCGCCCTCATGCGCGGTCTCGGAAGGTGACAGCCTCATGAATTTCGGCCCCGCTATTTTCAACAGCAGCCACGGTGTAATAGTCACAGCGACAAAGAAGGAAAAGATCATTGCCACAGAGGCATTGGCCGGAATCGGGCTCATATAGGGGCCCATCATGCCGCTGACGAACATCATTGGCAGCAAGGCGGCAATGATGGTCAGCGTGGCCACGATGGTCGGATTACCCACCTCGGCCACCGCCTCGATCGCCGTTTCGACAAGATCGCGTTTACCGCGCATGCCCCAATGGCGGATGATGTTCTCGACCACCACAATCGCATCATCGACCAGAATCCCGATAGAAAAAATCAGCGCGAACAGGCTGACGCGGTTGATGGTGAAACCCATCAGCCACGAGGCGAACAGTGTCAG
>CANGQA010000137.1 GCA_947455995.1 Hyphomicrobiales bacterium | reverse complement strand
TAAACCGGGAAGGTCGCATCTTCTGTTGCGGTGGCCTGCACGCGGACCTTCAGGCCCTTCATGTCTTCAACCGAACGGATTTCTTTCTTCGAATACATGTTGCGAAGGCCGAGTGTCTGCAGCGCGATGACTTTTGCGCCCTGGACGGTTTCGCTCAGCATATCACGAACCGCGGCTGACAGCTCCGGGTTTGCCAGGGCTTTGACCAGATGGGCTTCATTGCGGAACAGGAAGTGCAGGGACATCACGCCAGCCTGAGGCGACACGGTGGCTGTATTGGCAGATGAGGTGATGATGAAGTCGATGTCACCATTTTTGACCATCTGTAGCAGTTGCGGTTCCTGACCAAGCTGTCCACCCGGGAACTGGTCGATCACCATGGTCTTTTTGCTCAGTTCGCCAAGCTTGGCATTGAAAATATCACCGGAGACATTGTAGCCGCTTTTCAGGGGCTGATCATAAGCGAAACGGAAGCGGCGCTCCTGTGCCTCTGCACCGGTAATGGACATGCCGGCAACCAGTGCGGCTGCGGCTCCGAGAACGATTACACGGCGGGTGGATTGAAAACTGCTTTTTGTCATGGGGTATCCTCCTGTTGATTGTTTTTTTTAAGGCACCACATGATCGGATAAATGTAAACCACAAATATGCAAAACGTGATGGTTGATGGTGCATCAATAATGGCCATTTCGGAGTCTGTTGTGTTGATGCTCCTCAAAAAGAGCATGATTTGGACCCGTGATAATAAATATCCAGCCGCCTGTCGGATTCGCTCTAAGGGGACCAAATGGCACTTTATGCGTTGCAATACGTGCCGGCCATTTCCAGGGGGCATTGATTCATGCGGATTCCGGGGTTGTACACCTCTTGTCAGGCATAAGCTTTTATGGGACGGATAGGGGATTGTTTTCCCCACGAAAAAATCCCCTATCACGCGATGATGCTTGTGAATCAGCTAAAGTGACCTTGGGCAATATGCGCGTTTAACCAGCAAGAGTGGTGCAATGTCGGTCAAAGTATTTGGTGAAGTGGATGGCCATACCATCAACGAAATCGTTCTCAAAAATGCCAGTGGTGCGACTGCCAGCGTCATCACTTGGGGGGCTGTGTTGCGCGATCTGGTTGTTCCATCGGCCCATGGCCTGCAACGTGTGGTGGTCGGTCTTGAAACGCTGGAGGATTATCGGGCCTATTCATCGCATGCCGGGGCCATCGCGGGTCGCTTTGCCAACAGAATTCGCCATGGCACCTTCACTTTGGAGGGCAAGACTTATCAACTGCCCTTGAATGAGGCCAATACGAATTCGCTGCATGGCGGCGGCAAGGGATTTGGCAAGCGGCCTTGGCAATTGGCCTGGCACAGCGAGGATGCGGTGGCTTTGACACTGTTCTCGCCGGATGGCGATGCCAATTTCCCCGGCAATATGACCGTGACCTGCATTTATCGCTTGCTTGATCCCGGCACGATCCGCGTCGAAATGAGTGCGACCACCGATGCACCGACGGTGATCAATCTTGCCCATCATTCCTATTTTAATCTCGATGGCTCGCCCGATGTGCTTGATCACCATGTCCAGATCAATGCCGATTTTTATACACCGACCTATCCCGACACGATCCCGACCGGAGAGATTTGTTCGGTCAAGGATACAGTGTTCGATTTTAACCAGATGCGCCCCTTCCATGACCGTGGGGCGACCAATCCGCAACTGTACGATCACAATTTCGTGCTGCGCGGGGCGCGTGGTCCGTTGCAGCATGTTGCCTCGGTCCGCTCGCCCAAAAACGGCTTGCAGATGGATGTGTTGACGACCGAGCCAGCCATCCAGTTTTATGACGGAGCCAAATTCAAAGTTCCGGTGGCGGGATTGGGGGGCGCGCAATATGGTGCCCATGCCGGCCTCTGTCTGGAAACACAATATTTTCCCAACAGCCCCAATCACCGCCACTTTACCGATTCAACCCTCATGCCGGATGATGTCTATCGTCATACGGTTGAATATCGTTTTGCATGATGCGCGCGCGTTCGCCTCAAGCAGGGCTGATCCTGTGCTCCGGCATTGCGACGCAGGATTTTATCTTTGGTGTTGATCAGATGCCGGACCGCGCGACCAAATATCGCGCCCGGCAATTTGCCTGCGGTGGTGGCGGCAGTGCGGCTAATTATGCCGCAACCATTGCGCGGCTAGGCGGTACGGTCGGGTTGATCTCGCGTTTGGGCGTTGATGCCATCGGTGACGGTATCGTGGCCGAGCTGGTCGGTGATGGTGTTGATTGCCGTTTCATGAAACGCTTTGCCGGACACCAATCCTCGTTGTCGGCTATTGTGGTTGATCCGCAGGGCGAGCGGATGATCATCCTCTATATGGACAATGAATTGCCCGTGACAGCCGAGTGGGTGCCCGAATTGCCGGCCGATACGGTGGCTGTACTGGCCGATTCCCGTTGGCCGCAAGGCAATCTGGTGATGCTGCAACGGGCCAAGGCCAGGGGCATTCATGCCATTCTGGATGGAGATCTGCCCAGAGTGTCGGTCGAAGCGATCCAGACGGCGACCATGGTGGCCTTTTCCTCCGAGGGGCTGGCGGCCAGCACCAACGAGACCTCTCTTGAAGCGGGCTTGCGCAAGGCCGCTTCATGGTCGGATGCCACGATGGTGGTCACCCAAGGTGGCAATGGGGTCTCTTGGCTTGATCACGGCCAATTCCATCATTTGCCCGCCTATCGGGTCGATGCGGTTGATACGCTTGGTGCGGGCGATGTGTTTCACGGTGCTTTGGCCCTGGCTGTGGCCGAGGGCCAAGAACTCGATCAGGCCTTGCGCTTTTCCAGCGCTGCAGCCGCAATCAAGGTCTCGCGGTTCGGTGGGCGGCTCGGGGCGCCGGATCGCACCGAATTGCTGGCCTTTATGGCGGCTCATGCCTCTGATTTGGCGGAAGGGGCGTTTTAATGTGGGTTTCAGGCTTTGTGCGCTCTGTCGGGCCGGGGGTCGGGCTATCGATCGTGGTGGCTCTGGCATCGCATCTGTCCGAGCGGCTGTTGGGAGGTCTCTGGGGTAAGCCAGTGCCTGCGGCGGTTCTGGCATTGGTGATCGGCATGGCGGCGCATGGCATCAGCCGGCATGCCGTTTTTACGCCTGGATTGACTTTTTCATCCAAAAAACTGTTGCAGGTGGCTATCGCCTTGCTCGGTTTGCGGATCGTGTTGGCCGATATTGTGTCGCTGGGCCTGACTACGGTTTTGATCGTAATCGGGTCAATGGCTTTGACTTTGTTCAGCGCTGTTGTGCTGGCGCGTCTTTTGGGGCGTTCCGAGGCCTATGGCGCACTGGCAGGCGGGGCAACTGCCATTTGCGGGGCCTCTGCTGCGCTGGCGATTTCCTCGGTCATTCCTGACCAGCAGCGCAAGGATGCTGATACGGCTTTTGTGGTGCTCGCTTGCAATCTGCTGGCAACGTTGGCGATGATCTCCTATCCGTTGCTGGCGGGCTGGCTGCATTTCGACGAGCGGATTACCGGCATTTTTCTTGGTGCCAGCATCCATGATGTCGCCCAAGTGGTAGGAGCAGGGCTTTCGGTGTCGGAAGCGGCTGCCGGAACAGCCACCATTGTCAAGATCTTCAGAGTCTTCTTGCTGCTGCCGGTTGTGCTGGCCATTGGCCTGTTTCTGCGGCGTGAGAACGGGACAAATCGTGATGCCATGCATGCAAAAGTGCCGGTGCCGTTGTTTGCCTTCGCTTTTCTTGCTTTGGCGGGTCTCAATAGTCTTGAACTGGTGCCGCAGTCCTTGCGGTTGGCTTTGTTGGATGTTTCCCGCTGGGGCTTGCTGATCGCCATTGCCGCTTTGGGGCTGAACACATCCATTGAAGCGCTTGTGAAGCTTGGCTGGCGTCACATGCTGATCATGGTTGTGTTGATGCTGGTGATCGGCCTTGCAAGCCTGATCCCGATTGCCATTTTGCTGTAATCAAGATCACAGAAAGCCGATCGAGAACCACGGTACGGCTGCCACGACAATCAAGCCGATCAGCAAGGCCAGCATATAGGTCCAGATAGGCCGCATCCCTTCATCAGGATGGACCCGGCCTATCGCGCAGGCAGCGTAATAGCCGACCCCGAAAGGAGGAGAGAACAAGCCTAGACCCATCGCCAAAATAACCACCATGGCATAATGCACTTCGTGGATTCCGACCGTTTTGGCAATCGGGAACAGCAAGGGTCCAAACAGCACAATGGCGGGAATTCCTTCCAGCACGCTGCCAAGCACGACAAAGGCAATGATCGACACAATCATGAACGAGATCGCGCCACCGGGCAGGCTGGTCATGGCTTGTGCCAGAGTGCG
>CANGQA010000136.1 GCA_947455995.1 Hyphomicrobiales bacterium | reverse complement strand
TGCGGCTGTCCAGGATCATGTCGCCCCGATCGGTGCGAACCATCAGCACGGCATGGCCTTCACCATGCGTGTCACGCACCACGGTCATCATAAGGGTTTGACGCGGCATGCCTGCGTCCATCAGCAATTTACGCTTGAGCAGTTGCAAATCCTCGCAATCGCCTTTGCCGTCATCGGGATAGGCCCACCATTCCAACACGCCGTAATGGTCAAGATCTGAAATTTGCTCGATTGTATCATTGACCAAGGAATTAATGCGGTTGAGCGTGGCCCAGTTGTCCCGGGTCAGGGGGATCACCTGTTGCTCGTGTGCAATGGCCAGGGTTTCCGGGGGGCTTTCGCAATCTTCGGGATGGGTCGAGCAGAGTTGTGTCCAGCCGATCGGTGGTCTGGCGATGGAGCCGGTCTGCGAGAAATTGCTGATGCTCAGGGCTGGCAAAGCTGCCATTGATTTATTGGCGCGCGCATGGGCTTGCCCGACCGACTGGGCGGTCAGGGCCAAGCCTACCACAAGACCAATACAAAGAAGTGCCAAACGCCGCATCATTGCCGCCCGATGAATGTGTTAACAAAACGTTAACGGCGTTAGAGGGGCGCAGGCAAGCAAAGCCTGAGATCAAGGTTAATGCGTCAGCCCCCGGGCGACATTAAACGATGACCATTTTTGTGGGTGGTGACATTTTTGGGTTTAAGTGAGAGAAGGGGATCCACACTTGTTTTAAACCGCATATCTGCCAGCAAAAATTTTGTTTTATGGTGCAAAGGCTCAACGGATGTCCTCCCAGCGCGAACCCATCTTTAATATGCCGCCTGTTATCACGGCTTTGTTACTGTTGATGGGGGCGGTCTATTTTGTGATGGCGCTGCTTCCTGACGAATTGGGCTCGTTCTTATTGCTGGATTGGTCGTTCATTCCCGCCCGCTTCGCATCAGGCCTTGGATTTGATCCTCTGGCAGCGTTGCAAACAGCTTTAGGGCAGAAACTCACTGCGGAAGATGCTGTGATTATCCAGTTTCTGACCGAAGAAGACACCATGCGGCCCTGGACGCTGCTGTCCTATGCCTTGTTGCATGGGAGTGGCCTGCATTTGTTTCTGAATTGCGTGTGGCTTGCCGCTTTCGGCTCACCTTTGGCACGGCGGATCGGCGCAGAGCGGTTCCTCCTGCTGTTCGGCCTTTGCGCTATCGGCGGGGGGCTGACCCATTTTGCGTTGAACTGGTATGATGTATCGCCGTTGGTGGGTGCATCAGCGGGTATTGCCGGTTGCATGGCAGCAGCTGCCTTGTTCATGTTTCAGCCAGGAGCAGGATTTTCCGGCCTGTCATTTGGTAAAAACACCGGTCATCACCCGCCTGCTTTGACACTGCGTGAAGCATGGCAGGACCATCGGGTCATGTGGTTTTTGGGCAGCTGGCTGGCGATCAACCTGTTAACGGGTTTGTTCAATCCGGTGCCCGGCGGCAGTGATCATATTGCCTGGGAGGCCCATATCGGTGGCTTTGTGGTCGGTTTAATGCTCTTCCCGATGCTCGATCCGATCGGTCCCTCCCGTTAAGGCCACCAAGACCTCTTGCTGGCTAAGGTTGGCGGGCCTGTCCAAATGGAGAGTTGCCGGATCAGTGATCTTGGCGCACACTTGTTTGGCGTAGTTTCAGACGTGTGACGAGCGGTAACGATTTTTTTCGATCATGAAATGGACATTGACATAAGAACGATCTCTTAAAATCAAAGCAGGGAGGTTATGCCATGAGTGTTGAGCGTATTCTCGCCACCAAAGGACGCCATGTTCTGACGGTATCTCCTGACAGCAGTTTGCACGATGCGGCGAGATTGCTCGCTGAAAAACGCATCGGCGCGCTGGTCGTGTCTTCTCCAGAAATGCAGGTCAAAGGGATTTTATCCGAGCGTGATATTGTGCGCGCGGTAGCCGCCGATCCTGCCAGCCTGACCCGTCCGGTGGATGAATTTATGACAGCGCATGTGGTTACGTGTGACCTGCACACCTCGATTCCCCAATTGATGGATAAAATGACGATGGGACGGTTTCGCCATCTTCCTGTGGTTGTCGATGGCCGTCTGGCTGGATTGGTGTCGATCGGTGATGTGGTGAAGTATAGGGTTGCCGAAATTGAGGCTGAATCGAGAGCCATGCGGGATTATATTGCGACTGGCTGATCAGGCGGGACGAATAGGCAGGAAAACGGCTTTAAAGGGATAAAGTGTTTGCTTGTCTCTTCTTAATTGCGCCATATACAGGCAGTAGAGTGTAATGGCCCTATGCCTGCATGGACTTTGGAATGTCAGTTGTAAAATCATCTCCCTCGCACCCTGCTTCTCTGATCGAGATCAAGGATGTGCATTTTGCCTATGATGAGAGGCCTATTTTGCGCGGCCTGTCTTTGAGCGTCCGCAAAGGCGAGGTTCTGGCTGTGATGGGCGGGTCCGGTAGCGGTAAAACCACACTTTTAGGACTGATTGGTGGCCGCATATTGCCCAATAAGGGTAAAATTCTGGTTGATGGGCAAAATGTGCCCAAACTCGACAGGGCTGCACTCTATGCTTTGCGCACCCGTTTTGGCATGCTGTTCCAGTTCGGAGCTCTGTTCACCGATCTTTCGGTTTTTGACAATGTGGCATTTCCCTATCGGGAGCAGACCAATTTGCCGGAATCCGTGATTCGCGATCTGGTCTTGCTGAAATTGCAGGCGGTGGGACTGCGCGGTGCGGCGGGTTTGATGCCTTCGCAATTATCGGGTGGCATGGCACGCCGCGTTGCGCTGGCGCGTGCTGTCGCGCTTGATCCGATGCTGATGCTCTATGACGAGCCGTTTACCGGGCTTGATCCCATTTCCACCGGCATTGTGGGGCGGTTGATCCGGCGGTTGAATGACGCTTTCGGTTTGACATCTCTCGTGGTCACCCATGATCTGGATGCGAGTCTGAAAATCGCCGATCGGGTGGTCGTGCTGGCTGAGGGCAAAGTCTATCGTGATTTGACCCCTGATGATGTGCGCACAACGTCCGATGCCTTTGTTCGGCAATTTGCGGATGGTCTGCCTGATGGCCCCGTGCCGTTTCATTATCCGGCCCCGCCGCTTGTCGAACAGCTCTTGGGGCAACCGGGCACTGGACAGGCTAGTGCTGGACGAGACGGGGGAGATACCCCATGAACGGTATGATCGAGATGATCGAGGGACTGGGGCAAAGCGTATTGAGCGCGCTGGCTCGGCTTGGACTGGCAGGGCGGTTCTTTCTGGCGATCATGATGGTGATCGGTGTCCCGATACGACGGTTCAGCCTGTTGGTGCGCGAATTGTATTTCTCCGGCGTGCGGTCTTTGCTGATCATCGTTGTGTCGGGGATGTTTGTCGGTATGGTGCTCGCAATTCAGGGCTATGAGGTCCTGCAGCGCTTCGGCTCGTCCGAAACGCTCGGTGTGCTTGTGGCCCTTTCACTGGTCCGCGAATTGGGTCCGGTGGTCACAGCCCTGCTGTTTGCCGGACGGGCGGGTTCGGCCGTGACAGCTGAAATCGGCTTGATGCAGGCAACAGACCAGATCGCGGCCATGGATATGATGGCGGTTAATCCGATAGCCCGAATTATTTCCCCGCGATTTCTGGCAGCTGTGGTATCCATGCCTTTGCTGGCTTGCTTGTTTTCGGCAGCAGGGGTGTTCGGTGCCTATCTTGTCGGGGTCAAACTCATCGGGATTGACGATGGTTCGTTCTGGTCGCAAATGCAGGCTGGAGTTGATTTTCGACTTGATATTATCAACGGCTTGATCAAAAGCCTTGTTTTCGGCGTTGCTGTCGGGTTGATTGCCGTATTCGAGGGCTATTATGCCCCGCCCACGGCTGAAGGTGTTTCCAGCGCGACCACCCGCACGGTGGTCACCTCGTCTTTGGCGGTTCTGATGCTGGATTTTGTTCTGACTGTGTGGATGTTCCGGGGATTGAACGGATGAAAAAATCGAAATTCGATCTCGCTGTAGGGTTGTTTGTGGCTGCCGGTCTTCTGGCGCTGGTGTTTCTGGCTATGAAAGTCGGCAATCTGACAGGGCTTGAAACCAGCGAAGGCTATCGCATCGAGGCCCGTTTCGATAATATCGGCGGATTGAAGGTGCGAGCGCCGGTCAAGAGTGCCGGTGTGGTGGTGGGACGTGTTGATTCGATTGCACTCGACAGCCAGACCTATGAAGCCAAGGCTATTTTGCGGATTGATCAAAACTACAAGTTCTCAAAAGACACGATCGCCTCTATTCTGACCTCCGGTCTGTTGGGGGAGCAATATGTGAGCCTAGAAGCCGGGGGCGACTCCGTGTATCTGGGGCAAGGGGATCGAATTGCGAAAACCCAGCCGGCAATGATTATGGAAAAGCTGAT
>CANGQA010000135.1 GCA_947455995.1 Hyphomicrobiales bacterium | reverse complement strand
TTGGTCGAGCCTGCCAAGCGGCGTGGCCGGCCTTCTAAAAAAGCGATTGAAGCAGCTGAAGCAGCCACCTTGGCGGCAAGCTCTCCGGTTGTTGAGCATGTGCCGGTTGAACCAGCTCCGATAGGTGCGGCTCCGGTTGAACCCGCCCGTGTGGTTGCAGCACCTGCAGTGGCCGAACCGGTTGTTGTGGCCCCTGCTCCGGTCATCGAACAACCGCTGGCAACTGAACCTGTGATTGTTGGCGCAGAGAACAAAGAACGCCGCGGCGGATGGTGGGCCAAGGCCAAATCGGCCATAACCGGCAACTGATAGACTTTAAACTACAAGAAAAACGCCGGTTCATCCGGCGTTTTTTTGTATCTTAGTGCTTCTGGTGATCCTAGCGGCGAAATCCTGCGAGCCGTTCGATTGCGCTTTCGCAGTCCTCATAGGTTCCGGCAAAAGACAGGCGCATATATCTGTTGCCGCGATCAGGATCGAAATCCAAACCGGGTGTCGCGGCAATTCCAGCTTCATCGAGCAAACGTCGGCAATAGGCCATCGAGTCATTGGTGAACTGGCCGATGTCGATATAAGTATAAAACGCTCCATCCACCGGCAGCATCTGTCCGAAGCCCAAATGGGGCAGCTCTTTCATAAACAACTGACGGTTTCGGGCATATCCGGCTTTGATGACTTCGAGGTCTTCAACCGCCTCGAAGGCGGCTTCGGCTGCAATCTGGCTGAGTTGCGGAGCAGAAATATAAAGGCTTTGCGACAGACGCTCGACAGGACGCACCAGACTGGGTGGCAAAATCAGCCAGCCGACGCGCCAGCCCGTCATGCAGTAATATTTGGAAAAGGAGTTGACGATGACCGCATTGTCATCGAATGCCAACGCGGTTTGAGCAGGCTTGTCATAGGTTAACCCGTGATAGATTTCGTCAGAAATCAGCCAGATCCCCAAACGGCGGCATGTTTCAGTCAGATCGCGGATCGCCTCGGGACTCATCATTGTTCCTGAAGGATTGGCGGGGCTCATCACCAACACCCCTTTGAGCGGCGTTTGAGCATGAGCCTTGGCAATGGCCTCACCTGTGACCACCCAACCTGTCGCCGCAGAGGTTTCTATTGTGACAGGTTCCAGCCCCAACGCGGTCAGCGTGTTGCGATAGGCGGGATAGCCCGGAGAGGCGATGGCCACACGGTCACCCACCTCGAACATGGAGAGGAACGACAGGATAAACCCCGCCGAAGACCCGGTGGTCACCGCCACCCGATCAGCGGATACCGTTACGCCATAGGTTTCGTGGTAATGTCTGGCGATCCTCTCGCGCAAGGACCGCATGCCCAAAGCTTCGGTATAGCCGATCCTGCCGATATCGAGCGCCTGCTTGGCTGCTTGTCGCACGGCCAAGGGCGCTGGCGCACCTGGCTGGCCGACTTCCATATGGACAACGCTATGGCCTTCGCGCTCCCGCCTGACCGCTGCGGCAAACACGTCCATTGCCAGAAACGGTGCAACTTCACCGCGTTTGGAGGGTTGTGGGCTCATCGATTTGGTCATGTCTTTGCCGTTATTGGTGGTCATAGAGGCTATCATCTCTTAATCGGGCATGAAGTAAAACAGCTTTGATCCAAGCTGTGTGAATTGACGAGTAAGCGTGATAAGCCTTAACTGCATGCAAAGCATTAACATTTTAGCAGCGACTGTTATGAACGGATCTGTTGACCACGCCACGCTGACCGGTGCCCCTTTGTCCAGCCGAACACGATTGCGTGATTGGGCGAATCGCTCTGTTGCCCTCGGCTTATGTTTTGCAACCATGCTGACCCCGATTGCCGCCAATGCCCAGGAGATGAAGGGCCTTATCCGCGATGCCGAGGTCGAGAATCTGTTGCGCGATTATGCCCGCCCGATTTTCAATGTCGCAGGGGTCGGGGCCACCAATACGACGATCATTTTAATGGGCGATCGCAGTTTCAATGCCTTCGTGGCAGGTGAAAGGCGGATGTTCATTAATACCGGCGCGATTATGGATGCAAAAACCCCCAACGAGATTATCGGGGTCATCGCCCATGAAGCCGGCCACATCAAAGGCGGGCATTTGTCCCGGCTGCACCAGCAGCTTGCCACCGCGCAAATCCTCTCGGTTGTCGGCATGTTGCTGGGCGCGGGAGCAGCAGTAGCAGCTGCTTCCGGTGGCGGGCACGGCGGCACCTCGGGGCAGGTCGGCACCACGGGTAGCGGCTTGGCTGGTATTGTGATGGGTCCGCAAGAAATCGTGCGGCGCAGTCTTTTGTCGTATCAGCGGTCCGAGGAACAAGCCGCCGACCGCTCGGCTGTCGACTTTCTCAACGCCACCCATCAATCCCCGAAAGGCCTGCTTGATACATTCCAGCGATTCTCCCAAGAATCGATTTTCCGCACCAGCGGCATTGATCCCTATACGTTTAGCCATCCTTTACCGACCGAGCGCATTGCCAATCTTGAAGCTCTCGCCGCTAAAAGTGCTTACCTGAACGTCAAAGATCCGCCTGCCTTGCAAGCACGGCATGACATGGCCCGTGCAAAACTGTTCGGCTTCATGGCCACCACTTCCGAAGTCGGTCGCCGCTATCCCCTGTCGGATAATTCCCAACCGGCCCGCTATGCCCGCGCCATTGTTGATTATCGAACCAAGCGGATCAGCGAGGCCTTGACCAAGATTGACGGGTTGATCAAGGAACAGCCCCAAAATCCCTATTTCTGGGAGTTGCGCGGGCAATGCCTGCTGGAATTCGGTCGCGCCAAAGAGGCAATTGCTGATTTGCGCAAGGCTGTATCGCTGGCCCCCGGTGCGGGACTGATCCGTATTCTGTTGGGACACGCACTGGTCGCCTCGGAAAATCCGGCCTATCTGGATGAAGCCATTTCGGAATTGTCCAATGCCGTGCAGCGCGAACCTGACAGCCCCGATGGCTATCGCCATCTGGCAACCGCCTATGGTCGTAAGGGACAGATCGGCCAGGCCGAACTTAATTCCGCCCGCGCCTATTTTTATGCAGGTGATTACAGCGCTGCCGCCAATCACGCCTCGCGTGCCAAAGACCAGTTAACGCCGAATACACCGGCCTGGTTCAAGGCTGACGAGATTCTGAATTACCGCCCGCCGAAAACCTGATCGGTAGACTAGTAAAGGATATTTTTGTGACGACACATTCTCATATACTTCGGTCATGGCCTGCACGCTGTGCGTCGGTTCTGGCTGTCTTCGGTCTGGTCCTGGTGATGCTTTTGCCGCAGTCAGCACGGGCTGCGGATTTTTCGGCGGAACAGAAAGAATCGATCCGCACTCTCATCAAGGAATATCTGATCGCCAATCCCGAAATCATTCAGGAGGCGATGAACGAGTTAGAAAAACGGCAGACCGAGAATGAAAAAATCGCCCAGGCCAAAGCGGTCACTGAATTGATGCCTGCTTTAAGCCAATCGGCGCGGTCGACGGTTATCGGGAACCCTAAAGGGGATGTCACTCTGGTCGAATTTTTCGACTATAATTGCGGCTATTGCAAAACTGCACTCAATGATCTGGTGAAACTGGTCAAGGATGACGCCAAATTAAGGGTGGTGATCCGTGATTTTCCAGTATTGGGACCGGAATCGGTCGAGGCTGCTCTTGTCGCCGTTGCGGCCCGCCAGCAGTTTTCCGGTGCCAAATATCTGGAATTTCACCAGAAATTATTGGAAAGCAAAGGACGCGTTGGCAAAGACCGCGCTTTATCGGTGGCCAAGGATCTGGGAGCCGATGTGGCCAAGCTCAACAAGGATATCGATTCAACTGACACCAAAAACCTGATTTCGGAAACCATGACCATCGCCGATGCCCTGCGTTTGCAAGGGACGCCGGCCTATGTTGTTGGCAACGAGGTTGTGTTCGGTGCTGTTGGTTATGATGCGTTGAAATCGGCGATTGAAAATACCCGTCGCTGCGGCAAGGCAAAGTGCGGATAATCAACCATCTTTTTTCACGGATTTGGTGGACTAAAAGAACAATCTTTCCCCCAAGCCCGTGATTGTTTATGAACATGAGAGAGATTGATGAGTGTCGAATCATCAAATAGACAGCAACGGATATCCAGATCATGACTGACAAACACAATGCCGATCATTCAGCCATCGACCCCAAACTGGTACGCCAGCTTGCCAAAATGCTGACAGAGACGCATCTCAGCGAAATCGAAGTGGAAAAAGGTGATCTGCGCATCCGTGTTGCCCGTCAGATCACCCATGCCGCACCAGTTGCTCTTTCGGTGCCTGCTCCCTCACCGATTGCCGCCCCTGTGGTGACTGCGGCCAACCACCACACACAACCCAAGCCGAAAGAAGTGGCTGGCGGCGTGCCTTCACCAATGGTCGGCACGGCCTATCGTCGTCCCTCTCCTGAAGCCAAGGCCTATGTCGAGGTCGGCTCGACCGTGAATGCCGGGGACAAGATCCTGCTGATCGAGGCGATGAAAACCTTTAACGACATCGTTGCCCCGCATGGGGGA
>CANGQA010000134.1 GCA_947455995.1 Hyphomicrobiales bacterium | reverse complement strand
TTTGCAACTGCTCAAGCGTAAATTGCTGATGGACGCAGGCATGCCGCGTCAAACCCTTATGATGACCGTGGTGCGTGACACGCATGGTGAAGGCCATGCCGTGCTGATGGTTCGCACCGATCGGGGCGACATGATCCTGGACAGCCGCACCAGCACCATCAAGCCATGGCAAAAAACCAGCTATAAATTCATTAAGCGCCAATCTCATGAGGACCAGAACGTCTGGGTCTATTTTGGCGATGGCTCCGACAGCCTTACCACTGCATCCCCAGCCCGCTGATCCATCCTGTTTGCCAGACGGGCAACCGCATCAAAGTGCCTTGAGGCCTTTGGAAAATCGTTTGTAATTTTTGATATAGCCTTCGGATGTGGCGCGGACACGCTTTGCTGCGTCCTCGTCCAGCGTACGGATGACGCGGGCGGGCGAACCGACAATGAGCGAGTAATCCGGAAATTCCTTGCCCTCGCCAACGAAGGCATGGGCACCAACCAAAGAATAGCGGCCGATTTTGGCACCGTTCAGAATGGTCGCACCCATGCCGACCAGCGAACCTTCGCCAATTGTGCAGCCATGCAGAATGGCAGCATGTCCGACCGTAGCAAAGGGACCGATGCTCATCGGAAAGCCCATATCTGTGTGCAGTACGCTGCCATCCTGAATATTGGTGCCTTCCAACAGGTCGATCAACTCGTTGTCACCGCGCAGCACCGCTCCGAACCAGATCGAGCAATCCACTCCCAGCCTGACGCTGCCAATCACTTTTGCATCGGGAGCGATCCAGTAACGGTCATCTGCGGGAAGTTCAGGGATGCGGTCTTCTAGTTGGTACAGTGCCATCACAGGCCCCTTTGAAAAAAGTCAGTCGTCGTGATTGTCTTCCAGATCAATGTCGAGAATCGACTGGACAAACGCATAAGAGCGGTCGCCATCTTCGATATCAAGCGAGATAATACCGACAAATTCCTCGCCAACAAAAACTTCCGCCGAATCTTTGAGCTTCGGGCGGGCAGTCACGCGAATGGCTGCGTTGCCATAAAGACGACGCAGATAATCCTGCAATTTCTGAAGTTCGACCTTATCCATCACATCTATCCTGTTCAATTCTGTGTACGCCCCAGCCTTTGTGCCGGCAACCACGAGTCAGTGTGTTTTCTTGCAACACGCATTGCCATGCCAAGCGGCAAGCTGCAAGCCGTGATTGCCCCTAAGAGGCGTTAGCAATTTGGCTTTAATGGCCAACATGCTGAAGGCAAATGACTTATTAGTCAGAGATATTCTTGTCGGCCAAGATCTGATCCATGGTACGGGCGGGTTCCGCACAACCCGCCTCGCCGACCACTTTGGCCGGCACACCGGCCACCGTGGTGTTGCGCGGGACGTCGTGCAGCACAACAGACCCTGCCGCCACCCGCGCACATTGGCCGATATCGATATTCCCGAGAATTTTAGCGCCAGCACCGATCAGCACCCCGCGGCGGATTTTCGGGTGGCGGTCACCCTGATCCTTACCGGTGCCGCCCAATGTGACATCCTGCAGCATCGACACATCATCCTCGATCACCGCCGTCGAACCGACCACAAGCCCGGTGGCATGATCGAGAAACACCCCTTTGCCGATGCGGGCCGCAGGGTGAATATCGGTCTGGAACACTTCTGAGGAGCGGCTTTGCAGATAAAGTGCGAAATCATGCCGTCCAGCGCACCACAATGTGTGGGCGAAACGGTGCGTCTGCAATGCGTGGTAGCCTTTGAAATAGAGCAAAGGCTCCAAAAGCCGGGTGCACGCGGGATCGCGGTCGGCAACCGCCAGACAATCGGCCACCATGGCTTCGGTCAAGAGCGGATCATGGCTGACCAGATCCCCCAATGTCCCCATCAAGACCTCATAGGACACGGCAGGGTGTGCCAGACGGGAGGCAAGCCGGCCGATCACAGCCGTGGCAAAGCCGTCATGAGCGAGCACCGCAGATTGCATCAAGCCGGATAAAGCAGGCTCGTTTTTTATCGCCGTCTGAGCATCCAGCCTGATGCGGGTCCACAAAGGATCCAGACGGGTCACGGCTTCGGAGCCATGCGATGCGGGATGTGACACTAGCGTCTTGGTCATGATCTACCTTCGGCTTCAAGGGCTTTGTAAAACGGATTACGCCAAGAAACGCACGACTCATCAGTCAATCGTTAGAATTTACCATCAAATTCGTTGCGATAGAAACGCTAAAACCGCTTCTTTATGGCTTCTGTCTCCAACCGCCAGATTGTGGTCGCGCCCTTCGATGTCGAACACCTGCGCCCCGCTTATCAATGCACCCAAAGGATGCGGATCACCCGCTACCGGATCATTGGTGCCCACCGAAATCAGCACCGGAACCTTGATCTGCCCCGCCTCCTGTGCACTCAAGACCTGCCGCGAGCCGCGGATGCAGGCCGCCAGGGCCCTCAAATCGCTGCCCGTCTGTTCGGCAAAGGCCCGAAACATCCGCTGCATCGGATCGGTCAGGTGCTCGACTGAAGGGGCTTCCATCGCATCGGCAATCCCCAACGGCAGGCCGACACCCTCGACGAGATGGATTCCCAATCCGCCGAGCAAGGCCGAACGGACGCGGGCTGGATGATAGAGTGCCATATGTGCCGTAATGCGCGCACCCATCGAATAGCCCATGATGTCTGCCTTTGGCAGGCCGAGATGATCAAGCAAATGCACCACATCCTGGGCCATGGTCTGGGCATGATAGGCCGCGGGCTCATAAAGTTTCTCGCTCTGTCCATGCCCGCGATTATCAAGCGCAACAACACGATAACCGGCACGATTAAGCACCTTGACCCATTGGGTATTGACCCAGTTCACCGCATGGTTGGAGGCAAAACCATGCACAAGCACAATAGCCCCCTTCTCGTCCCCCTCTGCAGGCGAGTCGATAAAGGCAAGGCGTACGGAACCGGATTGGAAGAAAAGCATGGGAAATCTCGCTTTAGAATAACTATATCTTTGCTGTTAGAGCATAAATACCCCCCTCAAGACAATGAAAGCCTGCTCTGATCCTTGCCGGTTTCAGCTGCTTGCCCATACGGATTGCAAAACGAATACAGCTGCGAGGCTAAATTGTCGGTTTTGGCATGGGTGGCACTTGCGTTTTTCGCCAAAGGATCCTAAAAGGCGCGTTCGAGCGGCTCCGGCTGGGGGCTTAACGGAAGACCGGAATGGATCATTCCGGCAGAACCATGGTGGTTCGCCTTCCGGTGTCTCCGCCTTCGGACAACCTCCCGTTCGGGCCTTTGGCGAGGCTCGAAGGGCTTAGCGTCGGGGTCGCACAACGGTGAAAGGCCAAATGAATGCCTCTTTATGAGCATATCTATATTGCGCGTCAGGATGTGACCGCACAGCAGGTAGAAACCCTGACCGAGACCCTCAAAGGGATCATCGAGCAGAATGGCGGTAAGGTATCTAAGGTTGAGCATTGGGGCCTGAAGGCTCTCGCTTACCGGATCCGCAAGAACCGCAAAGCCCATTTCACACTGATGAACCTGGATGCTCCTGCTTCGGCAGTTGCTGAAATGGAACGTCAGATGCGCATCAACGAAGACATCATCCGCTTTATGACCATTCGTGTCGAAGAGCTGGAAGAAGGTCAGTCCGTGATGCTGCAGAAGCGTGACCGCGATGATCGCGAAGATCGCGGCTTCGGCGGTGACCGCGGCTTCGGCGGCGGCGGCGGTGGCGGTGGTCGCTTTGGTGGTGGTGGTGGCGGCGGCGGTGGCCGCTTCGGTGGTGGCGGTGCAGGCCGCTCAGACCGCGCTCCTCGCCCTCGTTCCGATGAATCTTCAGTTGATGAGGCTCACTGATGACCACTGCAGCTCCACGTCGTCCCTTTTTCCGTCGTCGTAAGTCCTGCCCGTTCACGGGTCCGAATGCGCCGAAGATCGACTACAAGGATACACGTTTGCTTTCCCGCTATATTTCCGAGCGCGGCAAGATCGTTCCATCCCGCATCACGGCTGTATCGGCCAAGAAGCAACGCGAACTGGCTCAGGCCATCAAGCGCGCACGCTTCCTCGGCCTCCTGCCTTACGTGATTGCCTAAGAGCAACACGCTTTCGGTCAAGGCGGCTCATCTGCTGCCTTGACCTCTTTGATCCCTGCCTTTGGCGGGATTTTGGTCACCCGTTACTGCATGAGGCATGGCGGGATTGGTTGGGGAGCATTCTCCCCTAACCGCAGGGTGCGGGACAGCTCGACGATGAACGGCATACTCCCCATAGGATTGGCCTCCGGCCTTGCAGCGGCACTGCTGTTTCTGGTTGTCAGAACCGGAAGCGTGTTTGCGCTCGTCCTCGATATGCTGGCCCCCCTCCCGATCCTGATCACCGCTTTGGGCTGGGGCCCGCGCGCCGCACTGATCGGCACGGCAGTGGGCACTTTGACGATTACCGCGATTGTTGCAGGTCCGGCCGGACTGGTATTCGGGCTCGGCATCGGCCTTCCGGCATGGTTGATGGGCATTTTGCTTCTGTCGCACCGCAAGCAAGACGGTTT
>CANGQA010000133.1 GCA_947455995.1 Hyphomicrobiales bacterium | reverse complement strand
GTCCGCTTCTCGACCGAAGTGGCAGGTGTGACCGATCTGGGCGCGATTGGCCGTGGTGAGGATATGGAAATCACCTCCTATCTCGAACAGGCCATGACGTCGGAAATGCAGGGCAATATTATTGACCTTTGTCCCGTGGGTGCGCTGACTTCAAAGCCCTATGCCTTTACGGCTCGCCCATGGGAGTTAACCAAGACCGAATCCGTGGATGTGATGGATGCTGTTGGTTCAGCCATCCGCATCGACTCACGCGGCCGTGAAGTGATGCGGATTTTGCCGCGTCTGAACGAGGCGGTGAATGAAGAATGGATTTCCGATAAATCCCGTTTCATATGGGATGGTTTGAAATCGCAACGTCTCGATCGGCCCTATATACGCAACAAGGGCAAACTTGTTGCAGCCACTTGGAATGATGCGTTTAACAAAATTTCTGCTCATTTGAAGGGCAAGAAATCATCAAAAATCGGTGCAATCGCCGGTGATCTTGCATCGGTTGAAGATGTCTATGCCTTACAGCAGTTGATGGACAAAATCGGCTCGGTCAATGTGGATTGCCGCCAGGATGGGTCGCAGATCAATCCGGCTTGGGGGCGCGGGTCCTATATATTCAATCCAGCTATTGCTGGAATTGAGCAGGCCGATGCCATCCTCATCGTCGGGTCAGATCCGCGCAAGGAAGCACCCGTGCTCAATGCCCGCATCCGCAAGCGCTGGCGGATGGGCGGCGTCAAGATTGCAACCCTCGCTGCGCCTGCCGACTGGACCTATGACACGGTTGATCTGGGCAATAATCCGCAGATTTTGACCGATCTGGTCGCTGGCAAAGGTGAGTTTGCCGATGTTTTGAAATCAGCAAAGCATCCGCTGGTCATCGTTGGTCAATCGGCCCTTCAACGCACCGATGCGGCTGCTATTCTGGCTGCCAGCACCCAATTGTCACAGCGCGATGACTGGAATGGTTTGGCCGTTCTTCATACAGCTGCTTCACGCGTCGGTGCGCTTGATCTCGGTTTTGTGCCGGGTGAGGGAGGCTTGAGCGCTGTCGAGATGGCCCAGGCGGGTGCAGTTGATGTCCTATTTCTGCTTGGTGCGGATGAAATCGACATCTCTGCCGGTGCTTTTGTCGTCTATATAGGCTCACATGGCGACAAGGGCGCGCACCGGGCTGATGTCATCTTGCCGGCTGCGGCTTATACGGAAAAATCCGGGCTATATGTGAATACCGAGGGGCGTGTCCAGCGCGCCAATCGGGCCTCGTTCCCGCCTGGTGATGCGCGTGAGGATTGGGCGATCGTTCGGGCTCTATCGGACGCTTTAGGCAAGAAATTGCCGTTCGACTCGCTGTCCGAACTGCGAACTGCTTTGTTCGCCGTCCATCCCCATTTGGCTGGTCTTGAGCAAATTGCTCCCCTCGATGCCGGCTATATGACAAGTGTGGCACAGCATAAGGGGCCGATCGCTTCCGAGCCGTTCCACCATGGTGTGACCGATTTCTATCTGACCAATCCTATCGCGCGGGCCTCGGCAACCATGGCGGAATGCTCCGCCTTGGCTGCCAACCGTTTGCCGATGGCTGCGGAATAAGGAGCGCGCGAGGATGACCACAAGTATCTGGACAGAAGGCTGGTTCTTCCCGCTGGTTTTGATGGTTGCCAAGAGCCTGTTGGTTCTGGTGGTGTTGTTGACCTATGTTGCTTTTGCGCTGCTGGCCGACCGTAAAATCTGGGCGGCTGTGCAGTTGCGCCGCGGTCCTAACGTTGTAGGTCCGTTTGGCCTGCTTCAATCTTTCGCCGATTTGCTGAAATTTGTGCTGAAAGAGCCTGTGATTCCTGCCGGAGCCAGTAAAGCCGTGTTTTTGCTTGCTCCCATTGTTACAGCAACGCTGGCTTTGGCCGGTTGGGCCGTGGTGCCTGTTGCCGATGGCTGGGCTGTTGCCGATCTGAACGTCGGGATCCTCTATGTTTTCGCCATTTCCTCTCTCGGGGTTTATGGCGTCATCATGGGGGGCTGGGCTTCCAATTCCAAATATCCGTTTCTGGGTGCATTGCGTTCTGCCGCACAGATGGTGTCATACGAGGTTTCAATCGGCTTCGTGATCATTACTGTCTTGCTATGCGCCGGATCACTCAATCTCAATGACATCGTGAAAGCACAAGATACGAAATACGGTCTGTTCGGCTGGTACTGGCTGCCGCTTTTTCCGATGTTTGTGATCTTCTTTATCTCGGCTTTGGCCGAAACCAACCGTCCGCCTTTTGATTTGCCTGAAGCGGAATCGGAACTGGTGGCCGGTTTTATGGTCGAATACGGCTCGACGCCCTACATGCTCTTCATGCTTGGCGAATATGTCGCCATCGTCATGATGTGTGCTTTAACAACAATATTGTTTCTTGGCGGCTGGTTGCCCCCGATCAATATGGAACCTTTTACCTATGTTCCGGGCATTATCTGGTTTGTGATCAAGGTTTCATTCGTTTTCTTCATGTTTGCCATGGTGAAAGCCTTTGTGCCGCGCTATCGCTATGATCAGCTGATGCGTTTGGGCTGGAAGGTGTTTTTACCACTCTCCCTGGTGATGGTGATCGTTGTCGCCAGCGTTTTGCAATTCACGTCTCTGGGAGGTGTGCACTAAGGATGGGTGCGGTCACAAGGGGAAGGTAAGATGGACAGACTGACGCTTGCGCTGTCCCATCCTGAACTGATTGGAGCACTGATAGGGTTTGTACTGGGCTATATCGATTACAAGATTGTGATCGGCGTCGTCCAGATGCGGTTAAAACGGGTTCATGCGGACGACATATCGTCGGACCTGACACTGTTTGAGAGAAAATTGAAGGTGCTGCGTGTGGTCATCGTCGTGATGACCCTCGGAGCCTTTCCGGTGATAGGCTATCTCGTGGGATTGTTGCTTTTCATTCCCTGAGCGTTTTGGAAGCGGGCGATGGTGCCCGGTAAGGTGGTGGATGATGAGGCTGGCACAGGCTGCTCAATCGCTGTTGCTCAAGGAGTTCGTTTCGGCGTTCTTTCTGTCGATGCGCTATTTCTTCAAGCCCAAAGCGACCATCAACTATCCGTTTGAAAAAAATCCGGTTTCTCCGCGTTTTCGTGGTGAACATGCGTTGCGCCGCTATCCCAACGGGGAAGAACGCTGCATTGCGTGCAAATTGTGCGAGGCTATTTGCCCTGCTCAGGCCATCACCATCGAAGCTGCTCCGCGTGGCAATGACGGCACCCGCCGTACCACCCGTTATGACATCGACATGACCAAGTGCATCTATTGCGGTTTCTGTCAGGAAGCCTGTCCTGTGGATGCCATTGTTGAAGGACCGAATTTTGAATTCGCGACCGAAACACGCGAGGAATTGTTCTTCGACAAGCAAAAATTGCTCGATAACGGTGCACGCTGGGAGCGCGAAATTCAACGCAATTTGCGGATGGATGCGCCTTATCGATAAGACGAATTGCCGCTGAATGGCGGCTCGACTATAGACGATCGTCACTCCGAGCGGTGACACATGGATTTCAATCGTTGCCCGGACAGGCAACCGACAGGAGCGAGACTGATGCAGGAGCGGACCAGATGAGCGTGGCAGCCGCCTTTTTCTACCTGTTTTCAGGTGTCGCAGTGGCATCGGCCTTCATGGTCGTGGCTTCGCGCAATCCTGTACATTCGGTGCTGTTCCTGATTTTGGCCTTCGTGAATGCGGCGGGCCTGTTCCTGCTGTTGGGGGCAGAGTTCCTGGCTATGATTCTGATCGTGGTCTATGTCGGCGCTGTGGCCGTGCTGTTCCTGTTCGTTGTCATGATGCTGGATGTCGATTTCTCGGAGTTGCGTGAAGGTTTTCTCGATTATCTTCCCTTCGGCGGTCTGTTGGGGATTGTTTTCCTGATCGAACTGGTTCTGGTGCTCGGCACATATTACACCGCTCCAGATTCCCTGCATCAGGCCGCACATGTTGCTCAGGCCGCTCATGACGGCTTGTCCAATACGGCGGCCCTGGGCCGTGTGCTCTACACAGAGCATGTCTTTTATTTCCAAGCTGCCGGCATGGTCTTGCTGGTGGCAATGATCGGGGCAATCGTCCTGACCTTGCAGCACAAGCCGGGCGTCAAGCGTCAGGATATCGGTGCACAGGTGGCGCGCAACAAGCAGTCGGCTATGGACATCAAGTCCGTCAAGCCCGGGCAGGGATTGTGAGGGAACAATGGTGATCGGACTCGAACATTACCTGACTGTTGCGGCCATTCTGTTTACGCTCGGCGTGTTCGGAATCTTTGTAAACCGCAAGAACGTGATCGTCATTCTGATGTCGGTGGAACTCATCTTGCTGGCGGTCAATATAAATCTCGTTGCTTTTTCGAGCTTCGCAGGTGATCTGATCGGGCAGGTGTTCGCTCTGCTGATTCTGACCGTGGCCGCAGCGGAAGCGGCCATTGGTTTGGCCATTTTGGTCGTATTTTATCGTAATCGCGGTTCTATCGCGGTTGAAGACATTAACATGATGAAGGGCTGAGCGGGTTCGTCCCGCGCGACATGCACATGGTTCAGGCAATCGTATTCCTGCCGCTCTTGGGTTTTGTGATCGCCGGCTTCTTTG
>CANGQA010000132.1 GCA_947455995.1 Hyphomicrobiales bacterium | reverse complement strand
TCGGCTATAATGCGCGCTGGCAGGCCAAGCGGCCAACGGTCCTCGTCACGATCTCACTGGGCTATGCTGACGGCTTCCCGCGTCTGCCGCCCCAGGCGGATCAACCGGTCGGCGAGGTGCTGATCGGACAAACGCTGTGTCCGATTGTGGGCCGCCTGTCGATGGATCTGATGATCATCGACGCCACTGATGCCCTTCCCGAACATGTCCAGCGCGGGGTGATGGTTACGGTCATCGGCGGGGAGCTCGACATCGACCGTGTTGGTCAGATGGCAGGTACGATCGGTTATCTGATACTGACCTCCCTTAGCCCGCGCTACACACGAACCTATCTGGGCGGATAAATGGCCAAACGGACTTCATCTTTCGCCTGTCAGGCTTGCGGGGCGGTCTATACGCGCTGGCAGGGCCGTTGCGATGCCTGTGGAGGCTGGAGCACCATTGCCGAGGAAAGTGCAACCGCACCCCTGCCCGGTGGAGGCTCTCTGCCCCGCGGACAACGCGGCAAGGGCCGTATTTTTGCCTTGGAAGGCCTTTCAGGCAGTCCCGAAGATGCACCACGCATTGCCTCGGGGATAGCCGAGCTTGACCGAGTGACCGGCGGCGGCTTCGTCCGCGGATCGGTGATCTTGCTCGGCGGGGAGCCCGGCATCGGTAAATCGACACTGTTGATGCAAGCCTGTGCGGCTGTTGCGGGGCTTGGCCATCGGGTTGTGTACATATCGGGTGAAGAAGCAGTGGGACAGGTTCGGCTTCGGGCCGAACGGCTAGGGCTTGCCTCGGCTGCGGTGGAACTGGCGGCAGAAACCAATGTCGAAGACATCGTCGCCACCCTGTCGCAAGGTGCGCCGCCACGTCTGGTGATCATCGACTCGATCCAGACCATGTGGTCTGAAGGGATTGAATCGGCGCCCGGCACGGTCACGCAGGTGCGCGGTGCGGCGCAAATCCTGATCCGCCACGCCAAAACATCGGGTGCGGCGGTTATCCTGGTCGGCCATGTCACCAAAGACGGACAGATTGCCGGTCCGCGCGTGGTCGAGCATATGGTGGATGCCGTTGCCTCGTTTGAGGGCGATGGCGCGCATCACTTCCGCATCCTGCGGGCCATGAAAAACCGCTTTGGACCGACCGATGAAATCGGCGTGTTCGAGATGACAGGCGCGGGTCTGGCAGAAGTGCCCAATCCCTCCGCTTTGTTTCTGGCAGGACGCGACAGCACCTCGCCTGGCACCGCTGTCTTTGCCGGGATGGAAGGAACGCGCCCCTTGCTGGTTGAATTTCAGGCGCTGGTTGCCCCGACCTCGCTGGGCACCCCGCGCCGCGCGGTGGTCGGCTGGGATCAGAACCGCCTGTCAATGCTGATCGCGGTTCTGGAAACCCATGCGGGTTTGAAGCTGGGTGCCTATGATGTTTTTTTGAATGTCGCGGGCGGTTTGCGAATCGTTGAACCCTCCGCCGATGCCGCCGCTGCGGCCGCGCTGATTTCATCACTCACCGGGGCTGCTTTACCTGCCGACCGCGTTTATATCGGCGAAGTCGCCCTGACGGGGGCCCTGCGGCCTGTCTCACAAACCTCCGCGCGCCTCAAAGAAGCCGCAAAGCTCGGGTTTCATTCAGCTTTTCTCCCCAAAGCCGGATTGGACGGCCAAGGGCGCCACGATATCACTCTAGAGGCCGGCGGCGATGTCACCGACCTTGTCGCCGGAATTGCTGTCAATACTCCACAGAAACGCAAGCCCCAATCCACTGATCAAGGGTGACGCACGAAGTGAGGCAGTCTATAAGGGCCTCAACTGTTGCGCTCTGTAACAGATCGGGTTTTGCAAGCAGGTTAATGCGTCAGGACTTAGAATGAACCAACTTCCCGTCAATCCGGTTGATCTCGCCATTTTGGGAATTATGTTGCTTTCCGCGATCTTTTCTTGGGTCCGCGGCTTTACCGGCGAAGTGCTGGCGGTTGCATCATGGGCGGCAGCATCAATCGCGGCCTACTATCTCCATCCTATGGCTTTGACCTATCTGGCGCCGATGATCCCCAATCCGAAACTGGCACTGGCTGCCGCGATTGCCTCGGTCTTTCTGCTGACATTGATTTTGGTCTCGCTGATCACCACGAAAATGTCCGATCTGATCCTTGATTCCGCGATCGGCACGCTGGATCGGACTTTGGGCCTGTTGTTCGGGGCTGCACGCGGCTTGCTGATTGCCATTGTCGCCTTCATGTTTTTCGACACGCTTGTCGGCGAAAAGTCCCAGCCTGACTGGTTGCGCGATGCCCGATTGCGCCCTGTTTTAAAAGCATCGAGCGAAGCAATTTTTGCTGCCATGCCTGATAATCCAGAATTCCTTGCCCCGTTCCGCAAGGCAATCGACGACACAACCACCAAAAAGACCACCAATCCATCAGACGCTCCCCCTCAAGCGGCACCCCCTGCCCCGCCTGCCAGATCGGGGGCCGTTGCCCCTGCGCCCAATACACCTGCGCCCAATCCACCTGTGACAATAACCACCACTCCACCGGCTTCAGGCAATACAGCCCCAACGAAACAGGTGGATCAACAGGGCTTGCAGCGCCTGATCGAATCCTCCACCCCTCAGGGGGCTAAGCGTTGAGACAGTGGGTGCATTGATGGCATGCGTCTGACCGCACTTACACTTCGACGAACCCGACACTATCTCCTGTACCCGAGTGACAAACGGCCCACCGCCTAACAGAATGGAACCAGAAATGATCGCTTCAGACACGATGGATGGTGGTCTTGATTTGGAGCTCAACGCCGATCGGCTGCGCGAGGAATGCGGGGTTTTCGGGATCTTTGGTCATCCCGAAGCGGCCGCCATTACTGCGCTCGGCCTGCATGCCTTGCAGCATCGCGGCCAGGAAGCCGCAGGTATTGTGTCCTTCGATGGCAAGCGCTTCCATTCCGAACGACGGATGGGCCTGGTGGCCGACAATTTCTCCGACCGCCAAACCATTGAACGGCTGACCGGACATCTGGCGATTGGCCATGTGCGCTATTCCACCACCGGTGAAACCATTTTGCGCAATGTGCAACCCCTGTTTGCCGAACTCGACGGCGGCGGCTTTGCCGTGGCCCATAACGGCAATCTAACCAATGGCCTGACCCTGCGCCGCAAGCTGGTGCATGACGGGGCGATCTGCCAATCCACCTCGGATACCGAAGTGATCCTGCATCTTGTGGCGCGCAGCCGTTCCAAACGCTTTATCGAGCGTTTTACCGACGCGCTGATGCAGCTTGAAGGCGCCTATTCCTTTGTTGGTCTGACCAATAAAAAGCTGGTGGGCGCACGAGACCCGCTCGGCATCCGCCCTCTGGTTCTGGGTGAACTCGATGGCCGCTATATTCTGGCCTCTGAAACCTGTGCGCTCGATATCATCGGAGCCCGGTTCGTCCGCGATATCGAAAACGGGGAAATTGTCGTGATTTCCGAGGACGGGATTGAATCGATCAAGCCTTTCCCGCAACAAGCCGCACGGCCCTGTATTTTCGAATTCATCTATTTTGCCCGTCCCGACTCCATCGTTCATGGACGACCTGTTTATGATGTGCGCAAGCGCATGGGCGCAGAACTGGCCATGGAATCCGGTGTTGAAGCCGATGTGGTGGTACCTGTTCCCGATTCTGGCGTCCCTGCCGCGCTTGGTTATGCCCAAGCAGCCGGAATTCCTTACGAGCTCGGCATTATCCGCAACCATTATGTCGGCCGCACCTTTATCCAGCCCACCCAATCGGTGCGCGAATTGGGCGTAAGATTGAAACATTCGGCTAACCGCTCGGTTGTGAAGGGCAAGCGCATCGTGCTGATCGACGATTCCATCGTGCGCGGCACAACTTCAGTCAAAATCGTGCAGATGATGCGCGATGCAGGCGCTAAAGAAGTGCATTTTCGTATTTCCAGCCCGCCGATCACCCATCCCGATTATTATGGCATCGATACGCCAGAGCGCAAAAATCTGCTGGCAGCCACCCATTCACTGGAAGAAATGCGCCGTTACATTGGCTGCGACAGCCTGGCATTCCTTTCAGTCGACGGTATCTACCGCGCCATGGGTGAAACTGGACGCGACATGGCTTGCCCCCAATTTACAGACCATTGCTTTACAGGAGATTATCCCACTGGACTGACCGACCAGAACGATACAGGGACCAAACAACAATTATCCATGCTGGCTGAGATAGGCTGACCCCATGACACAATCAGACATTAAACTTCCCGATCTGTCTAACCGGATCGCTGTGATCACAGGTGCGACACGCGGGATCGGGCGTGAAACCGCTATTTTGCTCGGTAAGGCCGGTGCCCATGTGGTGGCCGTCGCACGCACCCAAGGCGGGCTGGAAGAGCTTGACGATGCCATCCGTGCGGCAGGCGGACAAGCGGCCACGCTGGTGCCCATCGACCTCAAGGACGGGGACGCGCTCGACCGGCTGGGCGCCGCCATTTTCGAGCGTTGGGGCAAGCTCGACATCTTCATCGGCAATGGCGGCACTTTGGGGCCACTATCGCCGCTCGGCCATGTCTCGCCCAAGGACTGGGATCAGGTGATGGCCGTTAATGTAACTGCCAATTACCGGATGATCCGGTCGTTTGATCCTCTGCTGCATAAATCCGATGCCGGACGTGTGGTGCTGATGTCCTCGGCGGCCTCGTGGAAGCGCTCGGCCTATTGGGGCCCCTATTC
>CANGQA010000131.1 GCA_947455995.1 Hyphomicrobiales bacterium | reverse complement strand
AGCACGGCCGATCCGGCATCGGGCTGCTGGAAGGTCACGGTATTGCCGGCACCGATCGAGAAGCTGTTCCAATTGATGACCGCATTACGGCTCGTTTGCGCAATCGTGAGCGCATTGGCATTGGACGCAGCGATGCTCGCCGCACCCGAAGCCACCGATCCGCCGGTAGGCAGAACACTCGCGACCTGGGCAGCCACAAGGCTGGTCGAAACCAGATAGCAAACAGCGGCACGAAAAAGCGTGCGGAGACCACCGCCAGTGCGTTTGACCACAGTGCTGTTGGCGAGCGCTCTGGCGACTTTGCGCCTGCGCTTCTCAGCCAAGAGGGATCGAGCTTTGAGCGAGCTGGAATTGCCGGTCATCGGTGCGTCCTTTGAACCCCAACGCAAAAAGGCCGCCAACAGGATTGGACGGCCGCTTCACGGGATTGATCAGAGTGGAAAGCGCCTGTGCGAATGCGTCAGACAACGAAGCCGCCGTAACAGGCAGCCTGGTCAGCAAGACACCCGCAAAGGCGGCAGGCACTAATTTGGAATACGCAACACAACCAGTCTCAACCGTCTTGAAATAGGCTCTCTTAAAAAACGTCATGTCCCTGCCCGACAGGACAGCGGATCCAATCAATAAAGGCGCATGCACTGCCTGCGATGAGGCATCACGAGCGATCAACTCAGACGTTGTGAAATGAGCACGCGCTGTAAGATGAACACGACAAAAAACGCCAAAAAGAGCGGCAAGCAGAGGCTTGGCGCTCGATCCCGCAAACAGGATTGTGGATGGCATGATTTTCATCAATGACATGGTTTTCAGCAATGAATTGGGTGAAACTAGGGAGACTAAAAAACAAAAAACAACGCTTAAAAAAACTAACTGTTTATTAATATATCATTTTCTTGGACATCGTCAACAAGCATGAGCAATCCTCGGCGATTGCGGGCTTTGCCTATTGATAAGCAGACCCCGAAATCGTGTTTTGCCCGCGCAATCATACCATCCCGCCAAGGAGATCGGGGTCATCGGGGCCGCACTTGCGCCACCCCCCTTGATCACTTTATTTCAAAGCCAAGGCAAGATTAACAAAAACAATACTGTTTAAATGATCCCGTCTGCAGTATCTTATCGATCCAAAATCAAGTATTGGTGATGACCATCCGGATTATCTTGTCAAACAGTCCTTCTGGGTACACGCGCCTGTTGGGGCGCTTTGTCCATATCGGATTTGAGACCCATCAGTTCGGGTTTGAAAATTCGGGCATCCATGAGTTTGAGATGGGCTGAGACCCTCGGCTTGAAAGCCATACGCGACAGAACATCCTGCTCCAGATCGATGCCGGGAGCGACTTCGACCACTTCAAAACCATGCTCGTTGACCTCGAATACCGCGCGCTCGGTTATAAACAGCGCTTTTCGGCCCTGCGAGGCCGCAAAGGGGGCATTGTAGCAAATCTGCTGAATGGAAGGGACAAATTTGCTATGGCGTCCTTCGGTTATGATTTGCAAGCGGCCATCACCAGACTGGATCGCCAGACCACCTGAGGTGAATGTGCCGCTGAACACCACTTTGCGGGCATTCTGACTGATGTTCACAAAGCCGCCGATGCCGACGATCTTGTCACCGAACCGACTGACATTGACATTTCCTTCGGGGTCGACTTCGGCAAAGGACAGGAAAGCGATATCCAGCCCGCCGCCATCGTAGAAATCAAACTGATAGGGCTGATCGACCACCGCATCATAATTGAGCGCGGCACCGGAATCGACGCCGGTGGCAGGGGCGCCGCCGATAAAGCCCTGCTCATTGGTCAGTGTCACCTGATCGAGAATATGCTCTTCGGCTGCCACCGTCGAAATCCCGGTCGAAATCCCGGCGCCCAGATTGCAGATAGCACCCGGCACCAGCTCCATCGCCGCACGGCGCGAGACGATTTTTCGGTCCCCGAACGGCAAAGTCTGCATCGCGCCCAACGGCACCCGCAACTCTCCCGAGAAGCTCGGATTATAGTCGGTGGCATAGGTCTGCTTCTGGTCGGGATCGACCACAATATAATCGACCATAATCCCCGGGATCTTGACCTGACGGGCATTCAGCGTGCCGCGCTTGGCGAGACGCTTGACCTGCACCACCACCGCTGCACCCTGCCGCCTGCCCGCTTGTGCGCTCGACAGCATTTCACCGGGTATCGCTTCATGTTCCATCGTCACATTGCCAGCCTCGTCAGCCGTCGTGCCGCGGATCAGCACAATATCGAGTGGCAGCGGTTTGAAGCGCAGCCATTCCTCGCCGCCGATCATGACCAACTCCACCAAATCTTCGGTTGAGGTTGGGCTTTGGCGCGCACCAAGTTGTCTGGGATCAACAAAAGTGTGCAGGCCTGTCTTGGTAATCACCCCCGGACGGCCCGCCGCCATTTCTCGTGTCAGTTGCGAGATCACACCTTGCGGCAAAGTGTAGGACTCGATCAGACCATCGCGCGCCAGATCAACCAAGGGGGGGGAATCGACCAGTGCCCCTGTGATGCTGCGCTTGAGCATTCCGGGATGGCGGAAGCGCGCAGCGCCCTTCAGTTTACGGTCGCCAATGCCAACCGCATGAATCAGACACAGCTTGTCCGGGGCTCCGGTTTCCAGAAAGCGGGTTTCAATCGCCTCCAAAATGGCTTCAGGCACCCCGTGACCACCACCCGACCCGCTGACCAGAATATTGTCACCCGGTTGAACCAGCTCTGCGGCCTGTTTCGCTGTAATGATTTTCATTGTCTGTTCCGCCCCACAAAGCCAAAGTGACTTTTTCCATGATTGACAGATGGATCCTATATTTGTAACCGTTTACACAAATGTGGGAATTTTGGCAAGATTGGCAATATACAGCCTTACGACCGTTTGCCTGTGCCGCCGCTTCACCAAGATCCGCAGCAATGCAAGATCCGCAGCAATGATGGAGAAAATTGGTTGTCATGAGAGTCGCATTGGTTACCGGTGCAGCAGGCGGTATTGGCCGCGCGATTGCCCAGCATCTGTTCGATGCCGGATTCCATGTTGCCCTTGCCGATCTCGTGCAGGTGCCCCCGCTTGAAGGTGATCCTGCAGGAGAGTCTGGGCGCTGGATGGCTTTGCATCTGGACCTCGCCGATATCGCAAGCCATGCCGCCATGCTTGACCGGATAGAGAAAGCCTGGGGCACAGTTGATTGTCTGGTCAATAATGCCGGTGTCACCTCACTGGTCCGCGGTGATATGCTCGATCTGACCGCCGAAAGTTTCGACCGCTCGATCAGCATCAATTTGCGCGGTACGTTTTTTCTGACACAAGCCGTAAGCAAACGCATGGTGGCCTCCCACAAGCGTCTTGCAGAACCCGTAACCCGGTGGCGCAGCGTGATCACGATCAGCTCGTCCAATGCCGAAATCGTCGGTGATAACAGAGCCGATTATTGTATGTCCAAAGCCAGCCTGGCGATGATGAACAAGCTGTTTGCCTCCAGGCTGGGCGAATATGGCATCGGCGTTTATGAAATCCGTCCGGGCATCATCCATACCGATATGACCCGCCCTGCCGCTGAAAAATATGACAGGCTGGTGGCCCAAGGCGGCGTTCCGATGGGACGCTGGGGTGAGCCCGAGGATGTGGCCTCGGCCGTATTGTCATTGGCGCAAGGCGCGCTGAATTATGCCACCGGCATTGCACTCGATATTGCCGGCGGGTTACAGTTATACCGTATTTGATGGCATAAGCGCTGTCATGGCCAGCAAGAAAGCCCCCACACCGGAACCATCAAAATTCAATCCTGGAACCGACCAGGCCTCTCTGGTCGGTTTGCGGCAGGTTGCGATTGCTGCCAATGTCTCAACCGCAACGGTGTCCCGCGCGATCAACACGCCGCATCTCGTGTCTGCGAAACTGCGCGAGCGGATCAACGAGGCCATCAACAGGCTCGGCTGGGTGCCGGACGGAACTGCGCGCGCGCTCGCGACCAAACGATCCTCCACCATCGGCGCGGTATTCCCTACCCTGACCCACGGTGATTTCGCCCGTGCAACAACCGCAATCCAGCAAGAGCTGCAAGCCAGGGGCTATACTTTGCTGCTGGCTTGTTCCGATTACGATCTGGAACAGGAATTCCAGCAGATCAAAAAATTCATCGAACGCGGAGTGGACGGGCTTATTTTGGTTGGCGAGAACCATCACCCCGATCTGGCAAAACTATTGGCCCGCCGCAACGTGCCAACAATCAACACCTTCGTCTATTCTCCCGAAACCCATGGCACCTGTATCGGGCCGGACAACCGCAAGCTTTTTTTCGATATGACGAAATATCTGATCGAAATGGGACATCGGGTGTTCGCTATTGTGGCTCAGTCGGTGGAAAACAATGATCGGGCCGAAGCCCGTCTGCAAGGGATCCAGGATGCACTGGCCGAAGAGGGGATTGCCGTCAGGCCGCAACATTTTGCCATCGGCCAATGGAGTATTTCCGAAGGGCGGCATCTGTTCCGCCGCGTCATGACTGCCCAACCAAGGCCAACCGCCGTGATTTGCGGGAACCCGTCACTGGCCGTTGGGGCCTATCTCGAAAGCCTCACGATGGGACTCAATGTGCCGGAAGATGTGTCGATTGTCGGCTATGACGATATCGAGGTGATGAGTCACCTACCGGTCTCACTCACTACCGTGCGCGTACAGAGCGAGCAGGTTGGGCGCAATGCGGCCCGCTATCT
>CANGQA010000130.1 GCA_947455995.1 Hyphomicrobiales bacterium | reverse complement strand
GGGCGAGGTGATGATCGAGAGCGACAATGCCTCGGGCTATTTCCGCGTCGACTGGTTTACCCCCGACGGCTTGAACACGTGGGGGGATGGCCGCCTGACGATTGTCGGCACCGAAGGCACCATCGAACTGCGCAAATATGTCGATGTGGCCGGACGCCCCGGCATCGACCATCTGTTTTTGACCGACAAGAAAAGCTCGCGCTATATTGATTGCTCGGATGCGGAACTGACCTATTATCCCAAATTGCGTGACGATATTTTCAACCGGACCGAAACGGCCATGACCCATGAGCATTGCTTCAAAGTCTGCGAATTGTCGCTGACCGCGCAAGCGATGGGCTGGGAGCAACAGGCCCGCTCGCTTGAGGCCAGAAAGTGACATCAGCATGGCCAGCCTGACGCTCGACACCATCACCAAATCCTTCGGCCAGCTCGAGATTTTGCACGGCATCGATCTCGACATTGCCGATGGCGAATTCGTGGTGTTTGTCGGCCCGTCAGGTTGCGGCAAATCAACACTGCTGCGGGTGATCGCCGGGCTGGAACCGGCGACCGGTGGCACGATTGCCATTGACGGCGAGGATGTCACCCACCATTCAGCGGCCGCGCGCGGGCTGGCAATGGTGTTTCAATCATATGCGCTCTATCCGCATATGAGCGTCTATGACAATCTGGCCTTCGGGCTTGAAAACATGCGGATGCCGAAAGACCAGATCGCCCAGCGCGTCAACACGGCCGCGCAACTGTTGCAGATCGACAAGCTGTTGCAGCGCAAGCCCGGGCAATTGTCCGGCGGGCAACGCCAGCGCGTGGCAATCGGGCGGGCGATTACCCGCAATCCGAAAATCTTCCTGTTCGATGAACCGCTCTCCAATCTCGATGCCGAATTGCGCGTGCAGATGCGGATCGAATTGTCGAAGCTGCACAAAGACCTCAAATCCACGATGATCTACGTTACCCATGATCAGGTCGAAGCCATGACCATGGCCGACAAGATCGTGGTGCTGCGCGATGGCCGGATCGAGCAGATCGGCAAGCCGCTCGATCTCTACAACCACCCCGCCAACAAATTCGTGGCAGGCTTTATCGGCTCGCCGCGTATGAATTTCATCTCGGCCCGCGTCACCCAAAGCTCGGCCACCCGGGTCAGCGTGTCATGCGGCGGCATGCAGGATACCGCCTTGCCCGTCAACGGCACGGGATTGGCGCAAGGCGACATGGTCAGCCTCGGCATCCGCCCCGAACATCTCGAACTTGATGCGGCAGGGGACTGGACATTGACGGTGGATGTGGTGGAACAATTGGGCGGCACCAGTTTCATCCACGGCACGCTGCCCTCAAACGAGGCACTATCGATTGCCGTCAATGGCCAGACCAATGTCAGCCACGGACAACCGATCCGGATCAGGCCGAAACCCGGCATGGTCCATCTGTTCGCAACCACCGAAGGGGAGAGAGCCCTCCCCCCTTCTTCAGCAAGTGTTTAACAAAACCAACCGAGCTCCGGATCCAACAACCGGAGACATTCATCACCACAAGGAGGAACGACCCATGTTCAAACAGTTGAAAACCATCACAGGCGGGCTGATGGCCCTGTGTATGCCTGTGGCTGCCATGATGGCAGCGGCCAATACCGCCAAGGCCGCCGACCCGACCGAAGTCCGCATCATGTGGTATTCGGACGGCAATGAAGGCGATGTCATGCGTGATCTGCTCGACCGGTTTGAAAAGCAGAATCCCGACATCAAGGTCACGCTCGACCGCGTGCCCTACAAAACCGTTGTCGAACAGCTTCCCGCTTTGCTCGATTCCGGACAGGGGCCCGATCTCGCCCGTGTGACCGATCTGGGTGGTTTGTCGCGCCACTATCTCGATCTGCGCCCGCATCTCAAAAATGCCAAATATTTCGATGACAACTTTGCATCAAGCCTGCCATGGTTCCGCCCGGCCAATGGCAATAAAGATGGTATTTACGGAGTAATGAGTCAATTGGCGCTGACCCTGCCACTGGTCAACACAACCTTGTTCCAGCAAGCCGGCATTCCATTGCCTGGCCCGAAGGCAACATGGGATGATTGGGCCAAGGCCAGCAAGGCCGTAGCCGACAAGGTCAAGGCTCCCTATCCGATGGCGTTTGATCGTTCCGGCCACCGTATCTCCGGCATGAGCATCTCTATGGGTGGAAAGTTTATTGACGGCGATAAACCAGCTCTTGTTGATGCAGGTTTCAAATCGGGAATGAAAAATCTGGTTGACTGGCACGCTAATGGTACCATGTCGAAGGCTCTTTGGGGATCAGTTGGCGGCACAGCCTATCGCGGTGCAACAGAAGAATTCGCAAATGCCCAAGTGGTATTCTATATGAGCGGCACTTGGCAGTTCACGCAATTTGCCAAGACCGTCGCCAAGAATTTCGAATGGCAGGCTGTAGCTAATCCTTGCGGCCCTGCCGCCTGCACGGGCATGCCGGGTGGAGCAGCTTTGGTGCCAATCAAAGCTACAAAAAACCCGCAAGCTGTGGCCCGTGTGGTCGAGTATTTTGCCAGCGAGCCTGTTTATGAAGAATATCACGCCCGCACCCTTTTCCTGCCGGCCCATGCCGGTCTTGCGAAAAAGGGCATCAACTACGTCACTGACGATGCCAATGTGAAAAAGTCACTGGCGATAGCAGTTGAACAAGTCGCTCAAACCTCCCCAATAGCATTCAAATTCCAAGGCTATGAGCACAACCGCATCCTGTTCAACGCGATGATCTCCCGCGTCAATCAGGCCATTAGCGGTGAAATGTCGCTCGATGATGCCTATACCCGGATGCAAGCCGATATCGTTGAAGGTTTCGCAGCCAAGGGTATCAAGCTGCAGTAACCCGTTCCCACGCCTCGCAGCGGCTTGCCTTTGCGGGGCGTGTATCCTGCCTGCCCAACCCGTCGTGGTCAAATGAAACAGAACGCCCAGCCCCCCTTGGATGCCGAAATGTCGACGACCGCAGAACGGTTCTCCCGCGGTTTCGCGCTCGCTTATACGGGGTTGATGCGTGCGCTGGAGCCTCCCTTTGCCGCCATTCAGAAGCGCGTCGGCATCAAGGGCATGGCATATGTGTTCGTGGCCCCCAACATGATCATTTTTTCGGTCTTTGTCGCCCTGCCGATGATCCTCAACATCTGGTATGCGCTGACCGGCTCCAACCGTCTGATGATCGGGGAGCGGCCCTTTGTAGGGCTAGACAATTTCTCGGCTTTGCTCGATTGCAAGGACTATCTCGACGTCAATTCCTGCAAGCAGGACCGTTTCTGGCGCGCCGTGCATAATTCGGTGCTGTTTGTTGCCTTGCAGGTCACGGCCATGGTGGCCCTGTCGCTGGTGACCGCGCTGATCCTCAACGGCAAGCTGCGGGCGCGCGGCTTTTTCCGCGCCGTGTTTTTCTTCCCTGTCTTGCTGTCGCCTGTGGTGGTGGCCCTGATCTGGAAATGGATCTTGCAACGCGACGGCCTGCTCAATGCCTTTTTGATGGATGGCGGCTTCGAGCGCGTCGCCTTTCTGCATGATGCATCCTGGTCGTTTTTCTGGACGGTGTTTGTTTCGGTCTGGGCGCATATGGGCTTTTATGCGCTGATCCTGCTGGCGGGCTTGCAAGCCATTCCTGCCGATCTTTACGAGGCGGCGGAAATGGACGGCACCCCGAAATGGCGGGTGTTCTGGCGCATCACGGTGCCTTTGCTGCTGCCGACTTTGCTGGTGGTGGTGATTTTGAGCCTGATCCGTGCCGTGCAGGCCTTTGATGAAATCTATGTGCTGACCGGCGGCGGGCCGGGCACGGCCACCCAATTCATCGTACAATATATCTACGAGACCGCCTTTGCCAATCAGGTGCATTTGCTGGGGCTGGCCGCTGCCGCCTCCCTGCTGGTGGCTGTTGTGCTGATGGTGCTGACCCTTCTGCAGTTGCGGATCTCCTATCACGGGAAGACATCATGAGCCTGCTGCGCGCTTTGACCCGCACCCGTGACAACCGTACGATGCACATCACCGATTGGCTGACCTATGGCTTTTTGCTGTTGGGGGTTGTGCTGATGTTTGGCCCCGCGTTGTGGCTGGCCGCCTCATCGCTCAAGACCAAATCGGCCTTGCAGGAGTTTCCGCCCTCCTTCCTGCCGATGGGGCAGAAGGAAATCAAGCTGGCCGACAAACCCGATGGCCTGCCAGTCTATCTGGTGCCCAATGGTGCGGGACAGAGTGTGGAACTCGCCCTGCAACGCCGCATCGGTCTGGTCGGCCTGTTCATCGATCCCGCCAAGCCCGACGCCGATCCGGTCCGCGCCAAGATGGACGAGGTCAAACCCGTGCGCGAGCTGACCGTGGCATGGGACAATTATGCCGAACCGCTGCGCCGTTTCCGCTTCGATCGCTTTCTGGGCAACAGCCTGTTTGTCACCATCGTCTCGACCGTGCTGACGCTGCTGGTCAATTCGATGTGCGCCTTCGCGCTGTCGAAATATTCGTTCCGCGGCCGCGATGCGATGTTCGTGTTTATCCTGTCGACCCTGATGGTGCCGATTTCGGTGATCCTGATTCCGGCCTTTCTGGTGGTGACCTCGCTGGGCCTGACCAATTCGCTGTGGGGCGTTATTTTGCCGCCGATTGCCACGCCGACCGGCGTGTTTTTGTTGCGCCAATATATGCTGACGATTCCTGATGAGTTGATCGACGCGGCACGGATGGACGGCGCGTCGGAATGGCGCGTCTATTGGCGCATCATCATGCCGCTGGCCATGCCCGCGCTCGC
>CANGQA010000129.1 GCA_947455995.1 Hyphomicrobiales bacterium | reverse complement strand
CGGCACGGTCGGCTTTTTGATCATCGTCAACCTGCTGATTTTTGTGCTGGCCTTCTTCCTCGATTTCTTCGAGCTGGCCTTTATCGCCGTGCCGCTGATCGGCCCTGCGGCGGAAAAACTCGGCATCGATCTGATCTGGTTCGGGGTCATTCTGGGGGTCAATATGCAGACCTCCTTCATGCATCCGCCCTTCGGCTTCGCGCTGTTCTATCTGCGCTCGGTTGCCGCCAAAGAGCCCTATAAGGACCGCGTGACCGGCAAGATGATGGATCCCGTTACCACCGGACAGATCTATTGGGGGGCTGTGCCGTTTGTGGTGATCCAGCTGATCATGGTCGGGCTGGTCATCGCCTTCCCGAAAATGGTCATGCATTACAAATCGACAGGTGTGGTGATCGACCAGAAAAAGGCGTTGGAGCAGTTGCAGAACCTGCCCGGCCTGTCGGCCCCGTTGCCGATCATGGACCTCAATTCCCTGCCCGGCCTGCCGAGCGTGCCGAAGAAGTAACGCGGCTAAGACATTTTAAGCATAAAAAAACCCCGGATCGTGAGATCCGGGGTTTAGCTTGTCTCATTGATCCTCAGCCGCGGCTGCGCTGGCGGATCATGAAGCTGTCATAATTGTATTCGGCAATCTGCCACCACAGATATTGCTCGCCACGATAGGCCATATAGTGGTCGTGGATTTTCTTAAAATCGGCGCTCTTGGCGCTGAATTCCGCATACATTTCAGTGGCAGCCTTGTAGCAGGCTTCCATGATTTCCGGAGAGAAGGCGCGCAGCTGTGCGCCGTTCTGCAACAGGCGGATGATGGCGGCAGGATTACCGTGATCATATTTGGCCTGCATATCGAGGTTCACCATCGCGGCCGCCGAGGTCAAAATCGCCTTGTAGTTTTTCGGCAATTCGTTCCACTTCGCCTGATTGATCATCATATGCAAAGCGGCATTGCCTTCCCACCAGCCCGGGGCATAGTAGTAGGGAGCCACTTTGTTGAAGCCGAGCTTTTCGTCGTCGTAAGGACCGACCCATTCAGCCGCATCGATCGTGCCCTTTTCAAGCGCCGGATAGATATCACCACCGGCAATCTGCTGAGGCACTGCGCCCATACGCTGCAGAACAGTCCCGCCAAGACCGGCGATGCGCATTTTCAGGCCCTTCAGATCATCAACGGTCTTGATTTCCTTGCGGAACCAGCCGCCCATCTGAGTGCCGGTATTACCGGCTGGCAGGGCAACCACATTATATTTGGCAAAAAATTCGTTAAGCAGCGACAACCCGCCGCCATGATAGAACCAAGCGTTCTGACCACGGCTGTTGAGGCCGAACGGCACCACCGTGCCGAAAGCAAAAGTCGGGTCTTTGCCAACATAGTAATAAGGCGAGGTGTGGGTCATTTCGACCGTGCCGTTTTGTGCGGCATCGAGAGCCTGCAGACCGGGGACGATTTCGCCGGCCGCAAAGACCTGGATCTGGAATTTGCCATCGGTGGCTTCCGAGACGGCCTTGGCAAAGGTTTCAGCCCCACCGTAAATCGTATCAAGCGATTTCGGGAAGCTTGAAGTCAGGCGCCATTTGATTTCCGGTGCGCTCTGGGCAATAGCAGGTGCTGCGACAGCGCCGGCCGCAGCCAGTCCCAAACCTGTCGACTTCATAAAGTCACGACGTTTCATCCGTTCCCTCCACGTTCAAGTGTTCTGGCAAGTGTTCTGGATATCCAATTATGATTAAGATAGTCCATATTGCTATCATAGTGCTTTGCGCCATTTGATCAATGGGCTTCAGAAGGCCCCTTCTGGCCGCGCGGCGGGGCGCGCATCAACGGGACCAGCACGATCAATCCGATAAAGATCAGCGTCAGGGCCAAAAATACATCGGCCATGCCCATCACCATCGCTTCCCGCCTTACCATCAACGCCAGCCGCTTGGTCGCCATCAGCATACCCTGTCCGGCATCATCAGACATCAGCATGGTCAAATCGGCCATCACCTCCTCGGCACGCTGGTGACCCCAACTGATCGACTCCCGTAATCGCAGGATGTGCAAATCGGTACGGTCGTTCAGTAAGGTATTGATCATGGCAAGACCGATTGCGCCGCCGAGATTGCGGGTCAGATTATACAGTCCAGAGGCATTTTTGAGCCGCTGTGGCGGCAAAGTTCCCAATGCCAGATTGTTGATCGGCACCATGCACAGCATCATGCAAAAGCCACGCAGGATTTGCGGGATCAACAGCTCGTGAAAGTCCCAATCCTTGGTCAGATCAACAACAAGCCAGGTGCCCAAGGCGAAGCCCGCAAAGCCGGTGGCAATCATCGCCCGCAAATCCACTTTGGCCGAGAGCTTGCCGACAATCGGAGCGGCAATAAACATCGAGATCCCGGTTACAAACATGGTCTCGCCGATCATCAAGGCCGAATAGCCACGCACCCGCGCCAGATAAACCGGATAGAGATAGGTCAAGCCATAAAGCCCTATGCCCATCGCGACCGACATCAGGGATCCTGTCCAGAAATTACGGTCATCAAACGCAGTCAGGTCGACAATGGGTTGCGTGGCGGTAAAACATCGCCAGAAAAAGACCAAAGCGCTCGCGAGCGAAATAAGCCCGCACAGCACGATCGTGTCATCGTTGAGCCAATCTTTTGCCGAGCCCTCTTCCAGAAAATATTCGAGTGTGCCGAGAAACAGTGCCATCGATAACAGCCCGGCCCAATCAAACCGCTCCAGCAAGGACAAATCGGGCTCGTCGAAATCAACCAGCGTCCACACCGTGACCGAGACGATGATGCCGGGAATGACATTGACCAGAAACAGCCAATGCCAGGAAAAGAGATCGGTCAGATACCCGCCCACTGTCGGCCCGATGGTCGGGGCCAAAGTGGCGACCAGACCGATGATCGGAGCGATGATCGGCTGTTTCTCGCGTGGAAAAATCGTATAGGCTGCAGCAAAAACCGTCGGAATCATCCCGCCGCCGATAAAGCCCTGCAAGCAACGCCAGACAATCATTTCGGGAATTGAACTGGCCGTCGAGCACATGATGCTCATCAGGGTAAAACCCGCTGCCGAGGCCGCAAACAGATAGCGGGTGGAAAAGGCCCGCGACAGATAGCCGGACAAGGGAATCATGATCACTTCGGCGATCAGATAGCTGGTCTGCACCCATGGAATTTCATCGGCGCTGGCCGACAGGCCCGCCTGGATTTCGGACAAAGAAGCCGAGACAATCTGGATATCCAGAATGGCCATGAACATGCCGAATACCATGGCCATGAAACCGATTACCCGTTGCGGGGTCAGTACAGGCGGCGCATGCTGGGATGGGCCGGCAGCATTGGCTGTTTTCAGTCTGGCTTCAGCCATTATCCGCGCCCCGACTGGCTGATCGATCCCATTTTACGGCCTTGTATCGATGCTGGCGACCACCGACATGCCCGCACGCAAGAAGCCCTGGTCGATCTGTGACCGCTCAATGGCAATGCGTACCGGAAAGCGTTGGACAATCTTGGTAAAATTGCCGGTGGCATTTTCTGGCGGCAACAGTGAAAAAAGCGCGCCGGACGCAGGGGAAATCCCCACAACGCGTCCTTCGATCATCCGACCGGGCGCGGCATCCACCGTCAGACGGGCCGTCTGACCGATTTTGATCCTCGCCAGTTGCGTTTCCTTGAAATTGGCTTCGACATAGACACTGCCAAGCGGCACCAAAGCCATCAAACGGCTGCCGGGCTGGACATATTGCCCGGGCTGGGCCGAACGATTGCCGATAGCCCCGTCAAACGGCGCTTTGACCTGGGCGAATTGCAAATCGCGGCGGGCTTTGGCGACGCCGGCTTCAACCTCTTTCAGAGTGGCTTGCGCTTCGACCCGTTCGGCTTTGAAAACATCAAGGGTGGCCGCAGCACCTTGCAAGCCCGCCCTTGCGCCAGCCAGATTGGCCCGAGCGCGGGTATCATCGGCTTGGGCCTGATCAACGCGCTGACGCGAGCCATAATCATTGGCCACCAGTTTCTGTGCGCGTTCGAGATCGGCGGCACTGCGAACCACCTCGCCTTCGGCAGCCCGCATTTGGGCTTCGGCTTGCGCGATCATCGCCTGCTGGGCCTGCATCTGGTTGCCGATACGGCTGATCATCGCCTCCTGCGTCGCCAGACGCGCTTCCGACGATTGCAAAGCAAGGCGGTAGTCACCCTCGTCGATCAAAGCCAGCACATCACCCGCTTTGACCAGTTGATTGTCAGTGACCGGCACCGAAACCACATAGCCGGGCACTTTGGCGGCAATCACCGCCATATCGGCCCTCACATAGGCATCATCGGTGGAGATCATAAACCGCCCTTCCACAAGATAGCCGAACAAAGCCCAGAGGCCGTAAAGGCCGAACATGGAGGCGATCCCGAGCAGGATCAGCTTTTTCCTGCCCTTGCCGGGCGTTTCCTGACTGCGCTTGGCTGGTCCTTTTGGCGCCTCAACAGTTGCTGATGGATCGGGCTGGTTTTCGGGCTGTTTTTCGGCCATGGAGACGCGTCCTTATTTCGTCGGGTTGACCGCTGTGCCTTAGGACAGAGTGCCATAGGCATGGCCGATTTGTTGACTGAACCGTTCGGTCATTGTTGCCTTGACTTATAGGGGATGCCATCTTAAATCAAGGCTGACCGAACGGTTCGGTCACAATTCTTTTTCACAATATGCTTTTGTGCGCGTTTGAGGGTGCAGATGAAACATTTTGTGGATTATCGCGGAGCCGATGGTGGAACAAGACGATCAGCCCATTCCCGACACCGGCGAGCTGTCCTCAAGCGATGATACCGCAAAACGGCGGCAGGTGCTTGAAGGGGCGCGTCAGGCGTTTCTGGCTATGGGTTTTGACGGGGCCAGTATGAATGATGTGGCTCGTCTGGCCGGCGTGTCGAAGGGCACGCTTTATGTCTATTTCCCATCGAAAGCCGCTTTGTTTGAAGCCCTGATCCGTACCGAACGGCGGCAGCAGGCCGAGCAACTGTTCCAGCTTGAAGATGACGACCGTCCAGTTGCCGATGTGCTGCTCGATCTCGGT
>CANGQA010000128.1 GCA_947455995.1 Hyphomicrobiales bacterium | reverse complement strand
GACGCAACGGATGGACGGCACCAAAGTGATTGTCGGGGACGGCCCCGATCGCGAGCGGTTGGAAAAACGCTATCCCGATGCGGTGTTTCTGGGCGCGCGCTTCGGCGAGGAGCTGGCGGCCATCTATGCCAGTGCCGATGTCTTTGTCTTTCCGAGCCTGAGCGAAACCTTCGGTCTGGTCCTGCTCGAAGCCCTCGCCTCCGGTTTGCCGGTTGCCGCTTTCCCGGGTCGCGGTCTGCTGGGCGAAATCGGAGCCGCGGGGGTTGGCGTGCTCAGCGGCAATTTGCGCGAGGCCGCAACGGCAGCATTGGCCATTCCCAAAGCCGCTTGTCGGGGCTTTGCCATGGGCTATTCGCATGTGCAATCGACGCGGCAATTCCTCAACAATGTCACCAATGCCATGAGCATCGGTACCCATCAAATCGCGCCGCCGCACAACACTCTGATTGTCGCCGCTGACCGATAGAGCGTCATCACGCTGTCACATGAACTATCGAAGAGTGGGGCCATCATTCCCAAGAGGCTTCCATGTCAGACGAATTGTTGCTGTCGCGTCCCATCCCCAAAAACGAACGCACGAAAAAATGGATTTGTGCCATCACCGGACAGGAACTGCCGCGCAAGCAGATGGTGGTGCTCGATATCATGCGCCCAACGCTGGCTGACCGGATCAGGCAGGATTACCCCAACCTCACAGACGATGCCACGATCTGCCTGAACGAAGTCGAGCGTTACCGCACACTCTATGTCAAGGAAATGCTGTTGCTCGAACACGGCGAATTGACCGATCTTGACCAGCAGGTGGCCCAGAGTCTGGCCGATCACGATACCATCGTCGAAAACATCGAAGACGAATTCGAGGAAGCCCGCACCTTCGGCGAACGCATTTCCGATGGTCTGGCCGAATTCGGCGGCTCCTGGGCCTTCTTGCTCAGCTTCTTCGGTGTTTTGCTGATCTGGATGGCGATCAATCTCTACAAAGGCGAGGCCGACGCGTTCGACCCCTATCCGTTCATTCTGCTCAATCTGGTCCTGTCTTGCATCGCCGCCATTCAGGCCCCCATCATCATGATGAGCCAGAAACGACAGGAAACCAAAGACCGCCTGCGCGCGCTCAACGACTACAAAGTCAATCTGAAGGCCGAATTGGAAATCCGCCACATTCAGGAAAAGCTCGATTATCTCCTGACCAAGCAGTGGCAACGCCTCGCTGAAATGCAGCAGATGCAGATGGAATTGATGCAGGAAAACGTCATGCATATGCGCACAGGCAGCGGCAAAAAGGTCGTTGTCAAAAAGAAGATCATCAAAAAGTCCAAACCGAAAAACGGCGAGGCCATGGCGGCCGGTACTGCGACCGATCCCGCCGACCCCGCCGCCTGATGCCTGTTAGCCCCGATATTTTTCGATAAAATCTTCCACTCCCAAGGCGCGGAAATCGGGCAGTGCGGTCCAGAGCCTGTCATGACTCCAATCCCACCAGGCCAGCTCTTGCAACTGCTCTGCAATCCTGTCCGGAAACCGTTGTTTGATCGGTTTGGCGGCCACACCCGCAACAATAGTGTAGGGCGCGACATCCTTGCTGACGACTGCACCGGCGGCGACAACCGCGCCCGTGCCGATTGTCAGACCGGGCAGGATGACCACGCCGTGCCCGATCCAGACATCATGCCCGATGGTCACCGCATGGCTTCGCCGCCAGTCGAAGAAAGCCTCGTCGTCAGCGGCATCATCGAAATAGTCGGAGGAGCGATAGGTGAAATGGGCCTGTGTGGCACGTTGCATCGGATGGTTGCCGGGATTGATGCGAACCTGTGCGGCAATCGAACAAAATTTGCCGATTGTCGTATAAATGACATCTCCGTCATTCACGATGTAGGAATAATCATCGAGCACGGTCTCCGTGATCTTCGTGCGGGCGCCGACTTCCGTATAGCGCCCCAGCTTTGATCGCACGACTTGCGCGGTGGGGTCGATTGTTGCCGTAACTCCAAGTCTGCTTTGTGCCATGAATTCAGCTTCCTCCTCCAGTGAGACCAATGGTCGTTTAATCCTTGTCGTCGGCCCTTCCGGTGTCGGCAAAGACAGCCTGATCGACGAGGCGCGCATCGCGTTTCGGGATGATCCGCGTTATGTTTTCGTGCGTCGGGTGGTGACCCGCAAAGCCTCGACCGACAGCGAGGACCATGACAGTCTGGACGAGGCGGCCTTTGTCGATGCCGAAAAGCGCGGCCTGTTTGCTTTGACATGGCGCGCGCATGGCTTGTGCTATGGGTTGCCGATGGCGATGCGAAGCCAACTCGCCAAGGGCCATACGGTGATCGCCAATATCTCGCGCAGTGTCGTTGATCAGGCAGAATGCCTGTGCCCGCATGTGACCTTGCTGAACCTGACAGCCGATCCCGCCATTCTGGCCGCCCGCATTGCCCAGCGCGGACGCGAACAGCCAGCCGATATTGCAAAACGCATATCCCGCGACAGTGCCATTCATGCGCGCAAGGCCCGTATCGTCACCATCGAAAACAATACAGAACTGCAAGAGGCCGCCGCTTTGTTTATCGAGGCCATCCGCACGGCATAAGTGATTACTGCAACCGTGCATCGGCGATAATTTTGAAATGGCCTTTCGGGTCGTCCTGCCTGAACAACACGATACGATCAATGCTGACGGGATTTGCAAGAGCCGCATTCTCGGCCATGTGCCGCAACGTGTCGCGTAAACCGGTGCGGTCATCATTATGCACCGGCCCTGTCAGGGTCATGTGAAAGCGGAAATCGCCGAAGACGTAAGGATAGCCCCATTCATCGAGTTGTGCGATCTGGCGTTCGGTCAGCGGACTTTTCAACCGGCGTTCACGCTCCGCCTCCGACAGCGGCGCTCTGAACCGGTCGAAGTGACGCACCACGTTCGCGGCCAATCCATTCAACTCCGGCGATTCTTGCAACGGTGTCATGGCAATGAAGGATCCGATACAGCGGATTTTCAAACCGTCCAAAGCCACGCGTTGATGGCCTGCGGCAAAGTCCTGCAGAGCCTCGACAAGCCCAGCCTCGGTGTCATCGGAAGAGAGATAGAACGGTGCTTTCAAGGTGGCATGAAAACCGTAGCGGCGGGGCTCGGCTGTCAAAGCCATCCACCTGTCGGGATCCTGTCCCTGCGGCACCAGCGGTTGCAGTTTCTTGCCTGTGGCCGCGTCATAGCCGATCAGGGCCGAACCGAAGTCCCAGAGAGGCCTGTCGGGAACAGGCGCATAATAGATCGCGTAACGGGCCGATGCTTGGCTCATGATCAATGGGCCCTATGCCCCGCCGACCAGAGCGAGCGGATCACCGGCGTTTCGCCGGCCACACGGAATTGCATCACATCCGCGCGCAAGCCGGTTTTCAGATGACCGCGATCTTTCAGGTGCAACATATCGGCAATCTTCCATGTCACCATGGCCATGGCATCGGGCATGCTCATGCTGTGGTGATGATTGAGGCGTACAACCGCCTGCATCAGACTGGCAGGAACATAATCGGATGACAAGCCGTCCAACAGGCCCTGTTCGGCCAAAGCGGCCGCCGAAACACCGCCCGAATGGGAACCGCCACGCACCACATTGGGGGCTCCGGCAATCGTCCCGAGTCCGTGCTTCTTGGCCGCTGTGGCCGCAACAATCGTTGTCGGAAATTCGGAGATCACCGCGCCCGAACGCACACCGGCTTCGACATCGTCCTCGGTCGTATCGTCATGGGTCGCCAGCGGGATATTGCGGGCGCGGCACATCTCCACCACCAGCGGCCAGTTCTGGGCGCGGTTTTGCGGACCCTTGACCATCAGGCTTTTGACGCCTGCCTCATGTTCTTCCTCGGATTTTTCACCCGATCCCAGATTATAGCGCTTGAGGTCTTCGAGATTGCGCCATTGCCGCAAGCCCGGCGTGTGGTCCATCAAGGAGGCCAGTTGCACCAGCGGGTGGTCGATATAGGGCGTGATATCGCCGATCAATTCGTCACCGGTCAATTCGCAACGGACATGGATGCGATGCTCGATGCGGAACAGGCTTTTGTTTGTGCCCTCGGTCACGGCGTCGATCACATGGGAGAAAATATGGCGGCGGAAATCCTTCTCTCCGGCAATCGAGCCCGCGCAGATGGAATCATAGACCGTCGTCACGCCCGAAGCCGCCATTTGCGCATCATGGGCCAGAGCCGCTGAAACGCCATTGGGCCAGAACACGCCGGGACGCGGCATGAAATGCTTTTCCATATTGTCGGTGTGCATTTCGATCAGACCGGGGGCGACAAAATCACCCTCGACATCGACAGCCTGCGGCAGGGAGGAACGGCCCTCGTCAATCGCCAGAATACCGGTCTCGTCAAACCGGATCGTGCCGTCGATCATCCGGTCTTCGAGAATGATCCGGGCATTGGTGAGAATAGTTTCGCTCATGATTATGCTGCCACTTTCAAGGGAGTGAGATCGAGAGAGCGGGTCGCCACACAATCGCGTACCGCCTCGTCATGGAAAATGCCGATGATGCTGGCGCCCTTTTGGCGCGCCTCGTTGATCAACTCGACAACCACGGCGCGGTTGCCTGCATCCAGCGAGGCGGTTGGTTCGTCCAACAGCATCACCTCAGTCGGATCGACAAAGGAACGGGCGATGTTGACGCGCTGTTGCTCGCCGCCCGAAAAGGTCGACGGCGGCAGAGCCCAGAGCCGCTCGGGCAGGTTCAGGCGCGCCAGCAGATTTTGCGCACGCGTCGTCGCCTCGATATCGGAAACACCGCGACCCAGCATCGGGTCTTTGACAATATCCAGTGTCGACACACGCGGAATCACCCGCAAAAACTGGCTGACATAAGACAGGGTCTTGCGCCGCACCTGCAAAACAAGGCGCGGATCGGCATGGACAATATCCACCATGCTCTCGCCATGCCGCACCATGACATGGCCGGTGGAAGGGCGGTAATTGCCATACAGAATCCGCAACAAAGTCGACTTGCCGACACCGGACGGACCCTGCAACACCAGCGCCTCGCCGCGATGCACCGTGAAGCCGATATTGTTCAGCACAGGCAGGGTCACACCGCCCTGATTGTGGAGGGTAAAGGCCTTGGAGACCTGTCTGGCTTCAAGCATCGGGATCATTGCGGGCACTTTCTCGGATGGCGTCGTTCTGGCGCATCAACGTGACATATTC
>CANGQA010000127.1 GCA_947455995.1 Hyphomicrobiales bacterium | reverse complement strand
CCGTTCGATCTGAGAGAGCGCAGCATCCAGCGCTTTGGCCTTATCCATGGATTGTCCTTCAACTAAACGAAGTGCGGCTTGTGCCATTGTTCCCGATCCTTATGACAGAGGGCTAAGTGAGTCTCAACGCATAAGGCACTATATTCATGTTTTGTTCTTATCGTAAAGTTCTTTTTTTGTTCTCATCTCAAAAAAGTGACTTTTGAGATGGTTATTCTTATTAACCTCTTGCAGATAAAGTGTTTTTTACGGTCTCTATCAATTGCTTGAGCGTAAAGGGTTTGGGCAAAAAGCCGAAATCCTCGCCCTCGGGCAGGTTTTTGGCGAATGCCTCCTCGGCATAGCCAGAAACAAAAATGACTTTGACGGTGGCCCCTTGCTTGCGCAATTGCCTCAGCATCGTCGGGCCGTCCATTTCAGGCATCACCACATCGGACACGATCAGATCGAGGTTGGGATGCTTGGCAAACACATCCAGCGCTTCTGCTCCTGAAGCAGCCTCGAACACCGTATAGCCCCGCTGGCTGAGGGCGCGCGCGGCGAAGGCGCGCACAGCGTCCTCATCTTCGACCAGCAAGATCGTTCCAGCCCCGGTCAGATCTGCCGGCGGGCCTGCGGGTGCAGAGGAGGTCTCTGCTTCGGGCTGTAGGGCGTCTTTTTCGTCGAGACGCGGCAACAAAATCGTAAAACATGTGCCCTGTCCGACATCAGAGCGGCAGAAGATAAAGCCGCCAGACTGTTTGACAAAACCATAGACCATCGACAGACCAAGCCCGGTGCCCTTACCCACTTCTTTGGTGGTAAAAAAGGGTTGGAAAATTTTGGAAATGACCTGCGGCGCTATCCCGATGCCGCTATCCTCAATTTCGAATACGACATAATCGGCCTGAGGCAGATCGGCCTCTCGCATCCCCGCATCAGCCATGGAAGCGCAATCGGCGGCGGTGACATTGCGGGTTCGGATGGTCAGTCGCCCGCCATCGGCCATGGCATCACGGGCATTAACGGCCAGATTCAGCACCGCCTGTTCGAATTGTCCGGGATCGGCCATGACTGACCAGAGATCACGGCCCAGCTTGATGTCCAGCGGGACCGACTCCCCCATCAGGCGGCGCAGCAGCGGCGAGACATCGGTCACCGCATCGTTGAGACTGACCACGCGGGGCCGCAGGGTTTGCCGGCGCGAGAAAGCCAGCAACTGGCGGACAAGACCAGCGGCGCGGGTGGCATTCGACTTGATCTGCATGAGATCCTGAAAGGACGGATCAGTCGGGCGGTGACTTACAAGAAGCAAATCTGTAAATCCTAGAATGCCTTGCAGCACATTGTTAAAGTCATGCGCGATGCCGCCTGCCAGCTCGCCAACCGCTTGCATCTTCTGGGCTTGTGCGAATTGTGCCTCCAGATTGCGTTGCTCGGTGGTCTCGACAGCAAACAAATAGGCCGCCTCGTCGCGGCCGCCATAGGCACGAACAAGATGCAATTGTACGGACCGCTCGTCCCCTAAGCCGATATTGAGCGGGGATATAGGCCCATCCTGATGGGTGGCCTGGTGGAGCGCATGGGCCACCGGACCTTTCTGGTCGGCCGGAAGCAAGGCCAACAGCGATGATGTTTTGGACGATGCGGCGCGGTCAATCTGTGAGAAAATATGGTCAAACCGTTGATTAGATGAAACAATAATTCCATCCTCATCCAGAATTGCAACAGCGATCGGGGCGGTGTTGAACATGATCATGCTGTGATCGGGCGCACGGGCGGCACGCATGGAATCGAGCAAAGACGTATCGCGCTCGGTTGTTTCTTGGGGCTGCAGCGGCGCAGTACGGACGGGCACCACAATTCCGCAACTTGGCAGGGCCACTCCCTGGGCATCAAAGTCGACCTGATGGATCAACTCCACCAGCATCCGCCCCCCATCTGCGCGCTTCAGCATCAGATCGAAGCGGGTGGGTGCCCCGGGGTTGTACGCCTCCGATTGCACAGCATTCCCCTGCAGCAAAGCGAGCAAGGGGCTGCAATCGCTGGAAAACATATCCTGCACCGACCGTTCACCGGAGAAGAAAAGAGCCAAATCCCAATTCAGCCAATAGGCCAAAGTCGCATTAATCTGCAATACACGACCATCGGACGACAGCGACAGATAGCCGACAGGCGCCTGATCAAGCACTTGGGTAGCCTGCTGCAGACTGTCAAAATTGACAGGAGCCTTGACCACGGGGATATCAACCAGCTCGTTCAACTGCCAAAGGCCCACGACGGGCGTACCATGCTTGCCAACAATCGGCTGGACAGACAGGCTCAAGCGAGCCTGGTGGTCCCCGCGCAACGACTGAGAAGGCAAAGTGACTGTTTCCGTGAGGGCATGCCCTTTCAGCAAGGCCTCGGTCAGCCGATAGGCGGCAGCCGCATAATCGTCATGGGTGGCCCACAAAAAGGCCGGAGGCAGAATTGCACCGCCTGAAAGGCCTTTGGCCAGCGCAACATAGGCGGCATTGGCAAACAGCAATTTGCCGCCCTGATCGACCAGAACAGACGGGCGGGACTCGCGCGCAATCACCTGCAACAGCCATGGATCAGCTTGCGTTGTTTCCCCTGCTGTCAGCTTGTTGAGCAGGACAAAGCACGCGATGGTCAAAAGGGTGGCAAGCGAGGCTTGCGCTAAAATCGCTGGAACATGCGCGCTCCCATCACGCAGCATCAAAAAAGCGGATTGCCCGCCGATTGCCAGACCCGACAGAAAAAACAACACGCGCAGCACAAAACGCCAGCCTGAAGAGCGCCCCTCACCAATCTGGAGAGTGATCGGACCAGCCTCTTCAGAGGCGGCATAAACAGAGCCATTCGGGTTCGTCGTATTGCTGGGCATTGTCATCGGCATACTCGTCATGAGGCACAGATCGGAGATACAAGCCATCTTACCCGATTATGGATGATTCACCTTGCTTTAGATGCAACTATTCACCAACTATTATAGACGAAAAAGCATCCTGCAGTTAAAAGAGAGCAATAACCGGATCTTCTGAACGCTCTTTTAACGATATTCGCCCCATATAAGAAGAACTTGGAGACATATCTTTTTGTAAAACATCAAACACACCTTGTGATCCATACTTTCCGATATGGCACAGGTCGAGCAACGGGACACCAGTAATGTTGAATATTTTTAACAGTGATCCGACACTCCTGATGATCGGCGCAGGGGGATTGCTGGTTATTCTGGTGGTTATTTTCCAGATCATGACACGTCCGCCAGCCCAAAAAGCCGAGCAGTCAAGCGAGCCGTCAGGACATCATGCTTCAGACAGCATTCGCATCATGTCGCGCAAGGCACTGGATGACCGACGTTCGCTTGTCACCATCCGCTTCGGGAACAGTGAACATTTATTGCTTCTGGGCGATGAAAGCGATTTATTGATCGAAAGTCGGCCCGTCCCGCTGCGTGAGCGCCATTCGGAAGGCCGCTCCAAAAGCGTTAATGCGATCCCAATGCCCTTCCCGCCACAGCCTGTTGCCAAATTGAACACGCGCATCAACACCGATTATCAGAACGTGGCGCCCATCGCAGTGCCGGAGTTTCTCCAAGCGCGAACGAACCAACCTGCCTATGCCCAACAAACACAAGCCCCAACAGCATCCAGCCCGCATCCCGTGATGCCGCAGGTTGTCATGCCCCCATCCACTGACGCCTATGTTCCGCATTATGGGCAAGAGGCTGCCCCCTATTCTGGTACTCCTGTGATGCCTCCTCCCCCCTCAGTCAATCCGACCGATGAAGTGACCCGCAAGCTTGAAGATGCCATGCGGCAGGCACATCAGGTGCATAGGCAAACACCACATCCAACCGCATCCGCACCCGCCCCGGTTGAACCAGTCCCATTTGCACCTGCTTCAGCTGCAGTTGCTGCAACTCCTGCACCCGCTATGCAGCCCCCCGGCCCTCAGGGCGGTGTCTATGCGGCCAACAGCCCGGAAGCTTTCGAGGATGAAATTCGCAAATTACTGGGTCGCGGTCCTCATGCTAGCTGACCTTGCTAACTGACCTAGCGAACTGACCTTGGCTCTCTGACCAATAGAAAAAGGGGATCATAAGATCCCCTTTTTTAAATGATACCAAAAGCTTGTTCTGGATAGATACCTGGACAATCAATCGTCGCGATGGACTTTTTCATTGCGTTCGTGCCGCTCTTGCGCTTCCAGCGACAAGGTGGCTATCGGGCGGGCTTCAAGCCGGCGCAGTGAAATCTGTTCGCCTGTTTCCTCGCAATAGCCGTAAGTGCCCTCATCAATCCGCGCCATGGCCGAATCGATTTTGGAAATCAGCTTGCGCTGGCGATCTCTGGCTCTGAGCTCGATGGCTCTGTCGGTCTCGGATGAAGCGCGATCGGCCAAATCGGGATGGTTCTCATTCTCGGTCTGCAAAGCCACAAGTGTCTCACGGCTTTCGCGCAAGATCTCGTCCTTCCAGTCCAACAAACGCCTACGGAAATATTCCCGCTGACGATCATTCATAAATTCTTCGTCCTCGGAAGGACGGTAGGCCTGGTCAGGAACGACCTTGGCTTTTTTCACGGATTTAACTTTGATGGTCATATAAACTCGCTAAAAAGCTCCCCAGAAAGCGGGCGGACTATAACTGCGACAACTAAGCCCCGCAACGCCATAATCAAGGCCAATACACGCTATTTTTCAAATTTTTGAATAGAATTTGATCATCACTTGTCAGCTTGATGACGTTGGAACCCAAAAACGGTCCAACCGCCCCGCTCCGGCAGCCAAGAGAGACCAATCCTCGATATCAAAATCCATCACCGCGAGTCCTGCAGGAGGGAATTCGCCACGCAAACGGGCAAAAGCGTAACGATCGCCGAAACCTACCAGTTTTTGGACTAACTCCGTGCAAGCCGGATTATGGCCGACCAGCATGAGCGTGCGGGCCTTGCTGGCTTTTTCTTCCCCCACCAAATCCGCAAGCCGCTGTAATGCCGACAACAATTCATCCGCCTGCATGGCATAAAGCGCAGGAATGACGAGAGACGCAACATCCGACACCACGGTTTGCAAGGCGGCAAAAGTCTGTTGGGTGCGCGTGGCCGGGGAGACGATTGCCAGATCAGGCAACAGCATCTCATCGACGCAATAGCGGGCGGCCGTTTCGGCCTCGACCTGCCCCTCGACTGTCAGACAGCGCTCAGGATCAGGCATCGCACCGTGCGGCACCGCTGTGGCGTGGCGAAGCACCATCAACCGCACCATCAGCGGGTCTCACGACGGTTCAAAAAGGCGACCCGCTCGAACAGGTGAATATCCTGCTCGTTTTTCAACAAGGCTCCGTGCAACGGTGGAATGATCTTTTT
>CANGQA010000126.1 GCA_947455995.1 Hyphomicrobiales bacterium | reverse complement strand
TCGATGCCGAGTTTTTCCGCCGCAGGGCCGATCAGCGGCACGGCGATAAAGGCCAGCTCGAAGAAATCGAGGAAGAAGGCCAGCACAAAAATCAGCAGGTTGACGATGATCAAAAAGCCGACCGTGCCGCCGGGCAGTGACACCAGCAATTCTTCCACCCATTTATGCCCGTCCACGCCATAAAAGGTCAGCGAGAACACGCGCGCGCCGACCAGAATGAACACGACAAAGGCCGACAGTTTGGCCGTCGATTCAGTCGCCTGGCGCAGCAGATCGAACGACAGGCGCTTTTTCATCAGCGCCAGAATAATCGCCCCCGCAGCGCCCATGGCCCCGCCCTCGGTCGGGGTGGCAACGCCGATAAAGATCGTGCCCAGCACCAGAAAGATCAGCGCGAGCGGTGGCACCATCACGAAAATCACGGTTTCCGCCATCACCGACAGCAGTTTCAGGTTCAGTAATTTATTGATCACGGCCAGCACGAACGACACGCCGACGGCCACTGACATCGTCAGCACCACGAAATCGGCGCCGGCTTTTTGACCCGTGCGCTGGATCACCAGATAACCGATTACGCCGGACAGGATGGTGACAAACAGCAACGACAGACGGCGGCTTTTGCCATCGGGATCTTTGAGGGCCTGCGCATCGTCAGGCAGGCCGGGAGCGGCCGAGGGGGCAACCATGGTGATCAGAAAAACATAGAGCGCATAGAGGCCAGCCAGTATCAGGCCGGGAACAAACGCACCCTCATACATATCGCCGACAGACTTGCCGAGCTGATCGGCCATGACGATCAGCACCAGCGAGGGCGGGATGATCTGTGCCAGAGTGCCCGAAGCCGCAATAACCCCTGCAGCCAGCCGCCGGTCATACCCATAACGGAGCATGATCGGCAGCGAGATCAGTCCCATCGAAATCACGGAAGCTGCCACAACGCCGGTGGTGGCAGCCAGCAAGGCACCGACAAAGATCACCGCATAGGCCAAACCGCCACGGATCGGACCAAACAGCTGGCCGATCGTATCGAGCAGGTCTTCGGCCATCCCCGATCGCTCCAGCACAAGCCCCATAAAGGTAAAGAAGGGAATGGCCAGCAGCGTATCATTGTTCATCACCCCGAATACCCGCTCGGGCAGGGCCTGAATGAAATCGGGGCGAAACAGCCCTAATTCGATGCCGATCAAAGCGAAAATCAAACCATTGGCGGCCAGTGCAAAGGCCACCGGATAACCGAGCAGCAAAAATGCCACCAGCGCGGCAAACATGATCGGGGCCATATTGTGAATGATAAAGGCGGTCATGGGCGGTTATCCTTTGCCGGAATGGACGGCAGAACAGACAGGGGCTTAACGGGATTCTTCAACCTGTGCCAACAGACGGGCAGCTTCGGCCTCGGCGGCGGCATGGTGGCCGCCTCCCGAAGTCGTATCCTCCAGCGCGCCGCGCATGATGGCGATACGCTTGATCAGCTCGGACACACCTTGGAAAAACAGCATCAGAAACCCGATGGGAATCAGGAATTTGGCAGGCCATTGCGGCAAGCCCCCGGCATTGATGGATTGCTCGTTCAACAGCAGCGAGCGGATGGCAAACGGCCATGACACGATCATCATGATGATGGTGAGTGGCAGCAGAAACACCACATGGCCGACAATATCAATCCAGTCACGCACGGATTTGGGAAACAGGCTGTTGACGATGTCGATGCGGATATGTTCGTTCGACAGCAGTGTCCAGGACGAGCACAGCAAAAAGACGGCCCCGAACAGCACCCATTGCAGTTCTAGCCATGAATTCGAGGAAACATCGAACAATTTTCTGATCACGGCATTGATGGTCGAGATAATGACCGCCAGCAGGATCAACCAACTCAATGAACGGCCAACAGCGGTTGAAACCCGATCGATCAACCGGCTCAGATTGAGTAATAAATCCATGTTCGATCCCCCTGGTCACGTCGATTGAAACGGGATCAGCTCTCGTCCTTTGGACTTGTTGTGGCTCATCCGTTGCAAGCATCATAGATATTAGGCTTTGGTACCGAGTGTTGTTAAACTACTTTGCAGCCCTGGCAGCAACAGTTAATGGCTTTTTCGCAGTCTTTATCCGCAAAAAATCTGTAATTTGCTCTCGATTTAAACCGATTGATTGGCTTGATTGGTCAATTGTCTGGCCCGTACCCGCTCACGGTGGACCGTGTAAATCCCGCTGGCGACAATCAAGAGGGTGCCGATGATAGCCAGAACATCGGGAATTTCACCGAACACCACAAAACCTGACAAAAACGCCCAGATCACGACCGAATAACGGAAAGGCGAGACTGCTGAGGGATGAGCAATGCGATAGGCTTTGACAATGCTCATATTGCCCGCCGATACAAAAATGGCGGCTGCAAGGAGATAGAGCGTCGGTTGCAGTTCGATCGGCTTCCAGCTGTCCAATCCCAAAAGCACGCCTATTATGACCACGCTGAGCGTCGTAGTCAGGGAAACCACGACAGTAGGGATCGCGGGATTGATCTTGTGGGTCATCAAATCACGGAACGCCACCAGAATGCATGAAAACAGCGCCAGAACCGCGTAAATGTTGAATGCATTGCCGCCCGGCTTGACCACCAGCAACACCCCGACAAAGCCGACAATGACAGCCGACCACCTGCGCCAGCCGATTGTCTCGATACCCAAAACCACCGAAAACAGGGTGATGATCAGCGGGGTGACTTGTAAAATTGCGGTAAGATCCGCCAGTGCCATTTGGGCAACCGAGGTCACAAAGCACAGTGCGACCATCGATTCCGCAATGCCGCGCGCCATCAACATCGGTGTGAACATAAACCGCAAACTTTTGCCCTGTCCGGACACCAAAACCACCGTGAGCATGATCGAGGTGGCAAAAAGGCCCCGGATCACCAGCACCTGACCATTGACGAAGCTGGCAGTTGCCAGTTTGACCAGCGAGTCATTGCAAACGAACAGAGCCATGGCGCAGAGCGCCAGGATAATGCCGCGCCGGTTGTTCTTCGATTGCAGCAGATGCGCGTCGAGCGTTTGTTGCGCCGTTGTTCGGGTGTCACTATCGGGTATCGTCTCAGCCACCTGTGACACTCATGTGGCGGCTGACGGCAGGGCGGGAGGTGGCGCGGTCAATGATGAAATCATGCCCTTTGGGCTTGCGCAGTATGGCGGCATCAATGGCAGCCAGCAAAGGCTCATCGGATGTGCTGGCGCGCAGCGGGGCGCGCAGATCGGCGGCATCCTCCTGGCCCAGACACATATACAGCGTGCCGGTGCAGGTTAGCCGCACCCGATTGCAGCTTTCGCAGAAATTATGGGTGAGTGGAGTGATGAAGCCAATCCTGCCGCCGGTTTCCTTCACGCGCACATAGCGGGCAGGACCGCCTGTCTGGTCCTCGAGGTCTTGCAGCGTATAACGGTCGAGAAGTTGTGCCTTGACCTGTGTCAGAGGCCAGTATTGATCAAAGCGTGAAGGCTCGATGTCCCCCATCGGCATGACCTCGATAAAGGTGATGTCCATGCCAAGACCATGGGCCCATTCGATCATGGTTTCGATTTCGTCGTCATTGACACCTTTCAACGCCACGGCATTGATTTTGACATGGATTCCCGCCTGTAGCGCGGCTTCGATGCCTGCCAGCACCTTATTGAGATCACCCCAGCGGGTAATCTCTTTGAAACGGTCGGCCTTCAGCGTATCGAGCGACACATTGATGCGACGTACCCCGCAGGCCGCCAGTTCGCTCGCATAACGCGACAGTTGCGAGCCGTTGGTGGTGACGGTCAATTCGTCCAAAGCACCTGAATCCAGATGCCGCGAAAGGCTGCGGAAGAGCTGCATGATATCGCGCCGCACCAGCGGTTCCCCACCGGTGATCCTGAGTTTTTTGACCCCGCGTCCGATAAAGGCCGAGCAAAGACGGTCCAATTCCTCCAGCGTCAGCAAATCCTGCTTGGGCAGAAAGTGCATATCCTCGGACATGCAATAGACACAGCGGAAATCGCAGCGATCAGTCACCGAGACGCGCAAATAGCTGACATGCCGCCCGAACGGGTCGATAATAGGTGCCTGGGGCGCATTCGCAAGAGGGGAGATCATTTGAGCCATGTTTGTCACGCTTTTCATTGTGCCTCTATTGATCCTCGCTTACAGCTGCGTGGTCAATGCTTTTTATAACAAGGCTGATAGGTGGTTTTAAAGGAAAAGGACAGAAAAGATGACAAAAGCGCCCGAAATGTCCTCCGATGATGCCGAATTGTCGGAAATTCGCCTGTCTTCAGATAAAAAGCAGCTTTCCCTGAAATTCGCGGACGGACGGCACCTGACCCTCGATGCCGAGTTCTTGCGCGTTGAAAGCCCTTCCGCCGAGGTGCGTGGCCACCACCCGTCCGAGCGCAAAACGGTGGGCAACAAGCGGAATGTCACCATCAAGGCGATCGAGCCCGTCGGCCATTATGCCATCAGGCTGGTGTTCGACGATGGCCACGATACCGGCCTCTACACCTGGAGCTTTCTGATCTCGCTGGCCGAACAGCACGACGACATCTGGCAGCGCTACCTTGATGCGCTGGCGGCCCAGGGTCTTTCTCGCGGCTGAGTGCAATAAAAAAGCCCGCAACAAGCGGGCCTTAAGGGTGATGATGTTGGGCTCAGCGCATCACAATGACCGAGGCGCCAACCTTGACGCGCTCATAGAGGTCGATCACATCATCGTTGACCATGCGGATGCAGCCAGAAGACACGGCCTGTCCGATTGATTCCGGCTCATTGGACCCATGGATGCGATACAGCGAGCTGCCGAGATACATGGCGCGTGCGCCGAGCGGGTTGTCCGGGCCACCCTTCATATAGCGTGGCAGGTCCGGACGGCGCTTGAGCATTTCTGGTGGCGGTGTCCAATCCGGCCATTCGCGCTTCTGGGTGATTTTGGTTTCGCCGCCCCATTCAAAGCCCGGGCGTCCGACACCGACGCCATAGCGCATGGCCTTGCCGTTTTCGAGCACCAGATACATACGCCTTTCACTGGTCGACACGACAATGGTTCCGGGCTCATAATTACCGGAAAACGAAACGGTTTCGCGCGCTACAATCGCCACGGAATCATTGAATTTGCCGCTATTGGCGCTCGCGGTCTGTGCGGGAGCAACCGCCTGCGGCTTGACAACCGGCGCATAGGGCTTGCGGGTCAAAGGGTCGATCGAATAGGCCTGGGCCATGCCCTGAGCCGCCAAAATCGCCAGTCCCGAAAGAGCGAAAAGATGGGTTAACCGCATGTCGTTGCCTCAATCGCGTTTGGTCTGCGAGGGTTTCAGGACAAAGCCGCATGCCGGATCCGGATAACCTCAATTATTTACAACACAAAGCCTCAATGAGCCTTAAACAGATCCCTATTCAAGCCGCACAAGCCAATGGGTTCTCTTGTGCAACCGGATCGTTAATTTTTCAAGGGCCTGATGAACTTAACAGACAATCTATTTTCAAATCTTTAACAAATTAATCATGCGCTGTCCGCCCCGCGACGCTTTAGCGCCCCTCATGCCTTGACGCAGACGCCGTTGACGCTTAGAAACCGCCATCCGGTCCGCTAGGGATCAGGGGCGCGTAGCTCAGCGGGAGAGCACTCCCTTCACACGGGAGGGGTCACAGGTTCAATCCCTGTCGCGCCCACCATT
>CANGQA010000125.1 GCA_947455995.1 Hyphomicrobiales bacterium | reverse complement strand
GGTGATGCGAGGCGCACCGAAGGACTTTTCGATCACAACATTACGGCCCTTCGGACCGAGAGTGACCTTAACGGCATTGGCGAGAATATCGACGCCGCGCAACATTTTTTCGCGTGCATCGGAGGAAAAACGTACTTCTTTAGCAGCCATGATGGAGCTCCTGAATTAAAATTGATGATGGGCAGAACAGCCTGGGTATCGGTTATTTGCCGATAATGCCCATGATGTCCGACTCTTTCATGATGATCAGATCGTGACCATCAATCTTGACTTCGGTGCCCGACCACTTGCCGAACAAAATCTTGTCGCCTTTTTTGACATCGAGCGGAACGAGCTTGCCGCTTTCGTCACGTGCGCCGGAGCCCACAGCAACGATTTCACCTTCCTGTGGTTTTTCCTTGGCAGCATCTGGAATGATGATGCCGCCCTTGGTCTTTTCATCGGACTCAAGGCGACGGACGACAACACGGTCGTGTAATGGACGAAACTTCATGGATCTCACCTCTCGTATGACAGTGCCTAAACGGCACGGTGTCCAGGTTGGATAATAGTGGTTTAGTGCAAAGATGGTTGTGTTAGCACTCACAGTTGGTGAGTGCCAAACTGCATGTGGCAGATAGGGAGTGCCCCCATCGCTGTCAAGGACTCCGGCCACAATAAAAATTCAAAAAAATCGCCTGATGCGATCAGGCAAAGTCGGAATCGTCGCCCCCGCCCAAGAATGAGCCGCCGTCATCAGGGGCATCATATGATGTTTCCTGAATGAAGCCAGACTGTTGCGGTGCGGGCTCGTTAAACGAGGCCCGCTCGACTGGTGTGGGCACATGGGTTGTTTCGGAATGGAAGAAACCGGTATCGCTGGGAGTGCTGTTGCCCAAAATTGACGAGTTATGGTTACTGAAAGCTGATTGCAGACCATGAAAAAGCAAAGCGCCTCCGGCTACACCGGCGGCGGTTGCCAGTGCATTGCCCAAAAAGCCAGATCCTGCTGCCTGTTGGGGCTGCATCTGAGGCGCCATGCCCATCGGCTGTTGTTGGAATGATTGCTGCTGCTGGGGCTGAGGGGCTCCGCCACGGTTCCAGACCGATCCTGCAGAAGGTGCCGGAGCGGAAGCAGGGGCAGGAACTGCGGGTACGCCGCTGGCAGTGCGGCCTGTCCCGAACAAGCCGCCGCCAATCCCGCCCAGAAAGCTGGTGGGCGCAGGCTCTGCTTGTTTGCTTTCAAGCGCCTTGATCCTGGCCTCTAGCTGTTCGATCCGGTTCGACGCTGCTTTCAGTGCTTCTTCTTGCACAATCACAGCCTGCGCCATGACGTAGGCAGAATGGGGAGCGCGTTTGACACTATCAGCGATTAGGGCTTCGGCTTCGGCATCGCGCGGGGCGCTGGCCGCAGTATTGATGCGGTCAAACAGACTGCTGATCAATTGGCGTTCTTCAGGGGACATATCAGATCTCCGATCATCAAAAGCTTGAACCCATCATGTGGGGTGGTGCATGCCCTTTCTACAAGGGCCTTATGGCTGTTTTGTGATGGCGAATCAGGAGAGTTACTCCGATTTATTCTGCGGCAATGGCGGGAGACAATGGGTCCGAAAACCCTTTTTCTAACAAAATAGGCGGCATGGGTCCGCCTGTGGCCCAATCGAGCAGCTCGACCGAATGAAGGATCGGGGTCGTCTGATGTGCCTCACGCAGGCCTTTGCCGATTTGCGTCATACAGCCCAGATTGCCGGTGGCGATCACTTCAGGAGCCATTTTTATAATATTACTGACTTTCCGGGTGCGCAGTTGTCCGGCGATTTCGGGTTGTAAAATATTGTAGGTACCGGCCGAACCGCAGCAAATATGCCCTTCCGGCACATCTTTGATCCTGAAACCCGCCGCTTTCAACAGTGTCTTGGGTTCGTCCTTGATCTGTTGGCCATGCTGCATCGAGCAGGCTGAGTGATAAGCGACGACCAGATCGGGCTTTCGGGCTATATCGGGCAGGCCGAAACGGCTGATCACTTCTGTCACGTCCTTGGCCAAAGCCGAGACTTTGGCAGCTTTGGCGGCATAGACCTCATCATTGCGGAACATGAATCCGTAATCTTTTATAGTGGTGCCGCAGCCCGAGGCCGTGATGACAATAGCGTCCAGTCCCTCGCCATCGATTTCAGTGCACCAGGCATCGATGTTCCGTTTGGCAGCGGCATGGGCCTGGTCTTCTTTGCCGATATGATGCACCAGCGCGCCGCAACAACCTTCGCCTTTCGGCAGGACAATCTCCAAACCCATTCTGGTCAGCAGCCGCACCGTGGCGGCGTTAATGTCGGGATTGAGAACTGGCTGGGCACAGCCGCTCAACAGCGCGACACGTCCGCGCTTGGCGGCGGCGGCGGGGATGGTTTGCGGATGGTCGAGCGTCGTGCGCGGTGGCAGACGATACGGAGCCAGTTCAAGCATGGCTGCCAGTCGCGCCCCCAATTTGGGAATCGGCCGCAAGAGGCCTGCAAAGGGACGGGCAAACCCGGCCAATGCCAAAGCCCACCGCAAGCGGTTGGGGTAGGGCAAAATGGCAGCCAACATGGCGCGCATGAGGCGGTCGGCCCAGTCGCGCTGATAGGTCTTTTCTATATGGGCACGGGCGTGGTCAACGAGATGCATGTAATTGACGCCCGAAGGGCAGGTGCTCATGCAGGACAGGCAGGACAGGCAGCGGTCGACATGGCGGACAACTTCCTTGGTGGCGGGACGACCATTCTCGAACATGTCTTTGATCAGATAAATCCGACCGCGCGGTGAATCGAGTTCGTCGCCAAGCAGCAGATAGGTCGGGCAGGTTGCAGTGCAAAAACCGCAATGAACGCAGGAGCGGAGAATCTTCTCCGACGATTGCATGGCGGGGTCTTGCAACCCTTCAGGGGTGAACAATGTTTGCATTGGTTTAAACCCCCGAATACATCCGGCCAGGATTGAGCACATGGTCCGGATCAAAACTTTTCTTTAAACCTGTCGTCAGCGCCAGCACCGCAGGAGACAGGGGCTCGAATGTTCCATCGGTTCCGCGCACGCCATCGGACGCTCGTACCAGCAAAGCATGCCCCTTTGCCTGCTTCACGGCCTGTCTGATCAACTCCGAACCAGCCAGATCGGTAGGCGCGGTTGAAATCCATACCAGTCCGCCACCCCAATCCAGTAAATGGCGGATACGCCGACCTGCCGCAATCTGGGACAGCAAAGCCGGTGCTTTGGATGGTGGTACGGAAATGCGCCAGATGGCCTCGTTGCGTGGTTCGCTGAACCAGCGGACATCACGGATTTGCGTCCATAGGCTGGTCGATGCTTCCTGATCGATGATGTCACATCGTCCGAACGAGGCAAGCAGACCGCGCAACCGCTCTGCCCGATAGGCCAGCGAATCGGCAAAGCCTTCCAAACGCAGCAAAGTCATGGCAATCCGGTCGATCCCAACAGGCAGATGCGCTGCACCGCTGACTTCGAAGGGGGATCCGAGGGATGCCACCATCAAGTCCACAGCTTGCTGGTCGTTAAGGCCGTGAAATACAACCGACAGCGTGGTTTCTGGACGGGGTAACAATTTAAAGGTGACTTCTGTCAGCACGCCGAGCGTGCCCCATGATCCTGCCATGGCGCGGGCCAGATCGAGGCCCGTGACGTTTTTCATGACCCGCCCACCGGATTTGATCAACTCGCCATGGCCATTGACGAAGCGTGTGCCGATCAGGCTGTCGCGGCATGCTCCCGCAATAATCCGGCGTGGACCTGACAGGTTGGTCGCTGTCAGTCCGCCCATCGTCGGCTCTCCCGATGATCCGAGGAGGCAGCGGTAGTCCATCGGTTCGAAGGGCAGCATTTGTCCGCGTGCCGCCAGTGTGGCTTCAACCTCGGCCACCGGCGTGCCGGATTTGGCCGACAGCACCAGTTCTGCTGGCTCATAGAGCGTGATGCCTGTCATGCTGCGCGTTGAGATGACGCGCTTGGCCTGCATGGTGCGGCCCATCAGCTGTTTGGTTGCTTGACCTTCGACCGCAATCGAAGATCGCTCGCTGCGGGCCAGCTTGATCGCCTCGATGATGTCTTCGTCACGGGTAGGTGTCAGCGCCGTCATATCGGATCTTTCATATCACGAGAGCTCGATGGCCTTCTCAGCAGGCAATTCGGCCATCAAGCGGGAACACCTTAGCGGGGTTAAGCAGCCATTGCCGATCGAATACCGCTCTGACGCGCATTTGCTGGGCCAGATCTGCCTCGTTGAATTGGAATCGCATTAAATCCCGTTTTTCAATGCCCACACCGTGTTCACCTGTCAGGCAACCGCCTACTTCCACACAAAGCTTGAGAATGTCGTTGCCCGCCTCCTCGGCCTTGTGGGCTTCCTCCGGGTCGTTGACATTGTAAAGGATCAAGGGATGCAGATTGCCGTCGCCGGCATGGAACACATTGGCGACCCGCAATCCGTAATGTTTGGTAATTTCATCCATACGGCGCAGGACCAGTGGCAATTGTCCGGTCGGGATCGTACCATCCATGCAGATATAATCCGCAATGCGTCCTGTTGCCCCGAAGGCCGATTTGCGGCCCTTCCAGATCGCGGCTGTTTCCATCGCAGATTTGGATTCGCGAACGGTCGAGACGCCATGTTGTTTGGCAATTTCGACAATCCGGGCCAAAGTGGCATTCATTTCTGCATCCGAGCCTTCGACCTCGATGATCAGCAAGGCTTCGACATCGAGCGGATAACCGGCTTTGGCATAGGCCTCGCAAATTTCGATCGCGAGCTTGTCCATGAATTCCATCGCCACCGGAATGATCCCTGCTCCGATAATCGCCGCCACGCAGGCGCCAGCTTCCTCGGAGGTGGCAAAGCCAAACAGGACCGGCCGCGCCCCTTCTGCCAAAGGCAAAATCCGCACAGTCGCCTCGGTGACAATGCCCAGCTGCCCTTCGGAGCCGACAATCAGCGCCAGAAAATCATAGCCGGCCGCATCCATTGCCTCGCCGCCGATGTCAACAATGGTGCCATCGACCAGTACCATGCGGACGCCGAGAATATTATTGGTGGTCACGCCATATTTCAGGCAATGGGCGCCGCCCGAATTCATGCCGATATTGCCGCCGATCGTACAGGCCAGCTGCGAGGAGGGATCAGGCGCATAAAAGAACTGCCGTGGCATGACGTGATCGGAAATTGCCAGATTGGTGATGCCTGCCTGCACCTGCATGGAGCGGTCGGCAAAATTTACATCCAGCACCTTGCTCATTTTTGACAAGCCGAGAATGATCGCATCTTCCTGCCCGATTGCCCCGCCTGCCAGAGACGTGCCCGCCCCGCGAGCGACGACTTTAACCCCGTGGGTATGGCAATAGGCCATGATGGCGGCAACCTGCTCGGTGGTGGATGGTAAGGCAACGGCCAGCGGCATTTTGCGATAGGCCGTCAACGCATCGGTTTCAAAGGCACGCCGCTCGTCATCTGAAGTCACCAGAGCGTCGGCAGGCAACAGGCGGCTCAGGCCGCTGATGATCTCGTCGCGGCGGGCCACAATAGCAAGATCGGGAGCAGGAAACTCAATACCCATGGTCAATCGTCCTCGCCTCTCGACGGATGCTACGGCTCAGCCGGGCCAGAATCCGTCCTCACGGTTTTACCATAACCCAATCACGCATTTTGTCATCTGGCAGATCAATAGCAGGGCTAATTGTCGGCTTTATCGTGTTTTCTTG
>CANGQA010000124.1 GCA_947455995.1 Hyphomicrobiales bacterium | reverse complement strand
CCAACCAATTCGGCAGCCGTTCGCGCAGAAACACCTGCCACAAATTGCTCAAGTAAACGCTTTTGAATACTTGGAAGAAGTCTGCTTTTGCGCCTTTGTCTAACCATCTGACATAAATAGCCTTTTTCTGCTATCTATGTCAGCCCCTTTTTCTTTATCAATATCTTGCTTTTGAGCCCGTTCATTCGATCTGCTATTTGATCAAATGCAGGCTTGATGAGCCACGCCTGTTCAGCGGCATCCATCAAGAAAAAATTCTTAAAAACCGATCGCTGCACCATCACTTCGGGGGTCGGTTGCGCCCTCGAACAGGCCGCTCTGGGCGCCCAGGGTATGATGAACCACCGCACCGGCATGGCCCATTGTCGATGAAAATGCGGGCAACAACTCGATATCGTGACCTGCTGCTTGCAAGGCTTCGACAAGAGCGGGATCGAAGCGGTTTTCGAGTTTCAGGGTGACGCTCTGGTCGCCCCAGGTCTTGCCAAGCAACCAGCGCGGGGCGGTGATTGCTTCCTGCAGACCTTGACCGAACATCGCATAGCGGGAGAACAATGCTGCTTGTGTTTGCGGCTGGCCTTCGCCGCCCATTGTGCCGTAAACCATCCGGCGACCGTCCTCGAACAGTGCCATTGCTGGATTGAGCGTGTGGAAGGGCTTGCGGCCTGCGCCGATACTCCGGGGGCCGGTGCCCGAGAGAGCAAAACTTGCACCCCGGTTTTGCCATACAAAGCCGGTTTGGGGGAGCACGCAGCCTGAACCGAATTCAAAATAGATGCTTTGAATAAAGCTGACAGCCACACCCTGCGCATCAATGGCCCCAAGCCAGACCGTATCGCCCTTTTGAGCCACATGCGGCCATGGTAAAGCTTTTGCGGGATCAATTCGGGCAGCAAGTTGATCCAGCATATCCTCATGCAAATAGGTTTGCGGATCCTCGACCATCGAGGCAGGATCACCGATGATCCTGTCACGCACAATAAAGGCCTGTTTGATGGCTTCGACCATGCCGTGAATATGGGAAAAGCCCTCGGCCTCGCGTATTTTCAGCCGATCGAACAGCGCCAAAATCATTAATGATGATAGTCCTTGCGTCGGAGGAGGGAAGTTGAACACCCGGCCCCCCGTTATTTTGACCGACAAGGCTTTGCGCCGTTGAGCCTGATGGATATTCAAATCGGCCAGTGTCACGGGTGAACCGCAAGCCGCCAGATCAGCAGCAATATCGCGGGCCAGTGCACCGCGATAGAAATCATCGGGTCCATCCCTCCCTATCCGGCGGAGGGTCTGCCCCAAAGCTGGCAGGCTCATCCATGTTCCCTCACGCGGGGGCTGGTTGTTTGCCAGAAAAGTTTTGGCAAAATGAGGCTGGTCCTGCAATTCAGCCTGTTTGTCTGTCGTCAATTCCTGCTGGCTACGGGTAACTGGAAAACCGTTTTCAGCCGACCATACGGCATCTTCAAGCAACCGAGCCAAAGGCAGGGTGCCACCCATCTCGCTGCTCAGCGCCATGGCTTCGCCCCAACCCGAAACCGTACCTGCAACAGTATTAGCCGCCAGAGGACCGCGCCAAGGGATCGTCCCGAAACCGTGTCTGGCATAAAGCTCCGGTGTCGCTGCCATGGCCGCACCACCGCAGGCATCAATGGCTACAGGATCATGGCCGGGGGCACTGACCAACCAGAAGCCATCGCCGCCAATCGCTGTCATGTGCGGATAAACCACAGCCAGCATGGACGCCATCGTGATTGTCGCCTCGATGGCATTGCCGCCATCGCGCAGAACCCTCAATCCGGCTTCGCTGGCCAGATGATGGGGGGATGTGACCATGCCTCGGCGGGAGCGGGGGGTATTGAACATGACAATCTCTTTTCAACAACGGCCATAAGACAATTCTAATCTATCCGAGGATTCGTGTGCAGACCAGATGAGCGGGCATCATTGCGTTGCAGCAATCATGCCACACCTGCGCAAACAAAAGGCATTTTATGCCCAAAACACGAGTGAAACGCTTGACTGGCTCGGCAACTGATCGCATGTCACAAGGCGTTTGGTATCACTGCCAAGCATGGAGAGCCAAACGGTCTTAAACCGTCGGATTGATGGGAGTGCAGCATGGCAAAGACAGTATTTATCGATGGCGAAGCCGGCACCACGGGTCTGGGAATTCGCGAGCGCTTGTTGGCGTTGGGCACAGTCGAATTGCGCAGCATTGATCCGGCCCATCGCAAAGACCCTGCCGCCCGTAAAGCCTTGATGTCCGGGGTTGATGCGGTGATCCTCTGTCTGCCTGATGATGCTGCCAAGGAAACGGTCGCTCTGGCGGCAGAGTTGGGTGACAAGGCGCCTGTCTTGCTTGATGCTTCGACCGCACACCGTGTTGCCGAGGGTTGGACTTATGGCTTTGCCGAAATGTCTGTGGGCCAGGCTGAGGCGATCCGCAAAGCCAAGCGGGTTTCCAATCCCGGGTGCTATCCGACCGGCGCGATTGCGTTGATCCGTCCCTTGATCGAGGGAGGCATGATGGCCAAGGATTTTCCGGTGACCGTCAATGCGGTGTCAGGCTATTCGGGTGGCGGCAAAAGCATGATTGCCGACCATGAGGAAGGCCGCGCGCCCCATTTCGAGCTTTATGGTCTCGGTTTGGAGCATAAGCATATTGCCGAATTGCAGCTTTACACCGGTTTGGAACGTCGCCCGATTTTTGTGCCTTCGGTCGGACAATTCCGCCAGGGCATGCTTGTGTCAGTTCCGCTGCATCTCGATATGCTCAACGGGCAAGTCAGTGTTGATGATTTGCATGGATTGCTGGCTCGGGCCTATCAGGGCGCAAAGCTGGTGAAAGTTCTGGACAGTGATGATCCCATCCTCAGGGCCGGACGGATCGAGGCCGAAGCACTCAATAATACCGACGTCATGGAATTGCGCGTCTATGGCAATCAGGCGCGCGGGCAGGCGGTCTTGGTGGCGCGGCTCGATAATCTGGGCAAAGGGGCATCAGGTGCAGCGGTGCAGAACCTGCAATTGATGTTGGGTCTTTAATCGTTTCAAAAAATCAGGCCGCCCGAAAGCGGCCTGAATATTGTTTAAATTCAACGGTTTATCAGGCTTGCTTCACATGCTGATGCTGGACGCCGAGCCCTTCGATGCCGACTTCCATCGTGTCGCCACCCTTCAGGAACAGCGGTGGCTTCATGCCAAGGCCTACACCTGGAGGGGTGCCGGTGGTGATGATGTCGCCGGCATCAAGATGCATGAATTGCGAGATATAGTGCACAAGGAACTGGCAGTTGAAAATCATCGTCTTGGATGAGCCGTTCTGGACATATTGGTCGTTCAGCTTCAGCCACATTTTCAGGTTCTGCACATCGCCTGCTTCATCGGGAGTGACCAGCCAAGGACCGACAGGCCCGAAAGTCGGCAAGCTCTTGCCCTTCATCCACTGGCCGGAGCGCTCGATCTGGTAGGCGCGCTCGGAGACGTCGTTGCACACGAAATATCCGGCAATGTGGTGGGCGGCATCGGCTTCGGAAATCCGGTAGCCGTGCTGGCCGATGACGAAAGCAAGCTCCACTTCCCAATCGGTTTTCAGCGAGCCGGGCGGAATAATCACGTCATCATCAGGGCCCTGAATGGTGTTGGGCGCCTTGTTGAACAAAATCGGTTCGGCAGGAATGGGATTGTTGGTTTCCGCCGCGTGATCGGCAAAATTCAGACCGACGGCAATGAAATTGCCGGGTTTGGGCACGCAAGATCCCAGACGGGTGCCAGCGGCAACTGCCGGAAGGCTTTTGGGATCCAGTGCCGCCAATTTCTTGATATTGGCAGGCAGCAGGGCATCGCCTGCAAAATCTTTCACATGGGCCGACAGATCGCGGATCGTGCCATCGGAATCAATCAGGCCGGGTTTTTCGGCACCCGCTTTGCCATAACGTACAAGTTTCATCGTTTTTCCTGCTCTCGTATCAGGGATTCTCCCTAGAACTGGAGTTTGGCCCGTGTAAGGCCGAGAGGCAAGTGCTCTATGGTGTTACTTTTGCAACAATCTGCAGATAATCAAAGATCCATGTGCGGAATGGGTTGACGTGATTATGTCAATATTGTGTCATGGGCCTTAATTCGGGAGGGGGTCGTCTAAGAATCGACCCTGATTTTATAGGGTAGGAAGCTAATGAGTTCCACTTCGGGTTTCACTTCGGGTTTCGCCTCAAAAATGGTGACATCATGCGCTGTTGCGGCTTTGGCCATTGGCTTTGTTGCCAGCGACGCGCAGGCTGGCTCATTCGGTTTGCGCGAACAAAGCGCGACAGGGCAGGGTCTGTCCTTTGCAGGGGCAGCGGCAGGCGGAGCGGGTTTGGGCTCCATGTTCTGGAATCCGGCTGCCATGACCGATTACAAGGGTATTCAGGTTGAAGGCACGATCAGCGGCATTTTCCCCTTTGCCAAGCTGACAACCGATTCGACCTCCCTTGTGTCGACGGGCAAGACCAGCGGTGACATTGCCCAAGATGTGGCATTGCCTGCCACCTATGGCACCTGGCAGGTTGGCAAGGATGTCTGGTTGGGCCTGTCGGTCAATGCACCATTCGGGCTGGCCACCAAATATGATCCAACATGGGGCACCGGTCGTCTTTATGGCACCACCACCCGTGCCACATCGATGGAAGTCACTCCTTCGCTGGCCTATCAGATCAATGACCAGCTCTCTGTTGGTGTCGGTGTCCGTGTGATGAGCTTCAAGGCCATCTATAAATCCTTCATCTCCCGTCCAGGCGGACTTGAAGGGGATGGTACCGGGATCGGTGCTTCGGCAGGTTTGACCTATAAGCCGGACAACAAGACTGAAATCGGTATCGGCTACCGTTCGACCGTTCAGCAGGACTTGACCGGTTCGTTCACTCATCCGAACGCTTCGTTCCCTTACAGCGTATACACCAATACGCCGATCAAATTGCGGGTGATGCTGCCTGATTCCGTCACGGTAGGTGTCAAGCGCAAGCTGACCGATCAATGGACTGTGCTGGCCGGTTATGAATGGACCAATTGGAGCCGCATCCAATTCCCCGTTTTTTACAGCCAGGCGACAGGAACCCGCATCAGCTCGCTGCCATTGGGGTATAAAGACGGCTGGATGGCCTCGCTGGGCCTCGAATATGCCATGAACCCGAATTGGACGCTGCGTTCGGGTGTGGCCTATGAATATTCCCCGATCCGCGACGACACGCGCGGCCCGCGCTTGCCCGACAATGACCGTTTCTGGTTGTCGCTTGGTGCAGGTTATAAGTTTGACGAGAAATTGAGTTTCGATTTCAGCTACACCCATATCATTCCTCAAAATACACGGATGAATGTGGTGAGCGGAAATCCATCCTTTACTTCGCCTTATACTTATACCGGCAAATTCGACTCCCATATCGACATCGTTTCTGTCTCGATGCGTTATCGGTTTGATACCCCTGCTGCACCAGCAGCTTTGCCGAAAAAATAAGGGTTTCGGAGCCGAAAAAATAAGGGTTTCGGAAGAGACTTTCAGGGCCGGACCTCCCGTTGGTCCGGCCTTTTTTTATAGGCCAGATTTTTATAGGCCAGATTTTTATGGGATTGCCTTAAGCTTTGGATGCTAGATCTTTACCAGTGAACGGGTTTGTTGCCAGAATCACCAAATAAGATTTGTATAGAAATTGTATCTTTCAGATTTTGGGACTGTTTCAATGATATTGGTTTCGACCCGCCGAAAATGGCTGCTTTTTCAAGCTGTTATGGTTGTATCATTCGTGATGTCGGGTGAAAGGGTGAATGCAGGCGCCTTTGCTCTG
>CANGQA010000123.1 GCA_947455995.1 Hyphomicrobiales bacterium | reverse complement strand
GGTTCATCGCAGCTGGCACAGGAGAGACAGGCTGGTCAGTGCCGGTTGCCACATCGGATACGATGACGGTGTCTTGCGAGCGTGCCAGAATATCACTGCGCAGATTGGTTGCGAATTGTTCGACAATCTGGTTGGCGATTTCCTTGATCAAACCCTGGGCGCGGCCATATTGGGCGACAGTACCGACCAGCTGCAAATCCGTCACAACAGTAATGATGGTGCCTTCGCCATCTGGAACCAGTTCAAAATCGGCGGTTGCCGAGGCGCTGCCCCGCCCCTTAGCATCCGATCCTTTGGCAATCACCCGCGCCTTGTGCGCAACCGTATCAATATCCGTAATCTGCGCCTCGCCCGCAAAGGTCAGCTGCACAGGCCCCACTTTGACGGTGGCTTGGCCCTTATAGCGATTGTCGCCGAGATCGGCCGTCAACGAAGCCCCTGGCAAGCATGGGACAATGCGAGGCACATCCAGCAACAAAGGCCAAGCCTGTTGGACTGGAAGGGGAACTGAAAAGCTCACATCGATTTTCATGCAGAATTCCTTGTTGGCAAAATCATGGCAGAATTGACGCGCTGGACAAAGCCCGCATCACCCGTTTTTCAGCGCGACCAACGTGCTGGGTCAGCAATTTCCCGGCCTTGCGACCGTCTCGCGCCTGTAAGGCATCAATGATGGCGCAATGTTCTGCCAGCAGACTGTCGAAATTGCGACGGTCAAACACGGTTACACTGAGTTGCACCAGACGATCGAACTGCTCGATCAGGTCCACGGCTGTTTCGGCCACCCGACGATTGGGACATAGCCCAAGCACAGCAAAATGGAAGGCCCTGTTGTAGGCTACAAACCCCGCTTCTCCCCAGACCCCCAGCGTGCGGAAGCGGTCCAGAGCCGTCAAATCGGCATCCCTGGCATGTTCACTTGCCGTCATGGCGCAATGCTGTTCCAGAACCGCGCGGAACTCAAATAATTCGCGGGCATCAACCAGCGAGACCGAAGCCACCCTATATCCCTTACGCGGCTCCACCGTCACCAGTTTTTCGGCATGCAACCGCGACAGCGCATCACGAATCGGGGATTTGCTGACGGCATAGGTTTCAGCCAGCACGCCTTCATATAGCGGCGCACCGGGCGCAAAGGCGCAAGACAGGATATCCTGTCTGATACGCGTATAAACCGCCTCTCGCCGAAGACCTGTCACTGGCGACAATCCATCATAGATAACCTCTGTCATATCTCTTTATGAACGATATATGGAAATATCTAATATGTTTGTTATTCGACCTGATATCCCTCATACATCAGTAAATCAAACAATTTTTTATATAATGACGGGGAGTGAATTGACATTTTTTGATTAAAACTGATATCTTAGCAATCATAAAAATACGACTTCAGATTCAGGGAGATGGGCCATGCTTAACCGTCGTCAATTTGCTCTTGGTATCGCCGCTGTTGCGGGTGCATCCAGCACTTTCAAAGGGGCTGCGGCCCAAACCGGCCCGATCCGTGTCGGCTTTCTGACTGTCAACTCGGGCGCACTTGCAGCAGGTGGACGCCAGCTTGAAGAAGGCATCAAGCTGTTTCTCAAACAGCGTGACAACAAAATCGGCGGTCGTCCCGTCGAGCTGATTATTGCCGATACCGCCGGACAGCCTGCCAATACCCGCACCAAAGCGCAGGAGCTGATCGAGCGCAACAATGTGCACGTGATCATTGGCCCGCTGGCTGCTTTCGAGGCTTTGGCCATCAACGACTATATCCAGCAAGTCGGAATTCCGACCATTTCCGACTCGGCTGCTGCTGAAGATCTGACCCAGCGCAAACTCAATCCATGGTTTGTGCGCGCAGTTTCCAGCTCCGCTCAACCGGCACATGCCCTGGCTGATTACGCTGCCAAGACGCTGAAATACAAGAAGATTTCGATTGTGGCCGATGACTTTGCCTTTGGCCATGAAATCTCTGCAGGTTTCCAGCGCGTTTTTGAAGAAAATGGCGGCAAGGTCCTGCAAAAGCTGTGGTCACCGCTTAACGTAGCCGATTACGGCTCCTACATCACCCAGATTGACCGTTCAGCCGATGCGGTGCTGGCCAATTTCGCAGGGGCCAATGGCCTGCGCTTTATCAAGCAGTATAACGAATATGGTCTGTCCGGAACGATCCCGCTGTTGGGTCACATGACAACCATCGACGAAGGTATCCTTAAAAACATGGGTGACGAGGCCAAGGGCGTTGTTTCGACAGGCTGGTATTCGGCTGCGATCGACACTCCTGCCAACAAGGAATTTGTGGCCGCCTGCCGCGCCGAATACAAAGCCGATCCGGGCTATTACACCTTGGGTGCCTACCTGTCGGGTATTTTCCTTGAAGAAGCCGTCAAGAAAATCAATGGCAATGTCGAAGACAAGGCCGCTTTGATGAAAGCTCTGCGCAATCTCGATTTGAAGGACACACCAGCCGGTCCGATCAAAATCGATGAATACGGCAATCCAACCATGAATATCTACATCCGCAAGGTTGAAACCGTCGAGGGCCGTTTGATGAACAAGGTCATCCACACCTATCCCGCGGTCAGCCAGTTCTGGACCTATGACCCCAAAGCGTTCTTGCAAAGCCCTGTTTATGCCCGTGAGTGGGCGGTTAAAAACTAAGGGATTGCCTATCGTTTCCCCGTTTCTTGACGGATCGGACCTGTTGTCCGGCCCGTCAATTCTTCTGACCCCTTGACCATAAAGGTTCGCTGATGTCGATCGGCTTTTGGCTACTGCAAAGCCTGAACGCGCTGGCGCTGGGGGGGCTATTGTTTCTGCTCTCCTCCGGCTTTTCGCTGATTTTCGGCCTGATGCGGGTCGCCAATCTCAGCCATGGAGCCTATTTCATGCTTGGGGCCTATGTCGGGCTGTCGGTCTTGCAGGCCGGTTTCGGCTTTATCGAAGCAATCCTGGCTGCGGGCATCGTGATTGCCATTTTGGGAGGGTTGATCGAGCGGTTTTTGTTGCGCCGTCTTGCCAATCGCACTCTGGCGCAGGTCCTTGTGACACTGGGGCTGGCTTTCGCCATTGCCGATATCTGCCTGATGCTGTGGTCGGGTGATCCGATGCAACTGCCCGCTCCAAAATGGCTGTCGCAACCGATCCGCGCCTTCGGTTTCGTATTTCCAGGCTATCGAGTCTTCGTTGTCGAGGTGTCGATTGTCGTTGCGCTTCTGCTGTGGCTGCTGATCGAACGCACCAAGCTTGGTGCGATGGTTCGCGCCAGTGTCGATGACATTCAAATGGCGCGTGGTGTCGGTATTCCGGCCCAAAAGCTGTTCAGTTTCATTTTCTGTCTGGGTGCTGCTTTGGCAGGAATGGGTGGTGTATTGGGTGGCCCGATCCTGTCTGTATATCCGGGTCTTGACGGTGAAATGTTACCATTGGCTCTGGTCGTGGTGATTTTGGGTGGCATCGGCAGTATCGGCGGCGCCTTTGTCGGCGCCTATATTACCGGTTTTGTCTATACATTCGGACAGACGCTGTTGCCTGCCTTTTCCTATGTGATCCTGTTTCTGCCGATGATCGTGATTTTGGCGTTCCGTCCGAGCGGGTTGTTTGGAAAGTCCGCACCATGACCAATACCTCCCGCATCACAACAATCAGCGTGACCTTGTTGATCCTCGCTCTGGCGGCTCCGCTGCTGCTAGGCCAGCCTTTTTATATCAATATTGGCTCGCAAGTGCTGATTGCCGCCATTTTTGCAATGAGTCTGAATATTCTGGTCGGCTATGGTGGCATGACCTCGATCGGCCATGCAGCCTATCTGGGCACATCGGCCTATGTGGTCGCATTACTGACCTTGCAGCATGGGTTCAGTTTCTATTCAGCCTCTGCGGTGGCTTTGCTGGTCGTGGTGATCATGGCTGCGATTTTCGGGGCGATTGCCCTGCGCGGCACAGGGATCACCTTTTTGATGATCACTCTGGCGCTGGGCCAGACCATGTGGGGCGTAGCGTTTCGCTGGTCCGATGTAACGGGGGGCGACAACGGTTTACCCGATATCAAAAGACCCGATCTGTTCGGTTTGAATCTGGTTGAACCCGGCCTGTTTTACGCAGTAATGATCGCTTTATTCATGGTAGCGCTGGCGGGCATGTGGATTTTTATCCACTCGGGCCTTGGTCTGAGCCTGCAAGGCACTCGTGACCAGCCACGCCGCATGGGCATGCTCGGGCATCATGTGTGGCTGGTACGCTGGATTGCTTTCATCATTGCCGGGTTCTGGGCGGGTGTGGCAGGCATCGCCTTTATTGGTTATCACGGATATATCCACCCGCTCTCGCTCGGGCTGGCCAATTCCGCCGAAGTGCTGCTGATGGTGATTGCCGGTGGGGCCGGCACGCTGCTCGGCCCTGTGGTGGGTGCGACCATTGTTGTTGTCCTAAAAATGGTCGTCAGCGCCTATGTCTCGCGCTGGGTGCTGTTGCTGGGATGTACTTTCGTGGCCATTGTGATCTTGCTGCCCGAAGGCGTAGTGCCAGGACTTGAACGGTTGCTGAAATCCATCTTACCTGCCGCACGCGATGATGGGGAAGCAGGGTCATGACCGCCGAAATTGCGCTTCAAATCAATGGAATGACCAAAAATTTCGGTGGCCTCAAAGCCATTGACAGAGTAGACTTGACCATACCCAAAGGAGATCGAAGACTGCTTTTGGGCCCCAACGGGGCTGGCAAAACCACCCTGTTCAACCTGATCACAGGCGATTTGAAACCGACTGCAGGCAGCGTGCAGCTGTTTGGCCGCGACATTACCGGCTTGGCCTCCCACCATTGCGCACCTCTGGGATTGGCCCGCACGTACCAGATCATTACCTTGTTTCCCAAAAATACTTTGGCTGAAAACGTTGTTCTGTCGCTTCTGGGTATTTCGCCGCTGCGCTGGAGCCCGATCAGCCGCATCAAGGGCCGTAAGGAGTTCGAGGAACGCGCCCGTGCGGCCCTCAAACAAGTCGGACTCGACGCCAAAGCCGACCGCCCTTTGGGCGAAACCTCCTATGGGGAAAAGCGCAGGCTGGAAATTGCACTGGCTCTGGCACAAAATCCAAGCCTGCTCCTGCTCGACGAACCGCTTGCGGGCCTTTCGCGCCAAGAACGGCTGGATGTGCAGGCACTGATTGAATCCATTCCGCGCGATATTACCTTGATCCTGATCGAGCACGATATGGATGTTGCCCTGGCTTTGGCCGACAGCATCACTGTCATGTATCACGGACGGGTGATCTGCGAGGGGGATCGGGCACAGGTTGTTGCCGATCCTCGGGTCAAGGAGATCTACCTTGCAAGCTGACACAGACAACATTGTTGCCAGAACGGTCGATGCGCTGGTGCTGGACCGCATCAATACCCGTTATGGCGAAAGCCATGTGCTGCATGATGTGAGCCTGACTTTGAAGGAAGGACGCGTGCTGGCCCTGTTGGGCCGCAACGGGGCCGGCAAAACCACCACCATGCATTCTGTGATGGGCTATCAGCCGGTGATGTCAGGCAGCATCAAACTGTTTGGCCAAGAGATTGCCGGCCTGGTGCCCGAGGCCATTTCGGATCTTGGCGTTGCGCTTGTCCCGCAAGGACGTCGTATTTTCACCAGTCTGACCGTGCAGGAAAACCTCGACGTCGCCCATCGCAGGGGCTCCAAGCCCCGTTTCGGCTTTGATACGCTGTTTGAATGGTTCCCGCGTCTCAAAGAACGTCGCCAGCAACGGGCAGGCACATTGTCGGGCGGTGAACAGCAGATGCTGGCAATTGCACGCGCGCTGATCACCAACCCAAAAGTGGTGCTGTTCGACGAGCCATCCGAAGGTTTGGCCCCGCAAATCGTCGAGGAAGTCGGCGCGATTTTGCACAGGCTGAAGGCGGGGGGCTTGTCGATTATTCTGGTCGAGCAAAATACCAAACTGGCCCT
>CANGQA010000122.1 GCA_947455995.1 Hyphomicrobiales bacterium | reverse complement strand
TTTGACTCCGTGAAAGACACAATCACCATTGTGGTGCCTTGCCGGGTTAAGCCGATGCAGACGGCAATTGCCAGTTATGAAACCGCATGTAACCTGGTCGAACGCGTGTCAATGGCTCTGGAACAAGCGATACCGCTGGCGTTGCAAGCCGATGATGCTGCCCCTTTGGCGATCACTCCGCAATCCAACACGACCGAGGCGGAGTATTTCGCCATGGTCGACAAGGCAAAATCCTATATTGCAGCAGGCGATATTTTTCAGGTCGTTCTGTCCCAACGTTTTGAAACCGAATTCCATCTGCCTGCCTTCGCGCTTTACCGCGCGTTACGCCGCGTCAATCCAGCCCCCTATCTGTGCTATCTCGATTTCGACAATTTTCAGGTGGTTTGTTCTTCACCCGAGATCCTGGTTCGCTCACGCGGTGGCAAAGTCACACTGCGTCCGATTGCAGGCACCAGGCCGCGCGGCGCAACGCCCGCGGCAGACGAGGCGATGGGGCAGGAATTGCTGGCCGATCCGAAGGAACGGGCAGAACATCTGATGCTTCTTGATCTTGGACGCAACGATGTCGGCCGCATCGCAAAAATCGGTACGGTTCAGGTGTCGGATAGTTTCTTTATTGAGCGCTATTCCCAGGTGATGCACATCGTCTCCAATGTCGAAGGAGAGCTTGATCCCCGCTTTGATGCTCTTGATGCCCTTGTCGCAGGTTTTCCCGCAGGAACTGTCTCGGGTGCTCCAAAAGTTCGGGCGATGCAGATCATCGACGAACTGGAAAAGGACAAACGCGGCATCTATGCCGGATGTATCGGCTATTTCGGTGCCAATGGCGATATGGATACCTGCATCGTCTTGCGTACGGCCATCGTTAAGGATGGTCTGATGCGGGTGCAGGCGGGAGCAGGCATTGTCTATGATTCAGTGCCCAAATCCGAACAGAACGAATGTATCAACAAGGCCAAAGCCTTGTTTCGAGCCGCCGAGGAAGCTGTCAGATTTGCCTCCCAAGCCAAGCGTGGGCAATAATGGGCGTGGATTCAATAAGGTTGTTTCGATGAACATCACGCTGATCGATAATTACGACAGCTTTACGTATAATCTCTATCACGACCTCGGCAGGCTTGAGGCGGAAGTCACTGTTGTGCGCAATGATGCGATGAGCACAGCCGAACTGGCCGCTTCCGATCCTGATGCGATTGTTCTTTCCCCCGGACCCTGCACTCCCAACGAAGCAGGAATTTGCCTTGATGTGATCAGGACGCTTGGCAGCAGAATTCCGATATTCGGTGTCTGTTTGGGCATGCAGGCGATCGGCCAGGCGTTTGGCGGTGATGTCGTGCGCGCACCGCAGCCGTTTCATGGCAAAATTTCCAAGATCCAACATCGCGGCCAGACATTGTTTCGCGGCATCAACAAACCATTCAATGCGACCCGCTATCATTCCTTGATTGTCGAGCGCAGCACATTGCCGGAAGCTCTTGATATCACCGCAGAAACAGATGATGGTCTGATCATGGCGGTATCACACCGCACTTTGCCCATTCATGCTGTGCAGTTTCACCCGGAAAGCGTACTATCCGAGCATGGATTGACGGTTTTCGCTAATTTTCTTGATCTTGCCACCGTCTGGAATGCCCAGCACAAACGCCCCCCGCTTGCCCTTTGAACCGGAACAGATCTGATGGATTCTTTCAAACCGATCATCGCCAAAGTCGCCACAGGCAGTCCTCTTAACCAGACAGAGGCCGAACACGCCTTTGGTGTGATGCTGTCGGGTGAATCCACCTTGGCCCAAACCGGTGCATTTTTGATGGCCTTGAGGGTGCGCGGGGAAACGGTGGATGAAATCACCGGTGCAGCTATCGCGATGCGTTCCCGCATGCTTCGTGTGAATACTCTGCCTGATGCCATTGATATTGTTGGCACAGGTGGGGATAATTCTGGCTCTTACAATGTTTCGACACTGGCGGCTTTGATCACGGCGGCTTGCGGTGTGCCGGTGGCAAAGCATGGCAACAGGGCAGCATCTTCCAAATCGGGGACTGCGGATGTCCTGACCGCCCTTGGTGTCAAGGTCGGGCTCGATCCGGCGGGCGTCGAGCGTTGTGTCAAAAAAGCAAATGTGGGTTTCATGTTCGCGCCTTCCCATCACGCCTCCATGCGCCATGTCGCCCCTGTCCGGGTCGAATTGGGAACAAGGACCATTTTCAATCTGCTTGGTCCTTTGTGCAATCCTGCTGGTGTCAGAAAGCAGGTGCTGGGTGTGTTTTCAAAATCATGGGTGGAGCCACTTGCGCATGTCATGAAAACACTCGGTTCTGAAACTGTTTGGGTTGTGCATGGTTCGGATGGTCTGGATGAAATGACCACAACTGGCGAGACCTATGTCAGCGCGCTGGAAAACGGCATGGTCCGTAATTTTACCATCACCCCCGAGGAATTTGGCCTGAAGCGCAGTGCGCATGCAGAGTTGAAGGGGGGCGAGGCCTCTCATAATGCACAAGCCTTACGCGATGTGTTGGATGGCAAACGCACAGCCTATCGCGATATTGCCGTCATGAATGCAGCAGCAGGCCTTATGGTTGCGGGGCGTGCCGACAAGCCCAAGCAGGCCGCCGAACTGGCCGAAGCAGCCATCGATGATGGCCGGGCGCGCAAGACACTCGAAGCACTGATTTCCGCTTCAACGGAGGCATGATTGTGAGTGATATTCTTGCCAAGATCGAAGCCTATAAGCGACTTGAAATCGCGGCAGCCAAAGCAATCCGTCCGATTGCCGATTTGAAAGCGATGGTGCGTGATTGCCCGCCCACGCGTGGTTTTGTGAAAGCACTCAAACACCATCACCAGCAAAACCGCCCGGCACTGATTGCCGAAATCAAAAAAGCCAGCCCGTCAAAAGGCCTGATCAGGGCTGATTTCGAGCCTGTGAGTTTGGCAAAGGCCTATCAGGCCGGTGGGGCATCGGCTTTGTCTGTCCTGACCGATACGCCGTCCTTCCAGGGCGCACCCGAATTTCTAACCCTGAGCCGGGAGGCCACCAACCTGCCGGCTTTACGCAAGGATTTCCTGTTTGATTCCTATCAGGTCTATGAAGCGCGTGTCTGGGGTGGTGATTGCATCCTCGTGATTATGGCCTCGGTTTCGGATGAACTGGCCCGGGAACTTGTTGCGACAGCCACCCTGCTGGGTATGGACTCGTTAATCGAGGTGCATGATCAGACAGAACTGGAACGGGCCTTGACGCTGGATGCCGAAATGATCGGGATCAATAACCGCGATCTCCGCAGTTTTGTGACCGATCTCGCGGTTTCAGAGCGTCTTGCTCCCATGATCCCTGCCGACCGGATGATTGTGGGTGAAAGCGGCATTAATAGCCATGACGACGTGGTACGTTTGCAAAAATCAGGAATTAACACCTTCCTTGTGGGTGAAAGCCTGATGCGCCAGCATGATGTGACACAAGCCACCAAAAACCTTTTGTTCGGTACGGAGCAGACAGCCCGATGAGCCAGTCAACAGCCAATTTGACACATCTGGATGAGACAGGCGCCGCCAATATGGTCGACGTGGCGGATAAGGCCATGACAAGCCGCGAGGCCGTTGCCATCGGCCATGTCATCATGGCGCCATCCACTTTAGCGCTGATCCGTTCGGGTGACGCTAAAAAGGGTGATGTCTTGGGGACAGCGCGTTTAGCTGGCATTATGGCCGCCAAAAGAACCCACGAATTAATCCCGCTTTGCCATCCGTTGCTGCTGACCAAAGTGGCGGTCGACATTACGCTCGATGATAATCTGCCGGGGCTGAAAGTACGTGCCTTGGCCAAGGTCACAGGGCAAACAGGCGTGGAAATGGAAGCTCTGACCGCTGTTTCGGTCGCCTGCTTAACGATTTACGACATGGTCAAAGCAGCTGACCGATCAATGGTGATTTCCAATATTACGCTGGTTGAGAAAAAAGGTGGTCGATCCGGCCATTGGATGGCAGACGGAGACTGATAATGGCACTGTTGTCGGTTAAGGACGCTCTGGCGCAGGTGCTCGATCAAGTCGAGGTGCTTGAATCCGAAACCGTGCCGTTGCGAATAGCCCATCAACGTGTCCTGGCCGAACAGGTTGTCGCTTTGCGCACCCAGCCACCCTTTGCCGCTTCCGCCATGGACGGATATGCCATGCGCTCAACCGATCTGGCGATCAATAGTCCGCTTCGGCTGATTGGTGAGTCGGCAGCCGGACAGGGTTTTTCAGGTGTGTTGGGTGCAGGTGAATGCGTAAGGATTTTTACCGGTGCACCCATACCGGCAGAAGCCGATACGATTGTTATTCAGGAACATGTCCGTATAGACGGTGCCTCGGTCATCCCCACCCATGACACTGATCGCTTTCGCCATATTCGCCCAGCCGGATTGGATTTCACCCAAGGCGATCCATTGCTTGCCGCCGGACAACGTCTTTCTCCGTCGTCCCTGTCATTGGCCGCCGCCATGGGATATCCTCGATTACGCGTAACCCGAAAACCACGCGTGGCGATTTTGGCAACCGGCGATGAATTGGTCCAACCGGGTGAAGTCTGTGGTCCTGACCAGATTGTCGCATCCAACCATTTCGCGGTTGCCGCTATGGTCGAAGCACTTGGCGGGATTCCACTGGATCTGGGAATTGCCAAAGACACGCACGAGGACTTGGAAAAGGCCTTTCAAAGTGCGGAGGACCAAAAGGCCGATATATTGGTGACCTTGGGCGGGGCCTCGGTCGGGGATCGGGATCTGGTTCAAAACAGCCTTGCCCAGCGGGGGATGAAACTTGGATTTTGGCGTATCGCCATGCGTCCGGGAAAACCGTTGATTTTTGGATCATTGGGCAGCATGAAAATTTTGGGACTGCCAGGAAATCCAATTTCATCGATCATCTGTGCGCAGATTTTTCTGGCCCCCCTGCTCAAATCCTTGCAGGGTGATGCAACGGCTCGTCATGACCCGACAACACAAGGCGTGGTGGGTTGCGATCTCAGGGAAAACGATCAGCGTCAAGATTATATGCGCGCCAGAATAACCGGCACCCATCACGGCCTGCCTGTTGTTGTGCCGTTCAGCAGTCAGGATTCCTCAATGCTTGGCTTGATGTCGCAAGCGCAAGCCCTGCTGATCCGGCCTCCCTTTGCGCCAGCCGCCAAGCAGAATGATGCCTGCCGGATCATTCTGCTTTAACAGTTTATTGTCCTTGTCTGGGATTGCGTGCTGTCACGCTTGCGGAACGCAACGGGAACAGATATATATTGTTCGCCTTTTGTTTTTGCTGAGTCGCGGTTTATCGACGCTGATTTAGCCCCCGAATTGAGGATGGATTGAATGCTCACCCGTAAGCAACACGAGCTTTTGCGCTTTATTCAGCAACGTCTGCAAGAAGATGGCGTGCCTCCCTCTTTCGACGAAATGAAGGAGGCGCTCGATTTGCGCTCCAAATCCGGTATTCACCGTTTGATCATGGGTCTTGAAGAAAGAGGCTTTATCCGCCGTCTTCCCAACCGTGCCCGTGCTCTTGAAATTGTCAAATTGCCTGAACAGGCCGTGGTGGGCGGTGTACCACGCGGAAAGTTCAGCCCAAGTGTGATCGAGGGCTCACTGGGCAAAGGACGTCCTGCAACCCCTGCCCTGACAAGAACCCATTCAAATGATGACGAAGATACGCCGGCTGAAATCATTTCCATCCCCGTAATGGGCCGTATTGCCGCAGGAACGCCTATCAGTGCAATCCAGTCGCGCAGCAATACCATTTCGATGCCACCAGACATGCTTGGTTCGGGCGAGCATTTCGCTCTTGAAGTGCGTGGGGATTCGATGATCGAGGCGGGTATCAATGACGGTGATACGGTGGTGATCCGCCGACAGGACACCGCCAATAACGGTGACATCATCGTGGCACTGATTGATGATGAGGAAGCAACCCTGAAGCGCCTGCGCCGGCATGGTTCGTCCATCGCGCTGGAGGCAGCCAATCCGGCCTATGAAACCCGTGTATTGGGGACAGACCGTGTGCGGATTCAAGGACGACTTGTAAGCCTGTTCCGGCGTTATTGACACTCAACGCGGATCGAGCGCGCCAGGATCAGCCCCCTGATTGGCCTGAT
>CANGQA010000121.1 GCA_947455995.1 Hyphomicrobiales bacterium | reverse complement strand
TCCGGCGCATTGGGAAACAGTGTGGCGATATCGTCTGATCGCACAGCTTTAACATAAGCGACTTTGCCATCACCCAACTGGGCGAGTGCCTGTTCGGTGATCATGACATCCGGGGTGGCAGGTTCGGTCACGCCATGCCCGATTAACGCGAGTTTGGCCAATCCGTTCGAGTGATTTTTATTCATCATTCTGAATCGTCCTCTGTTCGGGGGAAGGCGTGATCGCCTCCTGCCCCCGTGATTATCTGAATGCAATAATAAAACCGGACGATGCTTCAATCTTTGGAAGCAATCTCGATCCGTCGCTGGATCCGTTGCGGCTCGGGCCGCACCAGATCGACACTGAGCAAGCCATGTGCCAATTCCGCACCCATAACCTCCATACCCTCGACCAGAAGGAAAGTACGCTGGAACTGACGGGCCGCAATGCCACGATGCAAGTAATGGCGTTCCTCGGTCTCTTCCGATTGCCGGCCATGGATAATCAGCTGGTTCTCTTCCAGCATGATATCAATTTGCTCACGCTTGAAACCGGCCACCGCCAAGGTGATTCGCAACCGTTCGGGGGCACTGTCTTCTTTGGGAAGCCGCTCGATATTATAGGGGGGATAACCGTCAGTGGTGGATTTGGTAACGCGATCCAGAACGCGTTCAATTTCGTCAAATCCAAGTAATAAAGGGGATGACAGCGGTGATAATCTTGACATGATGAAGCCCTCTCTTTGGCACTTCGATTATTAGACATGGAACATAACACGAGGAGACCCAAGACAGTGGCATCTCCACGAGACCTGATATGGCGAGCCTATCCCACTCTCGCAAGGGGTGGCCGAAGCATGATAGAGAAAATTTAACGGATCATGCCTATGATCCGGCCCCAACACGGGGATAGTCCGGCCCAACAGCCGATCTTAAGCCCGATCCCAGGCGAGTAACCCTACGGAACGACATGCCATGCCGACAAACCCTGCAGCTCTACCCGCGAAAGTCCTCGATATCATCGGTTTTGGCGAACCTCTGATGGAGTTCAGCTCGATCATCCGCAAGGGTGAAAGCCTGTATATGCCGGGTCACGGCGGCGATACATCCAATGCCACCATAGCAGCAGCCCGCCAGGGGGCCAAAACCGCCTATTTTACCCTTATGGGCGATGATGCCTTTGGCCGCGATTTTTTGACCCTTTGGGATATAGAGGGAGTTGACCGGCACCATGTGGCCATCCGCGAAGGTACGCGTACGGGCATCTATTTCATCACCCATGGACCAGATGGGCATGAATTCAGCTATTTCCGTGCAGGCTCCGCCGCCAGTCTTGTCACCCCCGCCGATCTGCCGCTGGCCACCATTGCCTCCGCACGGGTTCTGCATGTCTCGGGCATTTCACAGGGCATTTCACTGACAGCCTGCGATGCCGTCTTTGCTGCCATCAACCATGCCCGCCAGAGCGCGACCACGGTCAGCTATGACACCAATCTACGCTTGCGGTTGTGGCCGCTGGACAGGGCGCGGGCCACCATTCACGCCGCCTTACGGCTGACCGATATCGCTTTGCCCGGTCTTGATGATGCGATCCAGCTCACCGGCCTGCAGCGCCCCGAGGATATTTGCGCACTCTATCTGTCTTTCGGCTGCAAAATTGTGGCTCTTACCATGGGCAAAAGCGGCACAATGGTGGCGACACCGGACCAGCTGCAGGTCATAGCCGCAAGGCCTGTCAAAGCACTGGATGCCACCGGTGCGGGCGATACATTTGACGGGGCGTTTCTGGCCCAATGGCTTGTCAACGGAAAAGACCCTTTTGCCGCAGCAGCTTATGCCAATGCTGCCGCGGCACTTTCGACACTGGGCTACGGTGCGGTAGCCCCGATTCCGCAACGTGCAGCAGTCGAGGATTTTATTGCAGATTAGCGGCATGATTTTGCCTTATTTCTCACAATAATCCATACTGATTTTATGCGGTATCGCGTGCGTCTCTGCTTTAAGCTTTCCTTGTCCTCGCTGCTATCTGCAGAAAGACCATCACATGACACAGTTCCGGATTGCACCCGCCGATGTTCCGCTGATCCGCGCCAGCGAGATTACGCCTAAGGACGTCTTTCTCAATCGTCGGCAATGGCTTGCAGGAGCGACTGCGCTGACAGCCACCGCAGGCCTTTTGCCGGCTTCTGCCCAAGCCGCACAGGTTATCGTGCCGCTGGCTGCCAAAAAGAATACATCCTTCCAGCCGTCGGATGCCCCAACCGACAAAAAACTCTCGACCAGCTACAATAACTATTATGAATTCGGCACATCCAAATCTGCTCCTGCCAATGAAGCCGCCTCGCTGACAGTCCGGCCCTGGAGCATCGAAGTGACGGGCGAGGTGGCCAAGCCGCGCCGGATTGATCTTGAGGAGCTGATGCGCCTGCCGCTTGAGGAACGGATCTACCGCTTCCGTTGTGTCGAGGCATGGTCAATGGTGGTGCCGTGGATTGGTTTTGAATTCCGCCATCTCGCAGCACTCGTCGAACCGACCAGTCGCGCCCGTTTTGTGCGCTTCACCAGTGTCGCCCGCAAAGAGGAAATGACTGGACTGCGGACCCCGGTGCCAGTGCTCGATTGGCCCTATACCGAAGGCTTGCGCATTGACGAGGCAATGAACCCGCTGACCCTGATGTCGGTTGGCATGTATGGCGAAACCCTTCCCAACCAGAACGGCGCGCCGATCCGGCTTGTTGTCCCATGGAAATACGGCTTCAAAAGCGCCAAGTCGATTGTCAAAATCGAATTTCTCGAACAGCAGCCGACCAGCTCATGGACCAAATCGTCCATGCATGAATATGGGTTCTATTCCAACGTCAATCCGATGGTGGACCACCCACGCTGGAGCCAGAAGCGTGAAAGACTGCTGCCTGCCCTGTTCGCGAGCCGGGAAACCGAATTGTTTAACGGCTATACCGAACAGGTCGCAAGCCTCTATAGCGGCATGGATCTGAAAGCCAATTTTTGATGGCTGACCAATATTGGCTGCAACAGGCTGCCCGCTGGATTGATACGGTGCTGCTGGGCAAATCCTGGCAGTCCATCGTCAAGGCCCTTGTCTTTGCCCTATGCCTGTGGCCGATGGCCAGACTGGGCTTTGCGGTTTTGTTCGATCCGCTCGCATTGGGTGGCAATCCGGCGGAAACGATCATCCGCATTCTGGGGGACTGGACAATCCAGTATTTGCTGATCGGTTTGGCCATTAGCCCGCTGCGGAGCTTGACCGGCATCAACCATCTGATTGCCTTCAGGCGGATGATCGGCCTATTCGCCTTTGCCTATGCCTGCGCTCATCTGCTCGCTTATCTGGCGTTTGACCGCTTGTTCCAGTGGAGAGAGATTGTTGAGGATGTCATCAAACGCCCCTTCATCGCTGCAGGTTTCATCGCCTTCTGCCTGATGCTACCTCTGGCGATCACCTCGACCCGTGGCTGGGTGATGCGGCTCGGTGGCGCCCGCTGGGCCTTGTTGCACCGATTGGTCTATCCTATCGCGTTTATCGCAGTTCTGCATGACTGGTGGCTGGTCAAACGCGATCTGACCTGGCCGATGATCTATGCTGCCATTGTGATGTTGGAGATGGTGGTGAGATACAGGCCCATCCAATATTTATTAAAGCGACATTCACCATTTCATCATAACATTGCCGGACGTTAGAAAACTGTCTTTGAATAAACCAGCTTTCGTTTAAGCTTATGTCCCAAACATGATGTATTGCGTGCAAAAGGGTAACGTGATTGTGGAAGGCATAATGCCAGTCAACGACATCCAGCAGGTTGGAGCGATCCCGCTGATCCGCGATCACGAAGGGCAATTGTGCATCGTGCTGGTGACGACACGCGGTTCGGGCCGCTGGACCATCCCCAAAGGCAATATTATGGCCAAGCTGGATGACCACAAAGCGGCCGAACGCGAAGCCCGCGAAGAAGCTGGACTGGTCGGGAAAATTACCAAAAAGCCGCTCGGCACCTACCAATTCTGGAAACGGCAGGATGCCCATTGGTCACTGGCCGAGGTGACGGTGTTTGTGCTTCAGGTCGAAGGACAGCTGGACCAGTTCAAGGAAAAAGGCCAGCGTGACATCAAAGCCTTCCGGCCCGAGGATGCGGTCGATGCCGTTTACGAGGCCGGGCTTGGCGCCTTGATCCGCCAAGCCGTCGAAATTGTTACTGCCAGCCAGACGGTTCCGGCCCGCGAGGGCTAACTTTTCACAGGCTCAACAACGGCGCCCTCCGAAGGCTCCTCCGCCGTCAGAACCGGATCAAAAATATCGGCAACCAATTGGTCAAGCCGGATATAATCTTTCGGAAACAGAAAGTCCCTGATCTTTTTGGACAGCTTCTTGTTGTCGGTGGCCTCGTAAGGGGCAAGAAGCTTGAATAAGGCGGACACACCGATAACCCGCACATCGGTGAAGAAACGGCCACCTTTGATGTGGCTTTCAATATCCCAGGTGTCCTGCTTGCCAGCGATGATCAGCCCGTAAAACGACACGCCGGATTTATCCGAGCCTTCACGTTCAAACGAGGCCATCAACCGGTCAATGTTCACTTTATAGTCATCGGTGGTTTTGGATACGATCAACAGTTGCTTTTTGCCGGCAGCCCAGATGCCGTCATAGCCATCAGGCCCTTGCGAACCGCGGTATTTGCCGGGCACCACGTTAAAATCGAGGCGGCGGCCAAATTCGTTGACCAGATCCTGCAAAATACAGGCATGATGGTCATCGATATGCGAGAGGCAAAATTTGGAATAGCGGACGATGGTTTCGGCGGATTGATACTTGAGAAACTCACGAAACTGCAACGAACATTCGCTGCCATCAATCAGTTTGCCATCGGCGGCAATCGACACGATCTGGTCGACCGCCTTTTTCTCGAAAGCCTCGGGATTATTACGTGCGAGAGTTATCAGATCCATGCGAGCCACCACTCAACGAAACAAACCTATGACCAAAAGAACCAGCGCGAGCATAACCTAACATTCTCATGCTGGCTTGGCCAAACAACTGATTATTAACACCTGTCTTTCATAGTAACGAGCCGGACCAAAAGGCAAGACGATATGCCGCAATCAGGCGTGTCTGACCTGTATAACTTTTGGCGGCCTGTTGTGTGCGTCTCTGGAACAAAGGCTTGCAAGACAATGATGGTGTCGCATCACCCACCCGAAACCGCTCTGAAGCCTGTTTCTGCGAAAGCCGCAAGACAGGTGAAAAAGCCACAAGTCTTCATCGCGGTTTTTGACGCCACCGAGACCCTGCCTGACTTGGACGCCCTGAAAAGCCACACGCAAGCCAAGGATGTGGAGGCCGAGGCCGATCCCACCTTTGTGTCGCTGGTCAAGTTCAAAAACTATTGGGAAAACAAGGACGACATCATCGCCTATCGCTTTTTTGCCGCTCCTGACATTGGCAATCTGTTCACTCAATCCCCCAATCCGCTCTATCTGTTTGCGATCAACGACACGCTTTTTAAGGAAGCGCGCAAAATCAGCCACGAGATCGAGACTTTCTGGGCCATTAAAGAGGCCTATTGCAAAGCCGAAGTGCTGATTTCCAACAATGGCTTCAATGTGCGCAATAATTTCCAATCAGACAGCGTGATCGAGCCGTTAAAGGATTATGGCCGCTTTCTCAAAATCTGGTCGCAGGATTACAAGATCTGGCGCGAACATGTCGAAAAGTTTTTGAACCGGATCGAATATCATGTTCCCCCGGTATAAAGCCTGCCTGTTCGATCTCGACGGCACGCTCATCCGGTCCACAAGCCATTTCGACTCTGTCTGGATCGGCTGGGCCGCCCTCCACGGCATCGACCCCGCTCCGATTCTGGCCACCCATCACGGACGGCGCATGGAAGACACAATCCGCCATGCCACCGGCTCGCGCTTTGACAGACCTGACAGCATGGCCGAACAGATCGATACAATCATCACCATGGCCGCCAGCAATCCCGACACTCTGTCGATCATCGACGGCGCCAGGGAGTTTTTGCAAAGCCTCCCCAAAGACCGCTGGGCCATTGTCAGCTCCAACCACCTTTTTCTGGTCAAAAGCTGGCTGACTTATCTCGATATGCCGCTGCCTGACGTGATCATCGCGGCCGATGATGTCAGCCGCGGCAAGCCCGACCCCGAAGGCTACCTCAAAGCCTGCGCCACACTCGGCTTCGACCCGCAAGACTGTCTGGTGTTCGAGGACGCCCCCGCTGGCATAAAAGCCGCCCGCAGTGCCGGTTGCGGCCTGATGATCATCGAAGGCACCCTGAAAGCGCCTGTGCCGGATGCGGAAGGGTGGATGCGGGATTATCGGGGGTTCGGGGTTGAGTTGGCGGGCTGATTCATAGCTATAAAACTGCACCACACCACCGTTACCGGGGGCAATCAGACCATCGGTGCAATCGCGGAAAATCCAGACATCGGCGAAAAGAAAAAGAGCGATCTCGCAGCCCTATGGTTTGAAATCTCCGCTGTCAGGGCCAAATGACTTTGCTGGGCTATACCCGTGAGGACAAGATCAGGCTGATCTATCTGGAGGCGCTAGGATCGCACGAGAATTTCCATCGGGATTTAAAGCGCGCAGGATGAGGTCGCTTTTGAGAGTGATGCTCTATGCTACTTTGGGTAATGTGCGGTTGGCTAAGTTATTGATTTTATTAAGTATTGGTGGAGCCAGACGGAATCGAACCGACGACCTCTTCAATGCCATTG
>CANGQA010000120.1 GCA_947455995.1 Hyphomicrobiales bacterium | reverse complement strand
CGTCCGAAATCCGAGGAGGAGGAATGGAAAGCGCGCGATCCTCTGGAATGTGTCGCCCGTGAAATGATCGCCCGCGATCTGATCCGACGGGCCGATGTCGATGCCTTGCGTCAGCGCTGCTGTGACGCCATGGCGCGCCATACCGACCGTCTGGTCGAACCCGATGGCAATAGGCGCAAGATCCGCGTCGATATGTGGCCCGACAAGGCGTTTGTCGATGTCGGAATCCGTGGGTCCTTACCCGATCTGGCTACACGCAAGATCTGCGAATTCGAGACACATGGCGGGGCCATGCGTCCGTCAAAATTTGTCGATGCGATTGCAGATTGCCTGCACCTGCGTTTTTCCAGGGATCAGGGGTTGATGGTCTTTGGCGAGGATGTGCATCGTTTGAAGGGCGGCACCAATGGGGCGACACGCGGATTGGCGGCGGCATTTCCAGGCCGTGTCATGGGCACGCCGATCAGCGAAGCGGCTTTCACGGGAGTGGCCTGTGGTTTGGCGATGGATGGGCGTTTCAAGCCGATTATCGAATTTATGTATCCCGATTTCATGTGGGTTGCCGCCGATGCGGTTTTCAACCAGATCGGCAAGGCCCGTCACATGTTCGGCGGTACCACCGATGTACCTTTGATCCTGCGCACCAAGATTGCCATGGGCACGGGATACGGCTCGCAACATTCCTTGGATCCGGCTGGCATTTTCTCCACGTCTGCGGGCTGGCGGATCATCGCGCCATCCACGCCATTCGATTATGTCGGTCTCATGAATGCCGCTTTGGCTGGAGAGGATCCTGTGCTGGTCATCGAGCATGTGGATCTATACCAGCGCGATGGCTTGATCCCGGAAGATCTCGATTATGTCATCCCTTTGGGTCGGGCCAAACGGGTGCGCGATGGGCAGGCCATGACGATATTGACCTATTCCGCCATGGTGCACCGTGTGCAAGAAGCGGTTGAAGCGCTTGGTGTCGATGCGGAGATTATTGATCTCCGCAGCCTCGATTTCGCCAGTTTCGATTGGGAGACGGTGGGTACCAGCATCCGCAAAACCCATAATGTGCTGGTTGTCGAACAAGGATCGGAAGGAACAAGTTACGGTGGGCGGCTGGCCGACAAGATCCAGCGCGACTATTTTGACTGGCTTGACCAGCCGGTCCAGCGCGTCCATGGCAAAGTGGCCTCTCCCACCATTTCCAAAGTGCTCGAACGCGCCGCTTTTGCCTCGATGGTTGAGGCGGCCCGAGGGATTGCCCAGGTGATGGCTGATAAAGGGGAGCCGCTCGATCCTGCCTTGCTTGCAGGATTGTCCTGATGAGCGATGTTCTGGCAGGCCTCTACGCGATTGTCGGCCCGAAGGGTCTGCTGACTGATCAGTCAGAGATGGCAGCCTATGCGATTGACTGGCGCAAGCTGTTCCCGGGTAAGCCTTTGGCGGTGGCACGGCCTTCGACAACCGCCGAGGTCAGTGCTGTGATGGCCTTCTGCCACCACCACGGTGTCGCTGTTGTGCCTCAAGGCGGTAATACCGGCATGGCGGGCGGCGCGGTGCCCGATGCCAGCGGAAGGGAGCTGGTGCTGTCACTCGCGCGGATGAACCATGTGCGCGGTATTGATCAGGTTGGGATGACGCTTGAAGCCGAGTCAGGTGTGGTATTGCAAACCGCGCAAGACGCGGCGTTAGCGGTCAACCGTCTTTTGCCGATCAGTCTGGCGGCCGAAGGATCAGCCACCATTGGCGGGGTGATTTCCACCAATGCCGGTGGCGTCAATGTGTTGCGCTACGGGATGACCCGTTCGATGGTGCTGGGTTTGGAAGTGGTGTTGCCTGACGGGCTTGTGGTGGATGGCCTGCGCCAGTTGCGCAAGGACAATGCCGGATACGACTGGAAGCAGATTTTTATTGGTACCGAAGGCACGCTTGGCATTGTCACGGCCGCAGTGTTGCGGCTGATGCCGCGGCCAACCCAACGTGTGACGGCACTCGTCAGCGTGCCTGATCCGCAAGCGGCACTGGATTTTCTCGTGCTGGCTCAAGACAATCTTGGCGATACGATTTCCGCTTTCGAGCTGATATCCGGGTTTTCGATCGGACTTGTCCATGAGCATTTCGGACTGTCCTGTCCGGTTTCTGCGGGTGAGTGGTATGTGCTGATCGAGGCGGGTGCGACGATTTCGGGGCTGCGCGAGGCGGTGGAAACGGTATTCGAAAAAGCCCTTGGCCAAGGATGCGTGCTCGATGGTGCCATTGCAGAGAGTGTCCAGCAGGCCAGTGATCTATGGATGCTGCGCGAGCGGATCACCGAATCCGAGGCCAAGGAAAGCAAGAGCGTCAAACATGACGTCTCCATCCCGATTCCCTCGATCCCGCAATTCCTGATCGATGCCGGACAGGCTCTGGAGCGTCATGCAAACGGCACGAGAGTGAACTGTTTCGGGCATTTGGGGGATGGCAATCTGCATTACAATGTTTTGATTGCCGGGCATGATGCCAAAGACATCAACCGCATCGTCCATGATGTCGTCGACCGGTTCGGGGGCAGTATTTCGGCCGAACACGGCATTGGCCAGTATCGGGTGGACGAGCTGGCTCTCAGGCGTTCCGAACCCGAGCAGGTTCTGGCCCGGATGATCAAAACAGCGATTGATCCCGTGGGGCTGATGAATCCCGGTAAAATTTTGTCGCGTAGGGAATTCAGATGACAACGACAGCCACGGCCACCGGAGAACATTTTGATTTTGTCATCGTCGGCGGTGGTACCGCAGGATGTGTTCTGGCTGATCGGTTAACCGCCAATGGACGCTATCGTGTGCTGATGCTGGAAGCAGGTGGACGCGATAACGGCTTCTGGATTCCGATCCCTGCCGGCTTCTCCAAATTATTGACCGGGGCACGCTATAATTGGCGGTTTGAGACAGAAGCTGAGGACAATACATTGAACCGCCGGATTGTCGTGCCACGCGGGAAGGGGCTAGGCGGATCCAGCCTGATCAACGGCATGATTTTTGTGCGCGGTCAGCCACAGGATTATGACGGCTGGGCGCAATCGGGCGCGCGCGGCTGGGCATGGGATGATGTGCTGCCCTATTTCAAGAAGCTTGAACGCTACGACAATGGCCAGCAAGAGTTGGCAGATGCAGGCGATCTGCGCGGTCGCACCGGACCAATGTCGGTCGAACAGGTCAAGCTACGCCCTGCAATTGCCGAAGCCTTTATCGCAGCGGGCCAGCAGGCAGGCTATCCGCGCAATGAAGATTATAACGGACGCGATCAGGAAGGGTTCGGCTATTATCAGGTCACCCAAAAAAACGGCAAGCGATGGAGTGCGGCCGATGCCTATTTGCGTGATGCCGAAAAGCGGCCCAATCTGGTGGTGCGCTGCCATGCCCATGTCACCCGTCTGGTTCTGGAGGGCCAGCGCGTCACAGGTGTCGAGTATCGGCTTGGGGACCGCCACTATTGCGTAACTGCCCAGCGCGAAGTGGTTATGGCAGCGGGAGCGGTGCAAAGCCCTCAAATTCTGGAATTGTCAGGCATTGGCGATCCAGCCCATCTGCGCGGGATCGGCATTGAGGTGAGCCATGCCTTGACCGGGGTTGGCAACAATTACCGCGACCACTTTTGCACCCGCATGAATTGGCGGGTTAAACTGCCGGTGACGCTGAACGAACAGGCGCGCGGTCCGAGGCTGGCACTGGCCGTCGCCCAATATTTTGCGACCCGTACGGGTATTCTGACACTCGGCACCGGGCTGGTCCATGCTTTTATCAAAACGCGGCCAGAGCTGGTCTCTCCCGACATCCAGTATTTTTTCATGCATGCCAGCTACGCCAATGCCGCCGATCGCACACTGGATCGCCAACCCGGCATGACGATTGGAGTGGCGCAATTGCGTCCAGATTCTGTTGGGTCGATCCATGCCAAATCCGCCGACCCCGACATGATGCCGGCGATTAAACCGAATTTTCTGTCGGCTTCTGGGGATGCTGAATGTCTGATCGAGGGGATGCGGGCGGCGCGCCGCATCATCACCCAACCGGCTATGGCCGCCTACCACGATCACGAGATGAGCCCCGGCGACCGGGTCCAGAGCGATGCCGAATGGCTCGATTTTGCACGTAGCAACGGGCAAACCATTTATCATCCGATCGGCACATGCAAAATGGGCGTCGATCCTCAGGCGGTTGTTGATCCAGCGCTCAAAACACACAGGCTTGACGGCTTGCGCATCGTAGATGCCTCTGTGATGCCCCTGATGGTATCAGCCAATACCGAAGCTGCGGTGCTGATGATTGCCGAAAAGGCTGCGGATCTGATCCTGCGGGATGCCCAGTAAAGGCCAGTCAGACGACCAGACAGGCTGGATCAATTGAACGGCCATTGAGAAGGTCGAGCACGGTGCGGGCGGCAATGGCATTCGTGCGGGCAAGCCCTTCCTCGCTCGAGCCTGCTGCATGGGCCGAAGCGATCACATGCGGATGGGCGAGCAGTTGCTTGACGGTATTCTCGGTCAAGTCAGGCTCGTTTTCGAACACATCAAGTCCAGCCCCGCCAACCTGTCCTGACACCAAGGCAGCGAGTAAGGCGGCTTCGTCGATCAAGCCGCCACGGGCGGTATTGATCACAAAGGCGCCGCGTTTGAGGGTTGCAAGCGTGTCATGATTGATCATGTGCCTGGTTTGAGGGTTAAGGGGCAAATGCAGGCTGATCGTGTCACTTTTGGCCAAAAGTTCTGGCAACTCGACAAAGCGCACACCGAGTGCCTCGGCGGCTTGGTGGTTGGGGAATGGATCGTAAGCCAGAATGGTGGCATCAAAGCCTTTAAGACGCTTGGCGACCTGCCGCGCGATGCGGCCGAAGCCGATTAACCCAACAGTCTTTTCAAACAGTTCTGTCGTGACAATGGTTGACCACCGACCTGCTTGCAGCAGCCTGTGGCCTTCATCAAGATGCTTGGCCAGGCCCAGAAACATCGCCAAAGCATGATCGGCTACAGAGGCCTCGTTGCCACCCGCCGCGATTGTTACATGACGTCCCAGCGCGCGGGCCGCTTCGATATCGACATTGTTATAGCCGACACCGCGCCGCGCGATAACCTTGAGAGAGGGATTGGCCTCGATGATGGCCCGCGTGACAGGAACGGTTCCGACAATCCAGCCATCGACCCCGTCAAGCAGGCTGTTGAGCGTGGCGACATCCAGCACATCGTCCTGAACATCATCGGGGAGAGCAGTTCTGACCACCGTGCAGCCATGATCGCGCAGCAACTGGAAAGCTTTTTCATCAAAAAAGCGCGTGGAGACAAGGACTTTGAAGGACATTGAAAGGCTCTCTGCAGGATGTTGCTCCCTTTGCCCGCAAAGGGAGTAACATCTATAAAAGGTCGCGATGCGAAGTGAAAGTCGCAATAGGCATTCTATCCATGCGTGCGTGGATAGGCGTTGATCGGGGCAGGTGTCCAGTTTTTGAGGCTTTCGGGATCAGCATCAAAAATTTCGACCAATAAGGGATAGCATTGGGCCGCATCCCCAGAATGTGTCACGCTGCAATCACCGCCAGGGCAGGCCGAAAGTGCGCCGAGCAAATCGATTTCGGCAATAAATTCGATAAAATCGCCCGGACGGACCGGACTGGCTTTCATGAAATATTGATGGGTGTCACGGGTAAAGCCCGTGCACATGAAAACGTTCAACACATCATGCACATGCGGTTCTGCCTCAGCCAGATCAAGTCCGGTGGCCTTGGACAAGGCACGCGTGAGATTGGAATGGCAGCAATGATGGTAATCAGTGCCGCGGAGCAAGCGGTTCGTATAGGGATCACACCGCGTGCCGATCACATCATGGATGCCGCCGCCGTGTTCATCAAAGCCATACCAGCCCAGCGTATCGTGGGTGATGGTAGCCATGGGACGCAAATAAGGCAGATTGCTCCAGAGCCTATGACCCGTGGTGACATGGGTGGCGTGTAGAGCGCGGGTTTTGCCGCTGAAAAAGCGCTCGTTCAGATTATGGCTATGCCAGAGGTTAAGATCGCCGACCTGCGGTCCCTCAATGCTTCTGATGCGGAAAAACTGTCCGGCCTTGACCGAGAAACAGGCCGCATCCCGCGGTGGTACGATCACCTCTCCCACCTTGGCCAGTGAAGAGCGCGCTTGGTGATAGAGTTCCATGTCGGGTAAGGGCAGGGTATCGACATCATAGCAAATCAACGGTTTGATGGCGCGCCGCGCTGCGGCATCATCGGGGGGAAGAACAGCGGTCATTTTCGGCTCCTGAATGATCTTGCTGGCTATTATAGACGCGCTTTGGTGCTGCGGGGTGTGGCCAGCAGCAGGCTGGTTTCGCTGGCAATAATGCCGGGGATCAGACGAATGTGCCGCAAGATGCGGTCGAAGTCGACCAGACTTTGGGCACCAAGCATTACGACCAGATCCCATTTGCCATTGGTGGTGTGAATATCGGCGATTTCCGGGAAACCGCTGAGTTGGCTGATCACCTTGTCAGCCACATGCCCCTCGATCTCGATCATCATGACCCCGCGCACCGGTAGATCGACGGTATCAGAGCGCAGGATGACCGTGAAACCGATGATGTCACCCGAATGTTTCAATCGCTCGATGCGGCTGCGCACGGTGGCTCGTGATGTGCCCAAATCAACCGCCAGATCCGAGAGCGAGCGACGGGAATCGTGCCTGAGCAAAGTGATCAATCGTGTATCGAGTGCATCCATGATCT
>CANGQA010000119.1 GCA_947455995.1 Hyphomicrobiales bacterium | reverse complement strand
TCGACTGCTAAAAGTAAGCTTGAAAACCATAATGACATCAATGATGCCAAAAATATGTGTAAACGATTTGTAATCAAAAAAATGGCCTGCAATTTCTTGCAAGCCATTGATTTTGTTGAATAATCGACCTGATCTTGATCAGCGCTTCGAGAACTGGAAGCTACGGCGTGCTTTCTTGCGGCCGTATTTCTTGCGTTCGACGACGCGGCTGTCGCGGGTCAGGAAGCCTTCTTTTTTCAAGGGGCCGCGCAACTCGGGCTCGAAATAAGTCAGAGCCTTTGACAGACCGTGGCGCACAGCGCCTGCCTGGCCAGAAAGACCGCCACCGGACACGTCAATCGTAATGTCGTATTGGCCGACACGATTTGCGATGTGCAGAGGCTGTTGCATGATCATGCGCAGAACGGGGCGTGCAAAATACACTTCCGGAGTGCGCTTGTTGACAATGATCTGGCCCGTGCCGGGCTTGATCCAGACGCGGGCGACCGCATCTTTGCGTTTGCCTGTGGCATAAGCGCGGCCATGGGCATCGAGCTTCTGCACATGCTTGGGGGCTTCAGGCGCTGCTGCGGCTGTGCCCTTCAGATCGGCAAGAGATGAAAGCGTCTCGGCCATGGTCAAGCGCTCCTCACGTTTTTGCGGTTCATTGCCGCGATATCAATGACTTGTGGTGTCTGGGCGGTGTGGGGATGCTCTGCACCCTTGTACACGCGCAGGTTCCCGAACTGCTGACGTCCGAGCGGACCGCGTGGCAACATGCGCTGCACAGCCTTTTCTACAACACGCTCGGGGAAACGACCGTCGAGGATGAACTTTGCAGTCCGTTCCTTGATGCCGCCGGGATAACCGGTGTGATGGTAATACACCTTCTGGTCGCGCTTGCGGCCAGTCAGAACCACTTTTTCAGCGTTGATGATGATGACATTGTCACCGCAATCAACATGAGGCGTGAAGATGGGCTTGTGTTTGCCGCGCAGCCGCATGGCCACCAGCGATGCCAAACGGCCAACAACGAGGCCCTTCGCATCGATCAACACCCATTTCTTCTCGACCTCGGCAGGTTTTGCCACAAAGGTCTTCATGGATCAGTTTCCGTCTCTTCAAGGGTGCGGGACCGTCCCGCCTGCCCAAAACAAAACCACGACCCGATATGGCCGTGACGATATGGCTGTCTAACGCAACAGGTGATTGCGGTCAAGCATGTCCGGATGTGTAATTTTCTATAAATAGCTATTGTTATCAATGGTTTAAGTTTAGAGGTATTATTATACCATTATAAAGGTAAAATAATACCGCTCATTGTGGCTCTCTGTTCATTTTATATCGGGCAGGGCATAGGTGCCCGTAACATGGGCGACCAAATCGGGGGATCCATCGGAGGTAATGGCGATATCGCTGACCGCGAGACGTCGTCCAAGCTTGATCAGCCTGCAGGTGGCGATCAGGTCACGCGGGGCGGGTTTGCGCAGAAAATTGAAATTGAGATTGGTCGTGACCGCCAAAGCCATTGGGCCAATCGAGGCCAGTATAGCCACATAAAAAACCAGATCGGCCAAAGTCATCATGGCAGGCCCTGACAGAGTGCCACCGGGGCGCAACTGGCTGTCATGATACGTCGATCGCATGGTTGCTTGGCCATGCCCGACCTGTTCGATATGATAGAGGGGGCCGTGGACATGGATTTGCGGAAATTCCCGCGCCAGAAACGTTTCGATCTCTTGGGCGGTCATCGCGGCTGGCTTGGTCATATCGTGCTCGTATTTGCTTGAGGAGACTTGACGAAAAGCCTGTTCGGACCGAGGCTGTCAAGATGGATCAGCAAGACACCAGTCATTTACCATCTGCGTCCGCTTTTGTTGTCAGACAAAGCGAAGGCCCAGTGGCTATTCTCACGTTGAACAGGCCACAGACGCGCAATGCTCTGTCGCGCGCGATGATGGAACACATGATTGTGGAATTGGACGCGATTGCCAATGACACATCGGTCAAGGCTGTGGTGATCTGTGCCCAAGGGCCAGTGTTTTCGTCCGGACATGATTTGAAAGAAATGACTGCAAGCCGTGATGCCGAGGATGCTGGTTGCGCGGCCTTTACGGCTATTTTTGCCACTTGCGCCACAATGATGCAAAAAATTGTCACGCTGCCCCAACCTGTGATTGCCGCTGTCGAGGGCATGGCGACCGCGGCGGGTTGCCAGCTTGTCGCTTCGTGTGATTTGGCGATTGCAGGCGAGGCTGCAGGTTTTTGCACGCCAGGGGTGCATATCGGCTTGTTCTGCTCTACCCCTATGGTGGCCCTGTCGCGTAATGTTGCACCCAAACATGCAATGGAAATGCTGTTGCTGGGAGATCGCGTGCCGGCTGGGGAGGCCGCCCGCATGGGTCTGGTCAATCGGGTCGTGACAGAGGGGCAGGCAAAGGCAGAGGCCCTTCACCTGGCCCATATTATCGCGTCCAAATCCCCGGTGGCGGTTGGGTTTGGCAAAAAGGCGTTTTACGAACAATTGGCCATGCCCTTGTCGAACGCCTATGACCATACCAGCCGCGTGATGGTCGACAATATGCTGTCCGAGGATGCAAGAGAAGGAATCGAAGCCTTTATGGACCGCCGAGAACCAGTGTGGCGTGGACGCTAATGCTGTAATATATCAGAGTGTTTTTTGATTCTTTTTGGTTTGATAATGTGTTGAATTTTTTCCCAATATCCTTGTGAAGGCTCACCGATGTCTCCGAATTCTCATGCTTCGCCTAACCTGTCTCAGATGATTTTTGTTAATATGCCGGTTAATGATCTGTCGCGTTCTATGCAGTTTTTCCAAAAACTCGGATACCAGTTCAACGCCCAATTCACCAACGATCAGGCGGCGTGTATGGTTATCTCAGACACCATCTATGTGATGTTGTTGACCAAACCTTTTTTCCAGAGCTTTACATCCAAGGCGATTTGCGACACGTCAAACACGGTCGAAATGCTGGTCTGTCTCTCGAGCCCGAGCCGCGCAGCGGTGGATCAACTGGTCGGTAAAGCCGTGATGGCGGGCGGCAAATGTCCCAAAAGCCCGGTGGATTGCGGATACATGTATCAACGCGCTTTTGAGGATCTGGACGGGCATATCTGGGAAGTGATCTGGATGGATCCAGCCCATGTGCAATAACAAAGTGTGACGCAAGCAACCCTGTAAATCGTCACATTCGGTGATGGAGAGTGACGAGGGGCAAGGCGCATTAGCACTTTGATGAAACGGTATTTTCTGTCATCGTAAAACCGCACTGCTTGTCCAGCGATGATTCAACGAGTCCTTCAAATTACCAGTCCCAGAGTCATGTCCCATCCAATCGATCACAATCAGGATTATCCTGTCGAAACCATCCGCCGTATTTTGCTTGGCACCAAGAGCATTGCTCTGGTTGGTGCTTCCAATAATCCCGCGCGTCCCAGCTATATCGTGCTCAAATATCTCAAGGAGCGCGGCTATACGATGTATCCGGTCAATCCGGGTCTTGCGGGCCAGACCATTATCGACCTGCCAGTCTATGCCAGCCTTGCCGATCTGCCCGGTCCGGTCGATATGGTCGAGATTTTCCGCAATTCCCAAGCCGCAGGTCCACTGACGGACGAGGCGCTGGCTTTACCGGTTCTGCCCAAGGTGATCTGGATGCAATTGTCGGTTCGCAATGACGAGGCGGCCGATCGCGCCCAGGCGCGTGGTGTAGAGGTGATCATGAACCGCTGTCCAAAGATCGAATATGGCCGTATTTCAGGCGAAATAGGTTGGCAGGGTATTAATTCCAGGATTTTATCCTCAAAAAAGCCGGTTTTATCGAGCAAGGGTTTCCAGAAATTGACCATCGCGCCACGCGGACCGGTGCGGCACGATTAACGGTCCCGCCGGTATCACGGCAGCGGCATAACGGTGATTGACGCTGTTGGCGTCGTTCTTTATAAAGAACACATTGTTCTTCCGATAACATCATTTGCGAACCATGGAGTTGCTGACATGTCCGATCATATCCCCGGTTTCTCGACCCTTGCCGTGCATGCTGGTGCCGCACCTGACGCGGCAACCGGTGCGCGCGCCACCCCGATCTACCAGACATCGAGTTTTGTGTTCGATGATGTCGATCATGCGGCCTCATTGTTCGGCCTGCAGGCCTTCGGCAATATCTATACCCGGATCGGAAACCCGACCTGTGCTGTGCTGGAAGAACGCGTGGCAGCTCTGGAAGGCGGCACGGCGGCTCTGGCGGTGGCATCCGGCCACGCGGCGGAATTTCTGGTCTTTCACACGTTGATGCAGCCCGGTGACGAATTCATCGCGGCCAAAAAGCTCTATGGTGGTTCGATCAACCAGTTCAACCATGCCTACAAGAATTTCAACTGGAATGTCGTATGGGCTGATTCCGACGATCTCTCGAGCTTCGAAAAGGCGATCACTCCCAAGACCAAAGCGATTTTTATTGAATCGATCGCCAATCCGGGCGGTGTCATCACCGATATTGCCGGTATTGCTGCCATTGCTCACAAAGCGGGGATACCACTGATCGTCGACAACACGATGGCGACCCCCTATCTGATCCGTCCGTTCGAGCATGGGGCTGATATCATAGTCCATTCTGCCACCAAGTTTTTGGGTGGCCATGGCAATTCGATCGGCGGTTTGATTGTCGATGGTGGGCGTTTCGATTTCCTCAAGTCCGGCCGTTATCCGATGTTGTCGGAGCCGCGTCCGGAATATGGTGGCATGGTGCTGGGCGAAACCTTCGGCAATTTCGGCTTTGCCATTGCCTGCCGCGTTTTGGGGCTGCGGGATTTGGGCCCGGCCTTGTCGCCTTTCAATGCCTTCATGCTGCTGACGGGGATTGAAACCCTGCCGCTGCGTATGCAGCGCCATTGCGACAATGCCTTGTTGGTTGCCAAGCATTTGCAGGGGCATCCTGCGGTGGATTGGGTCAGCTATTCGGGGCTGGAGGGCGATAAATATTATGCGCTTGCCAAGCGTTATTCCCCCAAAGGGGCTGGCGCAGTGTTTACCTTTGGGCTCAAGGGCGGTTACGAGGCGGGCGTCAAGCTGGTGTCCAACCTGAAACTGTTCTCGCATCTGGCCAATATCGGCGATACCCGCTCGCTGGTTATCCACCCGGCATCCACCACGCATCGGCAGTTGACCGACGAGCAGCGCCGTCAGGCCGGAGCCGGACCAGAAGTGGTGCGTCTGTCGATCGGGATCGAGGATGCCGCCGATATCATCAATGATCTCGATGAGGCGCTTGCAGCGGAATAATCCACTGCTGATCTATCGATCGGGCCGGTCTGGGCGTTTCAGGCCGGCCATTTCTTTGCCATTCAGCGGCCGCGCTTGCTGGTGGGGGCGGGAACAATTTGAGGGCGTTCCATCTGTCCGGCAGCGGCATGGACGGCGAACATGGCCAATACCATCATCGCAAAGCCCTGATGGATCAGCGCAAGCCACATCGGAGCGGCCATGATCAACGTAAAAATGCCGATGCCGGCTTGGGCTGACAGCATCCAGACCAGCGCCGTAGCACGGCGGTTGGCGGATGTGCCCTTATGGGCACGGCTGACGGCCCAAGCATGCCATAGGGTGAGTGCCAAGAGCAGATAGGCCCAGAAACGATGGTTGAACTGGACCAGCGTGACATCATCGAACAAGGCTTCCAATCCGATAGAGCGAAGCGGGTAGAACATGCTGTCGGGCAGGAAATGTTCACCCATCAAAGGCCAGGTATTGTAGATCAACCCGGCATGATTGCCCGCCACCAAGGCACCAAAGGCAATTTGCAGCATCATGCCCATCAACAAGCCCCATCCAGCCCAGACAAAGCCGGGTCTGATGCGCTCGACACGTGGTTTGAGCTTGATCGAATAGATCAGGAGCAGTGCAAAAATACTGGCGGCAAGAACGAGATGCGCCATGAGCCTGATCGGCTCGACCGCCGTCATGCCCGGCTTGAGGCCGGAAGCAACCATGATCCAGCCCACAAAGGCCTGTGTGCCGCCAAGGCAGCCCAGCAAAGCGGCGTAGACGATATGCATGCCTTTCAAATGGCGGCGGATCACCAGAAAGACAAAGCCCAACCCAAACACAACCCCAACAAAGCGGCCCAACTGGCGATGTCCCCATTCCCACCAGTAAAGCGTTTTGAATTCCTCAAGGCTGATATCGTAATTTAAAAGCTGGTACTGCGGGATGGCTTGGTATTTCATGAATTCCTTCCACCAGTCCTGCTCGTTGAGCGGCGGAAAGGCTCCCAGCAAGGGCCGCCATTCGGTAATTGACAGGCCCGATCCCGTCATGCGCGTTGCTCCGCCCACCATCACCATGGCAAAAACCAATCCGGCAAGCAGATGCAGCCAGATCCGAACCAGACGTTTGGAGTCCGCCGACATGACTTTGGCAGATGGGTCTGATCCCGCTTGCGCTTTGCCCTTGGGGCCGGAATGTTGACGTCTGGTGGAGGGCAGGTTGCCGCGTGCCATGATCAATCGTCCTTGTTTACCCACGGGGAGGGTGGGCTGTTATCGCTTGAAATGGGGACATAGGGCTTTCATGCGCTTTTGCCAATCACCCTCAGGCGGTTTTGTCCGCCATCCTTCGTTTGCACTATGCGCCCGAAACGAAATCTGCGATAGAGCAGCCATAGAATTGACCAGCAGGAAAGAGTGCCATGCGGCGGCGTCACAGAAAATTGATCGGAGCCTTCACCATTCTCTTCACGGTGGTTGTCTATTCGCTGGCTGCGATGTCGCTGGCGCAAGGACGATTGCAGGAAGCGGACAAAATCTGGCAGAACCTGTTCTATCTGGTCGCCGGAATGGGCTGGATTCTGCCCCTGATGCCGGTGATCCGCTGGATGGAACGGCCAGACGCCGAGTAGCCGCACGTTTGCGCTGGTGTGGTGCATAAATCGTGCGCAGCTATAAAAACCTGACAATGACCAGTTGCGCACAGGCACGCACCCCTCTATAACCCGCCACGGCGGAGCGTAGCGCAGCCCGGTTAGCGCACTAGTCTGGGGGACTAGGGGTCGGAGGTTCGAATCCTCTCGCTCCGACCATTTAAAATCAATGGGTTAG
>CANGQA010000118.1 GCA_947455995.1 Hyphomicrobiales bacterium | reverse complement strand
AGTCCTCTGTTTTCGACCCATCGCAGCATTTCTCCGCGCGAGGCCTTTATTCTAGCGGTTTTGGCCTGCAGGCCGGATCTTTTGGGCCGTTATGCCGATGATTTGGCCAATATGGACTTTGCTTCCCCTGATTGTACCGATCTGGCCCGCGCTTTGGCCGATCTGGCCGCTTTGGAGGATCTCACCACCGCCGAACATTTGCGCCAGCACCTCCAGCGGGCAGGGCTGGAGCAGGCCTTGATGCGGATTGAAGTGGCGGTGCGACCCGGTGACAGGCGGTGTTTGGTCCATGATTTCCCATTTTTGGACATTGATAGTGCATTAAAACAGGCAATGATCTTGCATCGCCGCGCAATCACACTACATAAAGAGTTGATGGATGCTGAAAGGGCACTGGCCGAGAATGACAGCGAATCAAATTTGGCTGTGATTCGAGATCTTCAGTTGCAATTGTCGGCGTTGGACGGCATGGAAGCTGACCGCGACCGTTTGAATGCGGTTGTCAGTGTAGGCTCCGATCAGGGTTTGGCGACGGCCTGATCCTGATTTATAACGATTTTATCGCTGGGCCAGGTGGCCTTAGTGATGAATTAAGTGTTATATGCGAGAATAAGACTATGAAGAGTCTTATTCTGCAACAATGAAGTGAAGTGGTCGTAGCGGGTTTCGCTGCGGCCTGTTTTTTCGTTGATGCGGAATAATTCGTTTGAAGTACGCGGATGGAGCTGTCCAGAGCAATGGCGACAAAGACGATAGAAAAGCCCGAAGGCGAAGCCACGGAAGCCCCAACGCCTGACAGCCCCTTGTTGGACCTTTCGGATGCTGCCGTAAAGCGGATGATCAAGCTCGCTAAAAAGCGTGGCTATGTCACCCATGAGCAGCTCAACGAGGTTTTGCCTTCCGAAGAGGTCACTTCCGACCAAATCGAGGATATTTACGCGATGCTCAACGAAATGGGCATCAATGTGGTGGAACAGGAAGAAACCGACACCGACGCGGCTGAAGAAGGCGCCGAGGAGGAGGCAGAGGAAGAAGGTGGCGACCTCGTCGAGGCGACCAGCAGCGTTCCTGTCAAGGCCACAAAATCCGAACCTTCCGACCGGACCGACGATCCCGTGCGCATGTATCTGCGCGAAATGGGCTCGGTCGAATTGCTGTCGCGCGAGGGCGAAATCGCCATTGCCAAGCGCATAGAAGCTGGCCGCGAGGCGATGATTGCGGGCTTGTGTGAAAGTCCGCTGACCTTTCAAGCCATCATCATCTGGCGCGACGAATTGGTCGAAGGCAAGGTTTTGCTGCGCGACATCATTGATCTTGAAGCCACCTATGCTGGTCCTGACGGCAAAGGCGCCCCCAAGGTCGAAGGGGTTGAGGGTGAAGGCGAGGCGGAAGCAGAAGCTGTGGGCGAGGACGGCGAGCCGCCTATCCCCGAAGGCGATCTCGACGATGACGATCTTGAAAACAACGTCTCCCTGTCAGCGATGGAAGCAGAGCTGAAGCCGAAAGTTCTGGAAACCTTCGACCGTATTGCCGATGCCTACAAGAAATTGCGGCGTTTGCAGGACCAGAATGTTGAATCCAAGCTGGCCAACACCACCCTGACCCCAGCCCAAGAGCGTAAATATAAAAAGCTCAAGGAAGAAATCGTTGTCGATGTGAAGTCGCTGTCGCTCAACCAGAACCGCATTGATGCGCTGGTCGAACAGCTTTACGACATCAACAAGCGACTGATCGGGCTGGAAGGCCGTCTGATGCGGCTGGCAGAAGCCAGCGGCGTGGTGCGTGATGACTTCTTGCGCAACTATCAGGGCTCCGAGCTTGATCCGAAATGGCTGTTGCGGGTCTCCAAACTCGGCACGCGCGGATGGAAGCATTTTGTTGCTGCCGAAAAGGATTTGATCCGCGATATCCGTCAGGAAATCCATTCCTTGGCGGCTGAAACCGGTCTGGAAATCCTCGAATTCCGCAAAATCGTCCATCTGGTGCAAAAAGGCGAGCGTGAAGCCCGTCAGGCCAAAAAAGAGATGGTCGAGGCCAATTTGCGTCTCGTGATCTCGATTGCCAAGAAATACACCAATCGCGGCTTGCAGTTCCTCGATCTGATCCAGGAAGGCAATATCGGCCTGATGAAAGCGGTCGACAAATTCGAATATCGCCGTGGCTACAAATTCTCGACCTATGCGACGTGGTGGATCAGGCAGGCGATTACCCGTTCGATCGCCGATCAGGCCCGCACCATCCGTATTCCGGTGCACATGATCGAAACGATCAACAAGATCGTGCGTACCTCGCGCCAGATGTTGCATGAAATCGGCCGTGAGCCGACCCCCGAAGAATTGGCCGAAAAGCTGGCCATGCCTTTGGAAAAGGTCCGCAAGGTGCTGAAAATCGCCAAAGAGCCGATCTCGCTCGAAACGCCGATCGGCGACGAGGAAGACTCGCATCTGGGCGATTTCATCGAGGACAAGAACGCGATCCTGCCGATTGATGCCGCCATTCAATCGAACCTGCGCGAAACCACCACCCGCGTGCTGGCTTCATTGACCCCGCGTGAAGAACGCGTGCTGCGCATGCGCTTCGGCATCGGCATGAACACCGATCACACGCTGGAAGAAGTCGGCCAGCAATTCTCGGTGACGCGCGAACGTATCCGCCAGATCGAGGCCAAGGCCTTGCGCAAACTCAAACATCCATCACGCTCACGCAAATTGCGCAGCTTTTTGGATAATTGATCAAAAATTGTTGATCTTGGACATGGCAGGGAATTTCCCTGCCATTTTTTTCTTCTAAAATATCAAATTCGCTGGAGTGTTTCGCTTGGCCCGTATTTCCTATGCAGATAAAAACCGTCCGGACCGTCAGGCGCTGGTCGAGCGCATCACCCGTGAGCGCGGCGGTGTCCTGCATCTTTATGCCATGCTGCTCCATTCCGCGCCGATTGGCGAAGGCTGGCTGAATTATCTGACCGCGATCCGCCAAAAATCGGGACTGGCAGGTGATGTGCGCGAAATGGTGATCATGCGGATTGCCCATCTCAACGGTGCGCCCTATGAAGCCCAGCAGCATGCTCCGATAGCCATGAAAGAGGGGATGACGCAAGCCCAGCTTGATGCGCTGGATGATTGGGCGCCCTCAAGCCTGTTTTCGCCGCTGCAACGTGCGGTACTGGCCTATACCGATGCAATGACCAGGGACATCCACGTGTCCGATCAGGTTTTCGCGGATGTGAAGGCCTATTTCGACGAAACAGGCATTGTCGAACTGACGGCCACGATTGCAGCCTATAATATGGTATCGCGTTTTCTCGAGGCCCTGCAGATCCACGCCACCGACCCGCTTTGAGCCGGTCCCGGGCCTGTTACCCCACACGTCTTGTTGTGTCGGAAATTGATCTGACCTTGGTCGTGAATTAGCAAGCATTTGGTAAGGTTCACTGACATAGAAGTGTGTCTGATGATGGAATGGAGGAGGCCGCAATGGCGAATGCGTGCAGTGAAGGCATTGATGTTGGCTTTGCCACGCTTGGCTATACCGAAGCTGCGGTGTTGGGGGTGGTGCAGGGCATTACCGAACTGCTTCCGATTTCCTCGACGGCCCATATGCGGATCGTCCCGCATTTTTTCGGCTGGCAAGACCCGGGTTCGGCTTTCTCTGCCGCCATGCAACTTGCAGCCCTTGGGGCGGTTATTACCTATTTCTGGCGGGATATCGCGGGCCTGACAACCTCGTCGGTGCAGGCTCTGGTGCATCGGCAATTTGATCATCCCTCGTTCCGTTTCGTGTTCGGCATCGGGCTTGCCACGCTGCCGATCGGGGTGGTGGGCATTGCCCTGTCGAAATTGCTCAACACATGCGACACGCCGCTGAGAACCCTGCCGGTAATCGGGGCCTCATGCCTGCTGATGGCGGCTTTGATGGCACTGGCAGAATGGCGCGGCTCGCGCCAGCGCGATCTGGCGGGTTTTAGCTTGCTTGATCTGATGCTGGTAGGCATTGCACAGGTGGGTGCCTTGATCCCCGGGGTTTCGCGCTCTGGCTCGACGCTGACAGCGGGTTTGCTGCTGGGCTTCAACCGTGAGGATGCGGCACGCCTGTCGTTTCTGTTGGGCTTACCCGCCATTACCCTGGCCGGCCTCAAAGAAATCTGGGTGCTGACCCATGCGGGACTGGATGCGCATGCATGGTCGGTGCTTGCGGTGGGCCTGTTGTGTGGGACGATTTCGGCTTTTGCTGCCGTTTGGGGCTTGCTGCGCTTTTTCGAGCGGATGTCGACGTGGCCTTTTGTGATCTATCGCGCGGCTATGGGCGTGCTTTTGCTGGTGATTTCACTCTGATCGGGCGTGTAAAAGGGATTGAAGCGCGGGCTGAGACGTGATCGACTGCAATGCTCCCAAAATGGGGGTATCGGTTGAATTATTGATCATCGGGGCCGTGCCATGCCGTCTTCTGCCGCTTTGCGGATTTTGCCCTGTGGAGATTCCGCCCTCACTGTCGAATTCGGGGAGACGGTAGACCCGGGTCTCAATGCCTTGGTGCTTGGGCTTGATGATGCGCTCAAAGCCCATGACGTGCCGGGATTGCAAGAGACCATCCCGACTTATCGCTCTCTGTTTGTAACTTATGATCCTGTTATAACCGATTTCTCCTCGATATCGGGCGTGCTGCACGAATTGGCGCAAGCGGCCGGACCGAAGCCGCAATCGCCGCGCCGCTGGCGTGTGCCTGTGGTCTATGGCGAGGATTTCGGGATTGATCTTGAGGATGTTGCCAAAGGCAAGGGATTGACTGCCGACGAAGTGGTACGCCGCCATTGCGAGAGCGATTACCGCGTCTACATGCTGGGTTTTATGCCCGGCTTTGCCTATCTGGGCGGGCTGGACCAAACCATCGCGACATCACGCCGGGACGAGCCGCGTCTTGTCACACCTGCAGGTGCTGTGATGATCGGCGGGGTGCAGGCGGGTATCCAATGTATCGAGGCACCGAGTGGCTGGCACATCCTCGGTCGTACGCCGATGCGGAGCTATCATCCGACCCGTGAGCAGATGTTTTTGATAGAGCCCGGTGATTCCTTGAGCTTTTATGCCATTCCGCGTTCTGATTGGAGGATGATGGAGGAGGCTGCCGAAGCGGGTGAATGGATTGCCGAGCTGGTGATCGCCGATGGGGTAGCGGCATGAGTATTGTCTTGATCGAGGAAGTCGGACCCGCCACATCGGTTCAGGATTTTGGCCGGTATGGCGCCTTGCGTTATGGTTTGGGGACAACAGGTGCCATGGATCGTGTCGGGCTGGCCTATGCCAATGTGCTGGTCGGGCAGGATTGGCATGCGCCGGTCATCGAACTCGGCCCTTTGCCAATCAAAATCAAAGCCAAAGAAGGCACCGTGCGTCTTGCGGTTGCGGGGGCGATGCGTGGCATCACTGTGCGCGGGCAGGCGATGCCCATGAACGAGACCTTTTGTCTTGCTGAGGGCGAAAGTGTGATGATCAGGGCGGCCAGAGGTGGCGTGTTCAGCTATCTGGCCATCGAGGGCGGCATCGTCGGCACGCCGACCTTCGGCAGCTTTTCGGTTCATCGTCGGGCAGGGCTTGGCAGTCCGTTTGCCCGTCCGCTGGAGGCCGGTGACCATCTCGATGTTGGTGATGCCAGTGTGCTGGAGGGTGAGCGCCGCTTGCCGGCACCGCCAGAGGGTACAGGACCGATCCGTTGCGTATTGGGTCCGCAGGATGACTTTTTCTCGGCTGAAACCATTGCCCAGTTTCAGGCTACGCAATGGACAATTTCAGCCACATCTGACCGGATGGGCTATCGGTTGGAAGGCCCGCCTTTGACCCATGCCCGCACGGCCAATATCGTATCGGACGGCATCGCCAATGGCACGGTCCAGATTCCGGGCACAGGACAACCGCTGCTGTTGCTGGCCGAACGCGGCACAACCGGTGGCTATCCCAAAATAGCCACCGTAATCACCGCGGATCTTGGCCGCGCCGCCCAGACACCTGTGGGGGCGGGTATCCGCTTCCAGGCGATTGCGATCGAGGAGGCGCAAGCCCAGGCCCGTGCTCTTGCCCGTATGATTGCCGCCTTGCCGCTGCGTGTCGAGGTGTCGGGGGGTGGTAGCCTGTCCTCTGAAGCCTTGTTGGCGGGAAATCTCGCAGGCCACGCCACCAATGCACTTGACCCGGCCTTTTAGCCGTTAATTGACCAGACTGGAGACAATGATGAAGACGATTGATCTGAATTCAGACCTTGGCGAGAGCTTCGGGCCGTGGACTATGGGCGATGATCAGGCGGTGCTTGGAATTGTTACCAGCGCAAATGTCGCCTGCGGGGGCCATGCCAGCGATCCCGAAACCATGTTCAAAACCCTGACATTAGCCAAACAAAAGGGGGTCAGTGTCGGCGCGCATCCGGGCTATCCCGACCGCGAAGGTTTCGGACGCAGGATCATTCCTTATACGCTCGGCGAAATCGAACGGTTCACCGCCGGCCAAATCGGTACGCTGCTCGGTATCGCCGCTCTTGCCGGAGCAACGGTCACCTATATGAAACCCCATGGCGCGATTGCCAATCAGGCGATGGATGATGAAGGGGTGGCCCAAGCCCTGATTAATGCGTCCAAGGCGGTGGCTCCCGATCTGCCAATATTGGCAATTTCAGGGACTGTGCTGGAGATACTGGCACGCAAGAATGGCCTGGTGGTCTATTCAGAGATTTTTGCTGACCGCGCCTATACGTCCAAAGGTCGTCTCGTCTCGCGGGCCCTTGAAGGCGCGATGGTGACTGATGCGGATTTTGCAGCGCAACGGCTGGTCGGTTTTCTCAAAACAGGCCTGATGCCGACCCTCGACGGCGCGCCCATCAAACTCGCTGCCGATTCCATTTGCGTCCATGGCGACAGCGCCCATGCGGTTGATATGGCTCGCAAGGTGCGTGCCGCGCTGGAAGGTGAAGGGGTCACCATCCAGCGTTTTACGGGAGCATAAACGGTTATAGCTTGCGGGGTTGGGTCAGCATTTCTGGCCGCAAAATGTCGTCGAGCTGCTCCTTGGTGAGCAGTTGATGCGCCAGCACCAGATCATACACGCTGCCACCCGTGGCCAGGGCCTCATGTGCCAGTTT
>CANGQA010000117.1 GCA_947455995.1 Hyphomicrobiales bacterium | reverse complement strand
TTGCGCTGGGGCATCCGTTGGGGATGAGCGGCGCGCGGTTGGTCACAACGGCGATGTATCAATTGCACCGGCAGGGCGGACGCTACGCCCTGTGCACCATGTGCATCGGTGTGGGCCAGGGCATTGCCCTGATTATCGAACGCGTCTGATGTCACTCGGGAGCATTTGGCGATCACTGCAAAATTCATCAGGCTATTGTGAACCGTAATTTTGATCTTGTCTCAAGCATCAGGTCTTCGGGCGTCAGGGCGCTTATTGCCGGGCATCATGCCTAAGGGGGCTGTGGATCGCCCATCCCCGGATCCTCAAACCCTGTTGGGAATGTAAAATGTGACGGCTTTATCGGCAACCGGATGTTGACAGTCCAGCTTGCACAGTCCGAGCGTATCCTGCTGGCCGGGGCGATTCCCGCGCAAGTGGGCGCAGCGATGCGTGATTTCGGTCTACTGATGGGCCCCTTTGAGGCCCAGGTCTGGCCGAGCCTGCTTGTGTTTCTTTGCGTGAGCACAGTCAGACGGGTAAGACACTTTAAACCAACAATCAGGTCCGTCAGTCATCTTGGTGGCGCAGCTATGATGCGCTTGCTAGCATAAGACCCTATTATGTGTTCAGGACAGCACGTGTTGCCAGGAGAGGCTATCGATGAGTAAGGCTTTGTATCCGGTCTATCGGGATGTGTGCGGCTGGAATGCAATGTTACCCCCGCGGCGGATCAAAGAGCGTGCGATAGGATCCATCCGCGTCCGTTATGCTGTGGTAGGGGCGGGTTATACGGGGCTTGCGGCTGCCAGACGGTTGCATGAGCTTGACCCTGAAGGCTCAATCGCTTTGTTGGAGGCCACCACGGTTGGTGAAGGGGCATCGGCCCGTAATTCTGGCTTTGTGACACCGGCAGATTCCAAAATAGGTTTGTCCATTGATGAGATGGACCGTGCCGAACAGTTGAATGCTTTCTCGAAGGAGGGCTTTGCTTATTTAACCGATCTGATGAAAGCCGGAGGGATTGATTGCGATCTTGAGCGCAGTGGGAGGGTGACCGCAGCAGCGACCGATCTGGGTGCGGAAAAAATCCGCACGATGATTGAGGGGGCAAAGGCCCATGGTTTTGACCATCAGGCGCTTGATCGTGAGGATTTGGCCGGGTTGATCGGTAGCCGGTACTATCAATGCGGTCTGCGGATCGAAGAGGGTTATTTGCTGCAACCTGCAACTCTTGTGCGCGGATTGGCCGATACACTTCCCGACACTGTTCAGCTGTTCGAGAATACGCCAGTTCTCGAGCTTCAGGACGGACCACCATGGGTGTTGCGCACGCCAGAGGCGGTGATTACTGCCGATGTCATGATCTTGGCCACCAATGCGGCAATCAAACAATTCGGTTTCTGGCGTGACGGCTTGGTGACGATCTATACTTTTGCCGGAATCTCTCATGCGATGGACGAGAGGGATTCGGCGCGTCTGGGCATCAAGCCTTGGGGCTTGCTTCCTGCCCACCGGCTTGGCACAACGGTCCGCCGCGTCGGGGCTGATCGCCTGATGGTGCGATCACTGTATGCCTATGAAAGGCCTCTCGATGCTGCACAGGTCCAGCAGGCGCTGACCAGCTGTTTCCATCGTCGCTATCCCGATCTGTCGCATGTGCCGCTACACCATATCTGGGGTGGAACAACGGCGCTGACCATGAACGGCTCGCCACGGTGGGGCCGGATCAAGGATCGGCTATATGGCTCGGCAGGGTGTAACGGCTCGGGTATTGTTAAGGGAACTCTCCTTGGCAAACGTCTGGCCGAAATGATCGTGACGGGTGATCCGCAAGAGGCCTTGCAAGCGGTTTATGGCCGCGCCAACAGGATCGCCCCCGAGCCCTTCCGCACCATCGGTTTTCATGCCGTCTCAGCGTATCAGAGGCGCAAGGCCGGACTGGAAATGTAACGGGCTGGAGGCGATATCGGATCCGGCCAAAGGGCCAAGCGGACCATCAACACAGGACAAAATAATGGTGAAACGGGTTTTCATCTGGTCTAATCGCAAGGAGTCCCCTAGTGTCTTTCCATTGAATTTGCTTCACGACCAAGACAGGGTGATACGGGGTTGGATATGACTGTTTACAGGGTTGCTATTGTCGGGCTTGGCATAGGGCGCGCGCACCTCGAGGAGGCTTACAGCAAGCTTACAGACCGGTTTCAGGTGGTGGCTTTATGTGATCTCAATCACGAACGGTTAGCCAGCACCGGACAGGATTTTGGTATCGAACGGCTGGTGACCTCGCTTGACGAGGTGCTGGCGATGGAGGATGTCGATATCGTCGATATCTGCACGCCGCCATCCCTGCATCTTGACCAGTGTCTGGCCGTGCTGGCCGCAGGCAAGCATGTGATTTGTGAAAAGCCTTTGGTGGGTTCTCTTGCCCAGATGGATGTGCTGGAGCAGGCCGAAGCCCGCTCGAAAGGCCGTGTCTTGCCGATTTTCCAATACCGGTGGGGAACCGGTTTCCTCAAAGCGCGCGAGCTGGTGCGGCGCGGGCTGGTCGGCAAGGCCTATGTTGCCAGTTGCGAAACACATTGGCATCGCGGCCCGGATTATTACGCCATTGCATGGCGCGGAAAGCTCGATATCGAGCTGGGTGGAATTTTGCTGTCTCAGGCCATTCACCTTCACGATATGATGTGCGAACTGATGGGGCCGGTCGAGCGTGTTTATGCGGAGGCGACAACGCGGGTCAATCCGATCGAAGTCGAGGATTGCGTGGCTGCCAGCCTGAAAATGGTCAATGGTTCGCTGGTCTCCTTGTCCTGCACATTGGGGGCTAAGGCGGAAGTGAGCCGTCTGAAGGCCTGTTTTGAACATGTGACCATCGAATCTGCTTACGAGCCTTACGCACCCGGCAATGATCCCTGGCAGTTCATTGTTTCGGCAGGGCCCGAAGGGGACAAGATCAAAACAGTACTGGCCGAGATTGACGCAGTGCAATCGCGTTTTCATGGCCAGTTGATTGCCTATCACGGCGCATTGGCGGGGCAGGGCGAATGGCCGGTGACGCTCGCGGATGCCCGCCGTTCACTTGAATTGATCACAGCTTTGTACGATTCAGCCTCCAGACACCAGCCGGTCACTTTGCCGATCAAACCTGATCACCCGCTCTATGGCGACTGGCGCACCAGACTGGCGTGACGGCTAAGCGATGAATCCGGCGGTGTCATCCATGCCGGACAGTCCGAAGAAAACAGCGGCAAGTACTCCCGCAACAGCGCAAAATTATTCCTCCTCGGTTTATCATCAGAGGTTCAGGGCAAGGCCCGTTTTTAGAGTGCGTTCCAGTCTTGCAGTACGGCGCGGATCCCGTCCTTAACGGTTTCACTCAAAGGCCAGGCGGCAGGTGCGCGTGCGGGACCGACCTCGAAGCCCTGCATCGCCAGGGCCTGCTTGACCACAGAGACATTGGCCCCGTTACCCTCGGTGGCGCGGAAGCGCTCAAAGGGTTCGAGCTTGGTGATAATGGCTCCGGCTGTCTTGTAATCGCTTTTGCTGATCGCTTCGAGCACGCCTTGCGACAGATGCGGGGCGACATTGATGATGCCCGACGTAAAACCCTGGGCACCAACCGCTGCCATTGGTGGCGCCCATGGTTCTGCCAATCCGCAAATCCAGGAAATATGCGGACAATGGCGGATGGCATTGGCCAGCACCATCACATTCGGCGTGGCCCATTTGACGCCAACCACATTCGGAATTTTGCAAAGTTTTTCGATAAAATCCATGCCGCCGGTGTCATCGCGCAAATAGAGCACGATCGGTAGACCATTGCCGGCTTCTGCCACACGGGCAGTGTATTCCAGCACACCACGCGGGGCACGGAACGGATCGGGTGGCTGGTGGATCATCAGGGCATCCACACCATCACCCCTGGCAGCGCGGGCCAGAATACAGGCTTCTTCGAGGGAGCGACCGACACCTGCTGTCACAAAGGCCTGACGATTGATCAAGGCGGGCACGGCCGCTTGCATCGCGCGTGCTTCCTCGAAGGTCAGCGAGTAGAACTCGCTGGTATTGCCGTTGATGGTCAAAGCCTCGATCCCGGCATGCGCAGCCCGTGTGATGATCGGCGTGAGGCGATCAGGGGCAATATGTCCTTCATTGTCATAAGGCGTGACAAGAATGCCTGAAACACCGCGCAGCGCGGCAATATTAGCGGTGGGATGGCTCATGATGGAAACCTGTTGTGTTCGTTGGAAACAAGGACGCTTGGTCGTGAGGCTTAAACGTAACCGGTTGATCCATCCGGTTTGACAGGCACTTTGCGTTGCCAATGCACATAATCTTCGGTGCCGAGCAGTTTTTCATCCATCTCGACGCCCCAGCCCGCCCGCTCCGGCCGCAATTCCAGATAGCCGTCTTTGGGCAGGTAGGGGTCTTTCACATACCATGCCCCTTGCAGATGCTGCTCTTTGCTCGGTGCCTCGTCTTTGCCGGTGCCGAACACATAACCGGGACCATGCGGGAGGCGATATTCGAGAATTTTGAAATTGGGCTGTGCGGCACAAAAATGAACATTGATGGCGGTTGCCAGTGGACCCATCGGGTTATGCGGTGCGATAGAGACAAAATGGGCCTCCGCCAGGGCCGCGATATTACGCATTTCCAACATCCCGCCAACCACGCAGATATCTGGCTGAATGATGTCGGTGCCGCGCACCTGTAACAGCCGTAAAAACTCGAACCGGCTGTAGAGGGATTCCCCGGTGGCCAGAGTGCATTGCAGCCCTTGCTTCAATTCGCCCCACGCCTCGAAATTCTCTGGACGGATCGGCTCCTCGAAAAACAGCGGATCATAAGGGGCTAGAGCGTTGCCCAGTTGGATCGCCTGTTTCGGCTCGAAAATCTTGGCATGGGCATCAAAGGCAATCTCGTAGTCGGGGTGGATCGTCTCGCGCAACTGGCGGAAATACTCAGCCGATGTGCGCACCACCTCGCCCCAACGGTTGGAATGGATATCGATGCGGAACGGCGATAGCTTGAAAGCGGTCAGACCCCATTTCTCGTTGAGCCCGTCCAGCTCGTCACGCGCCAAAGCGGCATCTGGGGCGGTATAGACACCGGCATAGACCTTGATGCGGTCGCGAACATGCCCGCCCAACAGGCGATAGACCGGCACATTGAGCGCCTTGGCCGAAATGTCCCACAGGCAGTGATCCAGCGCGGAAATCGCCGCCAGACCGAGCGCGCCGGGCGGGAAACGGGTTTGCTGCATCAGATAATGGATCAGATATTCGATACGGGTCGGATCCTGGCCCTTGAGGAAGGTCATCAGATAATCGAGCAAGGGAAACAATGCCTTGTCCGGCCCGTGATTGTAGCACTCGCCCCAGCCTGTCAGGCCGTCGTCGGTATCCATGGCGATGATCACACGCGGACGGTCTTTGTCGCGGGACATAAAGGCTCTCAGACGATCAATTTTCATGGCTTTATCCGTAAACAACAGGGAAAGGGATCGGTGGATCAGGCTTTGTAGCGGTGGCGATTGTGCATATTTCTGGCGCGCGGATCAGGCCGCGGGATCGCCGACAACAGAGCTTTTGTGTAGGGGTGCTCGGGTTCGTTGCAGACCTGATCGGTCGTGCCGGTTTCCACCACTTTGCCTTTGTACATCACCGCAACGCGGTCGCACATATAGCGGATCACGCCGATGTCATGGCTGATGAACACATAAGAGAGGTTGAGCTTGTCCTGCAGGTTCATCATCAGATCGAGCATTTGCGAGCGTAAGGAGACATCGAGCGCCGAGGTCGCCTCATCCGCCACGACGACACGGGGATTGAGCGCGATGGCGCGTGCGATGCCGATACGCTGGCGTTGCCCGCCCGAAAACGCATGCGGATAGCGTTCGCGCCAATCGGGGTTCAATCCGACCTGCTCCATCAGATCGACCACGCGCTCTTCAAGCTCATGCCCCATGCACAGATGGTTGACCAGCAAGGGTTCGCCGATGATTTGCGACACCGTCATGCGCGGATTGAGCGAGCCGACCGGATCCTGAAAGATCATGCGGATTTCCTTGCGGCAATCCTTCAGCAAGCCGTCATCGGCACGCACCAGATCGACCATCGAGCCATCGGCACGGCGATAGCTGATCTCGCCTGCGGTGGGCTGGTAGACGCGCAACAGGCAGCGCCCCATTGTGGTTTTTCCCGAACCCGATTCTCCGACAATGCCGAGTGTCTCGCCAGGCAACACATGCAGGCTGACATCATTGACCGCGAGAGTGTTACCGAAATGCATCGACAGGTTTTTGACTGTCATCACCGGTTCGACGGTGGTGTCCAGTGGCGGACGTTTCAGCCGGATCTCTGCCTTTTCCTCCAGCCGCAACACCGAGCCGATCAGCATGCGGGTATAGTCATCCTTGGGGGCATGGAAGATCTGGTCAACGGGGCCGTGTTCCATCACCTTGCCGCGAAACATCACCAGCACATCATCGGCGATTTCGGCCACCACACCCATATCGTGGGTGATGAAAATCACCGCCATGCCATGATCGTTCTGCAAGCGGCGGATCAGGTCGATAATCTCGGCCTGCGTGGTCACATCCAGTGCAGTCGTCGGCTCGTCGGCAATCAGAATATGCGGATTGCACGCCAGCGCCATGGCGATCATCACGCGCTGGCGCATGCCGCCGGAAAACTCGAAGGTATAGCGGTCGATGGCCTCGTCCGGCTTGGGGATTTCGACCTGTCCGAGAAGTTCGATGCAGCGGGCGCGGGCCTGTGCCTTGTCCATTTTAAGGTGGAGGCGCAGCACTTCCATGATCTGTTCACCCACCGTGTGAACAGGGGAGAGCGAGGACATCGGCTCTTGAAAAATCATGGCGATGTCGCGGCCCCGCACCTGACGGATAGCCTTGCCGCGCGGATTGAGGCTGGCAAGATCGGTGGTGGTGCCATCTTCGCGTTGCAGGATCATTGCACCGCTGACAATGCGGCCGGGGGCATCGACAATCTGCAGGATCGAACGTGCCGTGACGCTTTTGCCTGATCCCGATTCCCCGACGATGCACAGGGTCTTGCCGCGCTGTAACGTGAAGGACACATCATCGACGGCCTTGACCACGCCGGAACGCACCGGGAAATGGGTGACAAGGTTTCTGACCTCCAGAATGACGGAGTTGTCTTCTGTCCGCTCGGTCGTGCTCATGCTGGTCGTGCTCATTTGTTATACGGATCGGCGGCGTCGCGCAGACCGTCTCCCAGAAAATTGAGGGCTACAACAGCCAGC
>CANGQA010000116.1 GCA_947455995.1 Hyphomicrobiales bacterium | reverse complement strand
CGGACAGGTTGAAGCCCTGATTGGCATCGGTCATGATTTCAAACGCCGGACCCACTGCATCGCGCACAGCGGACAAGCGGGCCACATCTTCAGCCACATGGGGACGGCCGATTTTAATTTTCGCGCCGGAAAAACCTTTGGCTTTGACGGCCAGTGCATCGTCGACCAGTGCGGAGGTTTCGATATGGAGCCATCCACCTTCTGTCGAATAGAGCGGCACCGAGCGTTGCGCGCCACCTGCCATCCGCCACAAAGGCAGTTTGGCGCGCTTGCAGCGCAAATCCCACAAGGCCGTATCAATTGCAGCAAGTGCAATCGAGGTCATGGCACCAACTGTCGTGGCATGGGTATGGAAAAACAGGCTGCGCCAAATCGCTTCGATCTCGTCGGCCTCACAGCCGATCAAGCGTGGACATAAATGGTCGTTTAACAAGGCCTGCACGGATGAACCGCCGGTACCGATGGTGTAGGAATACCCGATCCCCACCATGCCATCGGCATCGGTAATCCGCACCATGGGTGTTTCTTGCGACACAAAGCTCTGGATCGCATCGGTGCGTTTGACCTTGGGCACAAGATTCACAAGCAAGACTTCAACATGTGTGATCTTGGCCATCGGTCCCTCCAGATCTAAGGATCAGTTATTTCATCAGCATTTTAGGAAGCCACAGCGTGATTTCCGGAATGAAGGTGATCAGCCCCAAGGCCAGCATCAGTGGCACCAGCCAAGGCAGAATGGCCATGGTCGTGGCTTCTACCGACATGCGGGCCACACGCGCCAAAACATAAAGCACCATGCCGAGCGGCGGATGCAGCAGGCCAATCATCAGATTGAGTGTAATGACCACGCCGAAATGGATCGGGTCCACGCCGAACTTGAGCAGCAAAGGCATCAGGATCGGCACCAGAATAGTGATAGCGGCCAGCGTATCGATGAAAGAGCCGACAATCAGGATCAGGATGTTGACGAGGATAAGGAAGACCCAGCGTTGGTCGGTTACGGCCAGAAAGGCATTGCTCAACACATCAGCCACTTTGGTGGCCGTCAACAACCAGCCGAAAATGGCAGCCGAGGACACGATAAACAAAACCGAGGCGGTGGTTTCAACCGTTTCAAAGGTGGCCTTGGCAACCGAACGGAAAGTCATGGTGCGATAGCGGACCAGACCGAGATAGAGCGCCCAGGCGCATGCGGCCACTGCGGCTTCGGTTGGCGTAAACAGCCCCGCCGTCATACCGCCAATCAGCAGCATCGGCGTCATCAGGGCCATCACGGCCGAGAATTTGAAGTACCAGTCAGCCCAGGTCAGCACGGCAATCACAAGAAAAGCGCCGACCAGCAAAGGCCATTCGGTGACAATAAAAATACCCCAGATCGCACCGCCGGTCGCCAGCACCACAGCGACTTCAATGCCTGATTTGATCAGTTGCGGCCAGGAGAAGGGAGCGTCGGAGCCCCAATTATTACGGCGTGCAAAATAGGCAACCGTCAGCATCATCATCACGGTCATCACGAGGCCGGGCACGATACCGCCGATGAACAGCGAACCGATCGACACATTGGCCATCATGCCATAGATCACGAAGGGCAGAGAGGGCGGAATGATCGGCCCCAAGGTCGCCGAGGCAGCGGTCACGCCGACCGAGAAATCCAGCGGATAGCCATGGTCTTTCATGGCCTTGATTTCGATGGTGCCAAGACCTGCCGCATCGGCAATGGCTGTACCGGACATGCCGGAAAAGATCACTGAGCCAATGATGTTCACCTGTCCAAGCCCGCCACGCATCCAGCCCACGGCATGGACGGCGAATTGGTAAATGCGGTTGGTCACACCCGCAATATTCATCAAATTGCCAGCCAGAATGAAGAAAGGAACCGCCAGCAAAGGGAATGAATCCACACCCCCGATCATCCGGTGCAACACCGCGATATCAGGCATGGTGCCGTCGACAAGGACATAGAGCAGCGAGGAGACAGCCATCGACAAGGCCACAGGCACACCGATGATGAGCAGGACAAGGAAGGAACCAATCAGGAGCAACATTAGATCGTATTCCCTTCATCCATATAGGCTTCCGGATTTTCCAGAATGGAGTAGCCCTGCCGCCAATTGTCGATCGTCACCTGCACGGAGCGGATGGCTGACATCCCCAGCCCGGCAAGGACAAAATAATAAATCACATTCATCGGAAGCTTGATCATGGTCATTTCATCCGAGCCGATAATGGCCATCAGCTTCCACATGATCCAGGTTGCATAGGCGAAAAACACAATGCGCAAAACATCGACAAAGGTAGACAGCACGCGGCCAGCCGTGGCCGGTAAAAGCCGGTAGATAAAATCGACATGGATATGGCGGTTGCGGCGCACACACATGGCGGTGCCGACATAAATCACCGCAATCAGCACATAGCGGGCGATTTCCTCGGTCCATGCGAAGGAATCATTCAGGACATAACGGGTAAAAAACTGGAGGAAAACCACCGTACACATCAACCAGAACAGGCCGAGAGCCAGCCAGTCCTCCGGCGCGTGATGACCCGACAAATCAACCGGCGCATGATCATCTATGCTGATCAGGGGCATATGGACATCCTTGTCTGGATGGGGATCGCTTGTCATCTCGTGCCCTTTATTCGGTCAATTCACGGTGCGAAAGAAAAGTGGCGGGCCCCAAAGGTCCCGCCAATATCAGAATATGACGGGCCAGCGCTTATTTGATGGCCTGAATTTTATCCCAATCGGTCTTGCGGTAACCGAACTGCTCAAAAGTGGTGCTTTTGTTGACGGCATCGAGGAATTCGGCGCGGTCGATCTGGGTCACTGTGACACCCATTTTCTTGAATTCGTCTACCAGTTCGCCTTCACGCTTGATGATGTCGACGGTGGTTTTTGCCGCGGCTTCCTGCGTCACATCGGTGAAGATTTTTTTGTCGGCATCCGATAATGACTTCCAGACCTTGCCGGACACAACGGTGTTGAGGTGGTCAACAATGTGGCCGGTCAGCACGATGTGCTTTTGCACTTCATAGAATTTTTTGGCTTCGATGGTTGTCAGAGGATTTTCCTGAGCTTCCACAGTGCCGTTCTGCAAGGCCAAATACACTTCTGCAAAAGCAATCGGGGTGGTGTTGGCACCGCATGCCTTTGGCATGGCGAGATAAGCAGGCACATCCGGCACGCGCATTTTCAAGCCCTTCATATCCGCGCATTTGGCAATGGGACGGTTGGAGCTGGTATGGCGGGTGCCGTAATAGTTCAGAGCGGTAATATGGTTGCCGCCACTCTTTTCCTCGTAGCCTTTAGCCAATTCGATAAAAATATCGCTCTTGGCATATTTCAACAGGTGGTCGGCATCACGGAAGGTGAAGGGATAATAGCCCACGCCGATCGGCGCGAAATCGCGCGCGGCAAAGCTCGAACCCGAAATGATAATATCGACAGTACCCAGTTTCAGGCCCTGGTTGATATCGGCTTCCTTACCCAGCTGTGAGGCAGGAAAAACATCAATGGCATAACGGCCAGCGGTGCGCTTGCCGATTTCTTCGGCTGCCCAGACCGACCATTTGTGGAATGGCTCGGACACTTCATAAACATGCGCCCATTTCAGTTTTGTTTGCGCTGCAGCTGGTGCGATCGAAGCTGGAATAACGGCAACAGATACGGCCGCCGCGAATGCCAGTTGCAATAAATGACGTTTCAACATGATGTTTCCCCTCGCTTGAGTGTTCTAGGATCCGATGTATCGGCTCAGTTTTATCAACATATTTGACCGGAGCGTTTTTGAGTGCGCTCTCACTAACATGTCATTACCATCATCATGTTTTATCTGACAAGGTGGGGCAGGTCTATACGCTCGGCGATCCAGCGCTCATTTTGACAAAGGCGATGCTTGGTCCATAGAATTATCACTCCATTGCTGTTTTTACAGCCAAGCCAGTAAGGTGACCACCCCATGAGAATCGAAAGCGTCACCGCCCATGCCTGCCGCTTGCCTCCAGCCTCGCCGTGGGAAGACGCCACCAATAAAGTGGACGGTCTGGAATTCGTTTTTGTCGAGTTGAAAACCGACACCGGGCTGATCGGTACGGGGCTAAGCTACACGGTCGACATTGGTGGTACGGTGATCAAGGCGCTGATCGAAGATTATCTGGCGGCGCTGGTCATAGGCATGAATCCGCTGGCCTATGAACGCATCTGGTCCAAAATGAGCCGCCAATCTCGCCGTTTGGGGCTGGGCGTCAATTCCATGGCCATGGCTGCCATTGATATTGCGGTGTGGGACCTGATCGGCAAGCATTCAGGCCAGCCCCTTTATCAGCTGCTCGGCGGGGCGCGCGAAAACATTCCGGCCTATGTCAGCGAAATCAATCTGAGCGCCAACGATTCAATTGCCGATCTGGTTCATCGTGCCGCCGATTATAAGGCCCAGGGCTATCGGGCTGTGAAGATCAAAATCGGAAAAGATGATTTCGATGAGGATATCGAGCGGATCACAAAAGTGCAGGAGGTGATGGGTCGCGACAAGCGCGTGCTGGTTGATCTCAACCAGAAATGGACTGCATCCGAAGCCATCCAGAAAGCGGCCCGCCTTGATGCCCTCGATCTCGGTTGGATCGAGGAGCCGATGCTGTATCAGGACATCAACGGCCACGCTGCCCTCAAGCGCGCTATCACAACGCCGATTGCATTGGGTGAAAGCCTGTATAGCCGCGAGCAGGTTCTGGCCTATCTGCAAGCGGATGCGGTGGATTTCGTGCAAGCCGACGTCGCCTTTGTGGGCGGCATCACGGAATGGCACAAAATCGCCCATCTTTCCCTGGCTTTTGGACGGTTGGTGGCGCCGCATTTCATGATGGAATTATCGCTGCATCTGCTCTGTGGCGTGCAAAACAGCTTCATGCTCGAAAATGTAGTGGGCGGAAGTTTGACCGAGCTGGGACTGCTTGCCGAACCGATTGTCATCAAGGACGGTATCGGCCAGCCCTCGCAAATCCCGGGGCATGGGCTGGTGTTCGACTGGTCCGCCATTGCCCGCCATGCCCTGACATCGGAGGGCATCCGCAATAATTTTAGCGGGGGCAGCAAATGAACCAGCTCAGCAAACAAAGCAGATCTTGACCAAGAAGCATCCTCAAAACAGCCTTATGAGCTGTGAGCTTCGGTTGCTGCAAGCCCTAAACCCAAAGCGATCATGGTGACGCCCGATAGTTTTTGTAGCCGCTTGATCGCGTGGGGGCGTGATACAAAATAGGTTCTGATCTGATTGGCGGCAAAAACCACCAGAATATCCGCAAGCGTATTCAAGGCCACCGAGATTGATCCCAGCACGATAAACTGGGCCATGATGCTGGCCTTGGCGGGGTCAATGAATTGTGGAATAAGCGCAATAAAAAATGCGGCAGTTTTTGGATTCAGCGCTTCCACGAGAAACCCTTCACGAAATGCGCTTGCTCGTTTCAGCCCCGCTAGAGAAGATGGAAGATCGGGGACTACATGATCGGAGTGATATGCCGATTTGAGTGTGCGAAAGCCAAGCCAAACAAGATAGATCGCACCACTATATTTGAGTATTGTAAACAAATCGGCACTTGCGAGTATGAGTGCGGAAATCCCAAAACTTCCGGCCAAAACATGGGTCATACCTCCTAAGCCAGTACCGAGGCTCGATGCAATCCCTTCGCTTTGACCGCCCGAAAGAGTGCGGGCCGCAACGTAAAAAAGGCCCGGTCCAGGCGTAACCGCTAACAGCACGGCCACAATAAAATAAAGCACCAGTTGTGTCGGTTCAAACATGAATAGATTTCTCGAAATCAGTCAGTGATGAATCATAAGAAAAGACGTGCCGGATGAAAAGAAAATGCGGCGATAGGGTTTGTCCCATCACGCCGCATTGGTCAGATTAAAATGTGGAATTGGAAAAATACAGGCTCGGATCAGTTAGGCCAGCACCATTTGCGATGGGGACCGAGGTGATATCCGGGAGGGCACGCCCGGTTTGAATAAGATCTGCGCTCACTGGCCGGACGGCATACGCCGCGATGGTTTTCAAACGTCCCAGGACCACAGCGCACAGCAACTGTATGGATGCCGGATTGGACTTCTGAAAACGTGGATGAAGACAAATTGCTGATATTAACGCCTGCAAAAACGGGTTGCATGGAGCCAATCAGCAGGGCCATGCAAAGAATGGATTTAGATTTACGCACAATTTTACTCCTGAGAGGGACTGAACAAGTATGGTGGATGAATTTTTTGAATGAAGCACAGTGATTTAACAATGCTGCAAAATTTGCCGCAAGTTTTTATTTCGGTTTTTTGGCGGTACTTAAAAAACCTATTTTGAGGGGTGCCATCTGGCGCAATTTTTCCAGCAAGTCCAACAAGCACAGTGCCCGTCAGCCATGATCGTGATCAATCAGGATGCTCACTGTGCCTGACAGTGAGGTTAACCATTTTGCCATAATCACCATAAAATCTATTCATTTAATGCTATTGGATACTCTGTGATTATGATTATTCTGTTTCTAAGCCGTGGTTGCAAATGAAACGCTTTATGAGCAATGAGTATGCGCTTTCTAATGTCATATTGATGACAGCGCAGTCCTATGCCGATTATTTGATTCCTTTTCTCCTGAATGAAAATCCCAAAATAAATGTATTGCAGCTTGTGCATCCCAATCAAATATCCGATTTGCCGGACGACTATCTGATGTCCTCTCGATTAATTTCGTTTGGAACACGTTATTATATCCCGGCTAAAATTTTGGAGCGGATAGGGTATGGCTCTTATAATTTTCATCCCGGTTCAACAGCCTATCCCGGCTGGGCACCGTTTCTCTTTGCAATTTATGACGGGGCCAAAAAATACGGTGTGACCGTTCATGAAATGTCGCCCAAAATTGATGCCGGCAAGATCGTATCGGCTGTCGATTTCGATATCCCTCCGAATATAACACCGCAACAATTGGTGAATATAACAACAGCTCACATGCTGGATCTATTTGTAAAATTAAGTGCAGTATTTGCAAATAAACAGGATTATATTGATCTATCAGGTATTGAGTGGCAAAATTTACCTAAGAGAAAAAAGGATTTTGCTGCTATCTGCCATATTCCTTTGGATATTGACGAGCCGGAATTAAAACGCCGCATCGCTGCCTTTGGTGACAGTGATGGTGAGGTGTTTCCTTATCTGACCATCGATGAGAAAAAGTACCGCCTGGCCTTTGATGGCGACCATCCCGACCGCTATAGCCACTGGCTGCATGGCGTCCGATTTGTGATCGAATAGAATTCATTCGACCAGGGCACTGCTGAGCGGTTCAACCCATGTTG
>CANGQA010000115.1 GCA_947455995.1 Hyphomicrobiales bacterium | reverse complement strand
TTTTTCCTCCGATGCACGCGAAAAAATGTTGCGCGGCGTCGATATTCTCGCCAATGCCGTTAAGGTCACTCTCGGTCCGAAGGGCCGTAATGTTGTGATCGAAAAGTCCTTCGGTGCGCCTCGCATCACCAAGGACGGTGTGACCGTTGCCAAAGAAATCGAACTGGAAGACAAGTTCGAGAACATGGGCGCGCAGATGGTGCGCGAAGTCGCCTCCAAGACCAACGATACGGCTGGCGATGGCACCACGACCGCAACCGTTCTGGCTCAGGCCATTGTCCGTGAAGGCGCCAAATATGTGGCCGCCGGCATGAACCCGATGGATCTGAAGCGTGGCGTTGATCTGGCCGTGACGGCTGCGATTGCCGACATCAAGGCACGCGCCAAAAAGGTGAAGTCCACTCAGGAAGTTGCGCAGGTCGGCACCATTTCCGCCAATGGCGACCGTTTCATCGGCGAAGAAATTGCCAAGGCCATGCAAAAAGTCGGCAATGAAGGCGTGATCACGGTTGAAGAAGCCAAGAGCTTGGAAACCGAAGTCACCATCGTTGAAGGCATGCAGTTCGACCGTGGTTACCTGTCGCCATATTTCATCACCAATGCTGAAAAGATGGTGGTAGAACTCGACGACCCCTACATCCTCATCCACGAAAAGAAGCTGTCCTCACTGCAGACCATGCTTCCAATTCTGGAAGCAGTCGTTCAGACCGGCAAGCCTTTGCTGATCATTGCTGAAGACGTTGAAGGTGAAGCTCTCGCCACCCTCGTTGTCAACAAGCTGCGTGGCGGCCTGAAGATTGCTGCCGTCAAGGCTCCTGGCTTCGGTGATCGCCGCAAGGCCATGCTCGAAGATATTGCTGTCCTCTCGGCTGGCGAAATGATCGCCGAAGATCTGGGCATCAAACTCGAGTCCGTCACCCTGAACATGCTGGGCCGCGCCAAGCGCGTTCGCATCGACAAGGAAAACACCACGATCATCGATGGTGCAGGCAAGAAGAAAGACATCGAAGCCCGCGTCAACCAGATCAAGGCACAGATCGAAGAAACCACATCCGATTACGATCGTGAAAAGCTGCAAGAACGTCTGGCCAAACTGGCTGGCGGTGTCGCAGTGATCCGCGTCGGCGGTGCGACCGAAGTTGAAGTGAAAGAAAAGAAGGATCGCGTTGATGATGCGCTGAACGCCACCCGCGCTGCGGTGGAAGAAGGCATCGTTCCTGGCGGCGGCACAGCTCTGCTGCGTGCCAAGGGTGCTGTGGCCAAGCTGAAGTCGGACAATCCCGACGTACAGGCTGGCATCAACATCGTCCTGAAAGCTCTGGAAGCTCCTATTCGCCAGATCGTTGAAAATGCTGGTGTCGAAGGCTCCATCGTGGTCGGCAAGATCGGCGAGAACAAGTCGCAGACCTTCGGCTTCAATGCCCAGACCGAACAATACGTCGACATGCTGGAAGCAGGCATCGTCGATCCTGCCAAGGTTGTGCGTACAGCTCTGCAGGACGCAGCCTCGGTTGCCGGCCTGTTGATCACAACCGAAGCGATGGTTGCCGAACTGCCAAAGGACAAGCCATCAATGCCAATGGGCGGCGGCGGCGGCATGGGTGGCATGGGCGGTATGGACTTCTAAGAAGTCCAACCTCAACTGCTCCAGAACAAGAAAGCGCAGCTTCAGCTGCGCTTTTTTTATGCCCTGTGCATTGATCCCCGCTCCTCAAACCCTGGCTAAATGATTTTTAACCTGTTTGCCGTTACACACGATCCCACGCACCCTCCCAAAAGGCCTGTATGATGGAGTTCTATCTTCCCATTGCCGAGTTGCCGGTCAATATCTGGCTCATTGTGGGAATGAGTGCGGTCGTTGGATTTATTTCAGGTTTATTCGGGGTCGGCGGTGGATTTCTCATCACACCCTTGCTGATTTTTCTTGGTATCCCTCCCGCCGTAGCTGTTGCAAGCGTCTCGACGCAAATTGCAGCATCGTCATTGACCGCGCTGATTGCCTATTGGAAGCGACGGGCACTGGATATCAAACTAGGCATGGTGCTCCTGTCGGGCAGTTCAATCGGCACAGTAGGCGGAGTGATCACCTTCAACGCCCTGCGCCGAGTTGGCCAGCTCGATCTCACCATCGGTGTCTCCTATGTTCTTCTGCTCGGCAGCATTGGCATTCTGATGCTGTATGAAAGCCTAAAGGCCGTTCGCGCCGGACGCAGCGGCATCGCCCTCAAACGCTCTCGAATTGGCAATCATCCCTGGTATTTCGGTCTCCCCTTGAGAATGCGTTTTCCGGCTTCAGGCCTTTATATCAGCGCCATTCCCCTGTTGGTCATGTCCCTCATCATCGGATTTTTTGGCGCATTATTGGGCATTGGTGGCGGTTTCATGATCGTGCCTGCGCTGATCTATCTGTTTCGGGTCCCGACCATGATGGTGGTGGGGACGTCGATGTTTCAAATTCTGTTCAGCATGAGTGGCGCAACCATGCTGCATGCCACGACCAACCATTCCGTTGATTTTGTGCTGGCCCTGTTTCTGATTGTCGGCGGGGTTTTCGGAGCCCAATTCGGCGCCCGCGCGGGCCGTCATCTTAAGGGAGAACAATTCCGCTTGCTTCTCGCCCTGATCGTGTTGGCGGTAGCCTTCCGCTTTCTCGGAGATCTGATCCTCAAGCCTGAGGATGTCTTCTCGCTTTCGGCCTCGGTTCATACGATCGCAGGAGCCGGACAATGAGCGGGATCCCCGCCCTGCTGGCCTTGCTGGCTGGCATCAGCATCTTCACGGGTCCCGTCCGCGCCGAAAGCCTGATTATTTCGCTATCCTCCCCCCATGTGGCGATCACGTCGACCTATATCGGCACCGATCTGGTCATTTTCGGGGTTATCGGGCGTGACCAGGCCTCGGCCACACGCTCCGAACATTATGACATCGTTGTCTCGGCACGCGGACCACGCCGCCATATGGTGGTTCGTGAAAAAGCATCATTCGGCCCGTTCTGGGTCAACCAGCATGACCAGAAGTTCACCTTTGTGCCTGTCACCATGGCAGTGGCATCCAACCGTCCGCTTGACGAGATCACCTCACCCGATATGCAAAGCCGTTACCAGCTCGGCCTCAACAGTGCCATCATCACCAAAGACCGCCGCGACGACCATTTCGCCCAAGCACTGATCCGCATCAAAGAACGCGACAAGCTCTATGATTATCTGCCGCATCATGTCGAATTCATCACGCCTAACGTGTTCAAGGCTGTGATTCCAGTGCCCGCGCGCGCACCGATCGGCCTCTATGATGTTGAAGTCGCATTGCTGTCTGACAGCGTGCGACTTGCCTCGCAATCAACCCATTTCGAGGTTATTAAAATCGGCTTCGAGCAAGATGTGGCCGAGGCCGCCCGCCTTCATGGCTGGCTTTACGGTTTTGCGGCTTTGCTGATGGCCGGCCTGTTCGGCTGGCTTGCTACAATCATTTTCCGCCGGGATTAGAAAAGCACCATGATACACACACCAGAGACTCCTTTGACCGACGACCGCTCCATCCCTGCTATGGCCTTGTGGCTCGGCATGGGTGGAGCCATTCCATTTGTCGGCCTGTCAGGCATCATGCTGCTGCAATATAGCGGACTGATGGTGGATGCAGGCCTGCCAGAACGCCTGTTCTATCACCTGCTCATGACCTATGCGGCACTGATCGCCTCGTTCCTCGGCGGCATCCGCTGGGGTCTCGCGCTGATGCGCCAGAACAGCAACAGCTTGTTATGGGTGTCGGTGATTCCCAGCATCATGGCTTGGGCGGCTCTGGCCCTGCCTCGCCCCTATGACAATCTTGTGCTGATCGGTTTGTTCTTGTGGCTCGTGATGATTGATGTGCGGCTTGTTTTGCTCACACTTGCACCGCGCTGGTTCGGCACACTGCGGATCGGGCTAACGGCTGTGGTCCTAACCAGCCTTCTGATCAGTCTGCTCGTCTCGCTCAACAGTTGACCCCGAACACTCACTCCTTTTGCAACAGACACAGCCATCCCGGAACAGGCTGGCCTCTGTCTTGTCGGACCGATACAGCGTCGAGGACAAGCACTGCAAAACCGCTGTCACGGGCACACGACCGCAAGTAGGCTGCGGGATGGGCAGCGCGCAAATCCTCGCCGATGATCACGTGATCCCTTGCGGTGGATTGAGTGGTAAATGCCAGAAAACCTCCCTTCGTGAGCCCATGCGAACAGGCGGCAAACACAGGTTGCAAATCACCGATATAGACAAAGACATCGGCGGCCATCACCAAATCATAGGAGGCGGCAGGTTCGGCCTGCAATGCCGTTACGACATCCTGACAGATCAGGTGCTCATACAATCCCTTCATGCGCGCCTGCGCCACCATGGCCGCAGACAAATCGCAGCCAGCGATAAAATCGACATGGGGGCGGATGCTGGCGGCCATCAAGCCCGTGCCGCAACCGGCATCAAAGACACGCCCGAACCGAGACCGGTGGTCCAGCAGAAATGCTGCCAGCATTTGCGGAGCGCGGTAATCCAAGGCTTTGGTGAGATGTTGATCAAATCGGTCGGCATATTCATCAAATAGTGCAGCGATATAGCCATGGCCAAGTGCGGTGCCGGCATCACTTGCACCCAAGCGCGCCAGTCGGGGTTGGGCACCCAACCGATCGGCCGGATGCAGGGCCAGACAGCGTTGCCAAGCGGTTACTGCTGCTTCATTGTGATGGCACAACAATTCGGCATCCCCCAAAGCCAGCCAAGCAGGCGCCCATTCAGGCACCAATTCAAGCACCTGCCGGAACAGATCAGCAGCCCCTGGTCCATCGCCTTCTTTCAGCAGGGCCTCGCCATAGACAAAGCGCCGATCCGCCAAGAGATTGCCGGAATCGAAGATCACAGGGACAGAAGGCAGAAAATAGTCCGTCATCACTCATTGACCTATCATCATAAGCAGGCACACTGATGGTTAGCGTCACAATCCACCTTGAACAATAACAGCTCGGTGGAGAGATCATTTATATCATCACAAAAAACCATTTTACCCTGCCATACGTATCATGAACCTATCAAGGATTGCAGGAGACATCATGACCTTACGTATTATCTGTGGCCTTCTATTCCTCCTGCTGTCAGGCTCGATCATCTGGGCGTTCAAGGTTGCGCCTTTTTGGGAAAGCTTCGACCTCATTTCCGCCAATCCGTGGGGGAAAGTCACGCTCATTGACCTTTATAGCGGTTTTGTCGCCTTTGCGATTGTCATCGGTTTGGTGGATGGTCCATGGATCGGCCTGATCGCCTTTTTATTACTCTGCGTGCTCGGCAATGTTGTCAGCCTCGCATGGCTGGCCCTGCACGGCTTTATGATCCTGTGGGACCTCATCGACAAAAGCCTCGCATCGGCGTCTTGAATCCTATCCGGATCGACTGCATGGGCGCCAAAGCAGGATTTTTATCACTGTTAATATCAAATTTTTGACAGTGCCCCCTTGCGTTGCAACAAAAGTAAAAGAATTATGGCAAGATCAAAGTCAACGAAAAATCAGGGGGGTATAGAGTGGCCGAAACAGAATTGATGATCTTGGTAGCTGATGATCATCCATTGGTACGTGGTGCGTTGCGGGAGGCGGTTCTGGGACAATTGCCCACTGCCAAGGTTTTAGAGGCTGGCGCTTTTGATGAAGTGTCTAAATTACTCAAAGATCATGGTGATCTGGATTTAATTCTGCTCGATCTGACCATGCCGGGCACCCAAGGTTTCTCGGGATTGATGTATTTGCGGGCACAATATCCCGGCACCCCTGTGATGATTGTTTCAGGCAACGAGGAACGCTCTACTATCCGACACGCAATTGATTTTGGCGCCTCTGGCTTTATCCCCAAATCCGTCGATGTCGAGACCATGCGCACGGCGATCCAGACCGTGCTGGATGGCGGGGCATGGACACCGGCCGATGTCGATCTTAGCCACCCCGTTGATCAGGAAACCAGCGATATCGTTCGGCGGCTCGGCAGTCTGACACCGCAACAGGTGCGGGTCTTGATGATGCTGTCGGAAGGCTTGCTGAACAAGCAAATCGCCTATGAATTATCGGTCTCTGAAGCAACTGTGAAGGCGCATGTGTCCGCTATCCTGCAAAAGCTGGGTGTGGAAAGCCGCACACAGGCGGTGATCGTCGCCTCAAAGATTGCAGCGGGCCAATGGAGTTCGACGATCAGCTGATCGGAAAAGGCCGTGACGTCCAGTCTTTACTGCTGCGACCGACCATTTCGCCGACATTGGTCATGCCATGGGCCACAATATAATCGGAGAGCCCCTGCTTGATGGCTCCGACCAAAGCCGGACCATGATAGACGAGGGCGGAATAAAGCTGGATCAGGCTCGCTCCGGCCTTGATCTTGTCAATGGCAGCCTGCGCGCTGTCAATACCGCCCACCCCAATCAGTGGAAATTGTCCTTCGACACGCTGATAGGTTTCGGCCAGAATCCGGGTTGAAAGCGCAAATAGCGGCTTGCCTGACAAACCACCCATCTCGGCCATCACGGTTTTTTCCTGCAAATGTGCCGGCCGTGAAAGGGTTGTATTGGTAACAATCATGCCATCAATCCGGTGTTTACGGGCAATCAGCACCAAATGGTCGAGATCATTCAAACCCAGATCGGGTGCAATTTTCAGCAGGACAGGCCTACGGCCAAAATGCTCGGCGCCGGCATCACGCTCGGCCACCACGCGGCCCAGTAAATCATCAAGCGCGGCCTCATGCTGCAAATCGCGCAGTCCGGGGGTGTTGGGCGAAGAAATATTGACAACAAAATAATCGGCAACGCCCAGAAAGGCTCTGATGCCGCTGACATAATCGGCAGTACGGTCGGCGGCATCCTTGTTGGCACCGATATTGACCCCAACAATCCCGCTACGGTGATGACGGGCTTCTAACCGTTTCAATACTGCTGCATGACCCTGATTGTTGAAACCGAACCGATTGATGACCGCCTGATCACGGCTGAGCCGGAACAGACGCGGACGCGGATTACCCTGTTGGGGCAAGGGCGTCACGGTCCCGATTTCGCTGAAGCCGCAACCCAGTCGCATCAGCGCATCAGGAACCTCGGCATTCTTGTCAAAGCCCGCAGCGACTCCCACAGGATTAGGAAAATCCAGTCTGAAGGCCTGCACGCGCAAACATGGCGCATCAGCTTGCGGGGGAGGCAGCGGCAACCATTTCAGCGCAGCGATAGTGATATCATGTGCCTTTTCGGCATCCAATGTATGCAGTGCCGGACGCACCAGAGAAAAAACAGCTCCCAACATCACAAAAGCCCCGCAAAATCATGTGTTCCATCAGCCCGCATCATTAAAGGCTTAGCCCACGCAACCTCTGAAAGCGCCAGATGCCGATACAGATGCGGAAACAAGGCACCACCGCGTGATACTTCCCACACCAAATTGTC
>CANGQA010000114.1 GCA_947455995.1 Hyphomicrobiales bacterium | reverse complement strand
TGACAGGCGAAGCGTGCCATCTTCAAAAAATTTATCAACATAAACCTGTTCAATGAAACGAAAAATACGGGGAAGGACAACATCCCATTGCTGTGAGAATTGAATGGATAATATTTTTAGTTGGCTTGCTGGGTAAGGATTGATTTGGTCAGACATAGCGTGTCACCCTTAGAATTTTTTTAAAACAGGTGGTCGAATCCATTCGAGCTTTCCGAAATAATTTTTAATAAATAAAGCATACAATCCTAAAATATAAGATTCAATATAAAAATCAATTATTAAGCTATTTTTAGGGCAATTTTTTTGGATTTATGCAGCAATCTGGTCCCAATTCAGCTCCTCTATCCGCGTAAAAAATACATCAATCTGCCTATTAAGTTGCCTTAATGTCTATTCTTGCGCAGCATTCAATTCATGCATCAACAAACCGAGGGTGATGGCCGACAGGGCTATAGCTCCGGAAATCAATTAAACACATTCTCTTGATTTGATGGGGGCAATATAGAGTTTGGCAAATAATTATTTAGCCCCGTTCACACTCTCGTGATCAATTCTTTTTTGTCCCATGTCAGTGCCCTTGCATACATGGCGGTGTAGCGGGCTTCGGCGGCTTCGGTCATCTCGATATATTCGACGAAACCACCCATGCTGTCCCTGAAATCGACATAGGCAACCCGCGTTCCGATCGCGGTTTTGTCCTCGAAGACCGGAGCCTTGTTTTCCGTGCTTAACGCCTCCAGCTTGGCATCGAAATCCGGACAGGAGACACCCCAGTGGTGGAAGCCGTAGCCGGTGCGGGTAATCGTGTCGGTATAGACCGAGGGCAGCTGGTCATGCTGCTGGATCAGTTCGATCATGGTATGGCCCGCAAAGGCGTGGGCAATGCTCAAAGAAATGGCCACGGCTTTGCCATGATAGCGTGCGGATGTCGTCGTAAAGGGGCCGCGCAACTGCCATGGGCCGACAGACATGCGCTGGTGATACTCGCGGATTGACGTTTCGATATCGGCGACCACATAGGCCAGCTGGATGACGGAATTGTCGGGTTGGCCGAATTTCAGGTTCATGGCGGGCATCTCCTAGCCGATGTTGAAATATTCGAGAACAGCATCCGATTGCCCTTGAATCATGGCCTGCCCGTTGGTGTTGGGACAACCAAGCTGTTTGGCCAGTGCCAGCAGCGGCGTTTCGATGGGATAGGGTACGATATCGACAACCGTAATGCCGGAATGGAGTGTGCCGGTCCATTCGACATGGCTGTCATTGGGCCCCATGCCGACCGGCGTGGCATTAATCAGCAGATCATGCTCATCCACATTGCGGTTGTCGCAACCGATGGCGATATGCGGATAGTGATGGCCAAACACTGTGGCAATTGCTTCGGCCTTGGCGTGGTCGTGGTCGATGATGGTCAGTGTGTCGATTCCGCCTGACAAGAGAGCGGCGGCAATCGCTTTGCCCGCACCGCCTGCCCCATACAGCAAGGCCTTGCGTCCTGCGATGGTCTGGCCGAGGGCCTGAACGGCACGGACCATGCCGATGCCGTCAAAAATATCACCGCTCCATTCGCCCTGATCATTACGCCTGACCGCATTAACCGCACCGATCAAGGCTGCATCCGGGCTGATATGGTCGAGAAATGGGATCATCCGCTCCTTGAAAGGAAAGGTGATAATCAGACCTTCAAGATTACCCAGGCGCATGATCGCGGGGATGGTCTGTTCAAACTCATTCTGTGGCACCAGCAGAGGCACCAGAATACAGTTTTTTCCGGTTGCTTCGATCTTGGGATTATAAATCAGCGGCGAGCGGACCTGGGCAATCGGGTCTCCGACGATAAAAAGCAATCGTGTCGCGCCATTCACAATCGGTTGCATGGAGGCCTCCCTTGTCCTGTCTAGGGTGTGTGTCGGTTGCGTAAGGCAAGAGAGAGCCCGCTTGCCGCAATCAAAAGGATACCAACCACGGTTGTAAAGGTCGGAATGTCGTTGAACACAGCATAGCTCATACAGGTCGCTCCGATCAGCTGTGTGTAAGAAAACGGAGCCAGCAGGACAGCAGGGGCATAGCTATAGGCCAGCACAGTCATCATATGCGCCGTTGTCGTGGCAAGACCGATCCCGACCAGATAGGGCCAGACAACAGGGTCTGGATCAATCCACACAAAAGGGACGATCAGGCTGGCTGACGTTAAACCGATCAGCGCGGTATAGGTCACGGTCAGGCGCATCGGTTCGGTGCCGCTCATCTGCCGCACCAGCACAAGAGCACCGGCCCAGCACAGGGAGCCGAACAAAGGCAACGTCGAACCGATGGTGAAATCGGTACTGCCGGGTTTGACAATCAACAAGGCCCCTGCAAAGCCGCAAATGGTCGCCAGCACATAAGAGGGCGTGATGGTCTCAGCCAGAAACACCGCCGAGAGCACAGCGACAAACAGCGGGGCAGTAAACGAAATCGCAGTCGCATCGGTGATGGGTATGAATTTGAGGCTTGTGACAAAAAACGCCCCCGAGCCGAACGCGCCCAAGCCCCGAAGAATTTGCAGGGGCTTGTTGCGCGAGGACAATAAAGAGAGGGCGGGCGGCCGCGTCAGTAATGGCAGCGCGATAACGGAATAGGCCAGATAACGGAACCAGATGATTTCAAAAGAGGGAACCTGCGAAATGATGATTTTCGTGGCGATATCGGATGCAGCAAAAATGAAACTCGCAGCCACCACCAGGGCAATACCGGCCAGATTTTTTGTGGAACAATCCCCTGCCTGCCAACCACGAAGAGAGAATGTTGGCCCTGTGGTTTTCGCATGATCCTTTGCCATCGCTAAGAACCGTCGGATCTGAGCAGGGATTGTGCGGCAGGCATCAGTTTCCCTTGAAATCTGCCGGGCGTTTGGCAAAAAACGCTTCCACGCCACGGTGCAAATCATCGGAATCGAAAATCTGTTGCTGAACAGCAGTCGACAATGACAAGGCCGCATCAATGGCCATATCCTGGGCTGCATCAACCAACGTTTTGGCGAGCCTGTTGGAAATAGGTCCGCGCTGGCTGATGGTCGCCGCCAGCTCACGCGCGCCAGCCAAAGCCTGTCCATCATCGGTGAGGCGGTTCACCAGACCCCATTCCATTGCCTGTTCGCCTGTGAGGGTCATACCGGTATAAAGCAACTCCTTGGCGCGGGAGGGGCCGATCAACCGTGTAATGCGGACTGCACCATTACCGGCCAACCCGCCAAGATGGGATTCGGGAAGTCCGATTTTGGCATTGCGTTGCAGGACCCGCAGATCACAAGCCAACGCAATTTCAAAACCTCCGCCAAGCGCATGTCCGTTAAGTGCGGCAATGGTAGGCATCGGCAGACGCGCCAGATTACGGATGACCATATCCTCGAACAGGATTTTATATTCGCTGGCATCTTGCCGAAGGTCGTCGAATTCTTTGATGTCGCTTCCGGCACAGAAGGCTTTTGATGTGCCGCCATGCAGGATAACGCAGCGGATGTCCTGACGGTTAACCAGTGCGCTGATCGCTCTGTTCAACTGCCGCAGCATAGGACGTGTCACCAGATTCATCGCACCATTCGACAACACAATTTCTGCGACAAACCCGTCGATACTCAGATCAACGCTGCCGGTGGCCCTGTCGATCAGCGCTTGCGCGCGCGATGGCGTCTGAGGTGTGTTGTCCATCAGGAATGCCCACCGGATGCATGGCTGTCGCCTTGCGGCAGAGCAATGCCGTGCAACACGCCCATTCGCTCGAACTGACGGTGGATCTTGTCGACATAGCCGGCAAATTCGGGCGCATCGCCTAATACGATCGGACGCGGACGCGGCAAATCGACACGGATATCATCGACCACTTCACCCGGACTAGGGCTCATCACCAGAATGCGGTCTGACAGGCCGACAGCCTCCTCGACGCTATGGGTGATGAACAAGACGGTTGGGCGGCGTCTGAGCCAGAGCGCCTCCAGATCCATGCGGACTTGCAGGCGGGTCAGTGCATCCAAAGCGCCAAAGGGCTCATCCATCAGCAGGACCGATGGTTCATGGACCAATGTGCGGATCAGCGAGACACGCTGGCGCATACCCCCTGATAGCTGGCGGGGATATTTATCCATCGCATGTTCGAGCCGCAATTGTTTGAAAAGGTCTCTGGCTCGGGTTTCGAGTGTCTTTCTGTCCAGTCCACGAATATCGGCATGCAGCATCACATTATCGAAAGCGGTGCGGAATTCGAGCAGAAGATGATCCTGAAAGGCAATCCCGACATCGGTGATCGGCTGGTTCACAGGTTTGCCATTAACGCTGATCTGTCCGGTTGAACTTTTCAGCAATCCTGCAACCATCAGCATCAGCGTGCTTTTGCCGCAACCTGAGGCCCCTACCACCGAGATGAACTCTCCTGCGGTGATCTCGACGTTGATCCTTTTGAGCGCCCGAAACGGCGTATCACCATCCTCACCAAACACTTTTGACAGGTTGTTGATGGCGATGGGTACGCCGGATTTTGCAGCTGTGGTTGGGAGAGTGCTCATGCTCGAACGCTTTCGGGTCTGGCGGTTGAGGGGCGAGACAGGCTCACAGAGAGGCCTCGACCGCTTCAAGCGGCACTTTCGAAACCAGCAAAACTTTCGTGCCCTTTTGCAGAACGTCCCCGTGCTGATTGAGCAGCTCCACCGCAAAGCTGGCAATGGCCTGCGTGGGGCGTGATTTGCTGTCGCGTAATTCAGCCAGGACATAACTGACGAAAATAGTATCTCCCACGAAAATGGGGCCAACGAATTTCCAGTCTTGGATCCCCAGAAACGCGACAGCTGTTTCACGCAGTTCACCGGTGCGGGGCCACATCAGCCCGTGGGCATAGGACAGGCCGAGCATGCCGTGCGCCACTTTACGCCCAAACTGGCTGCTTTTAGCGTAGACATCACTGGTATGCAGTTCCGAAAAATCTCCGGTCAACCCTGCAAAGGCCATCAAATCCGCATCGGTAATGGTCCGGCCGGGACTACGGAAAGCCATACCGACGAACAGGTCATCGTAACGGTAGCCGGTGCGTGAAACAGAGGAAACAGATGCGCTCATGAGGGTGAATTCCGCTGGTTGGCACAAGTGGCAGGCCTTATGGCCCGCCATTTGTGAGAGGTCTAGCCAGGCCACATTGTATTACATTTGGTCGGTCAGAGACGGGGCACGCAAGACTGTTGCGAACCCCGCTTTCCGGGGGTTATTTCTTGCAAGCGCGCATCTGGTCGGCGGCAGGAAGGAAATCATTGCTGTAATAGGATTTCGGATCCTGATTGGCCGGCAGGAGGCCGACTTCCGACAGCAGGTTCTGGGTGCGGGTCCAATGTGAATCCTCGGCCTTGCCGATGAATTTTGCATCGCCCGAGCAGAACAATGGCGTAATCGCCGCCAATTCGGAGGCTGCCAGCTTTTCATTCACGTCAGGAAATACGCCCTTGATGTGCTTGACGGTCTTTTCCGGATTGTCGAGGGCGAAGCTCCAACCCTTAAGGCTGGCAGCAATAAATTTTTTCACCACATCGGGATTTTCAGCCAAAAAGCTGTTGGAAGCAAAGATCGAGGTGCTGACAGTAGGGACACCATAATCGGCGAAACGGAAGTTATCCAGTTCTGCGCCCTGGGCTTCCAGCTGGATCTGATAGGCATCCATCGAACCCAGGATGGCATCAACCTGACCCTGGAGCAAAGAGGGAACCATCGAGGCCACAGGCATGTTGATCAGCGTCATATCTGTTTCTTTGAGATTGTTGGCCTTCCATAGCAGGGGAAGCATGGTTGTCTGCGATGAACCCGCCGGCACACCGACTTTTTTGCCAACCAGATCCTTAAGGCTCTTGATGTTCGACTTCTTCAGTGCGGTTACTTCATTGGGGTTGGATTGATAGATGGTTGACACCATCTTCATGGGCGCACCTTTGGCGATCAGCTGACTGACAGCTACCGCATCCGCATAAGCAAGCTGGGCGCGACCATTGGCAACCAATTGCGCTGTATTGCCCGAGCCATTGCCCTGGACCAGCGTCACATCAAGTCCGAGGGCCTTGTAATAGCCCTCACCGACGGCAGCAGCAAAACCGGCATTGGCGCCACCGGCCGTCCAGTTCAATTGGAAGGTTACAGCTGTTTGCGCCATGGCCGAGCTGGCCAAAGCCATGGTCGAGGCCAACAACCCCGCTCCTAATAGTGTTTTAATTGTCTGTTTCATTTGATCACTCTCCCGTTTGAATTATTATTTTGCGTCACTGGTTATGAATTGTTGGCTGACCTCTGCCATGGGGTCATAACCCATTCGCTGATTTCAACCACGTAATTGAGTATGATGCCGATGATGGTCAGCACCACCAGCACAGCAAAAGTCAGTTCGATATCCATCGTGCTGGTGCCCTTGAGCAGGACATAGCCGAGGCCCTGATTAGCGCCCACGAATTCGGCAACAATAGCCGCCGTAGCCGCTATGGTTGCAGAGGTTTTGATGCCAGAAAAAATTACAGGCAAGGCAGCCGGAACGCGCAGGAACCGGAATGTATGCCATGCCGAAGCGCCCATGGATTTGGTCAGATATAAAAGGCGGGTATCGAGAATCTGGAAGCCGCTGATGCTGGCGATCAGCAGCGGGAAAAATGTCATCAGAACGGTAAGCAGCACCTTGGATTCCATGCCGAAACCGAGCCATACCAAGAAGAGCGGGGCCACCGCTATCTTGGGCACAAGTTGCAGCAGCACGATAGGCGGATACAGGATTTGCTTGGACAATGGCGACAGCGCAATCACCAGTCCAACCGGAATTGCGGTCAGTAGGGTGAGACCAAAGCCCAACACAATCTCGGTCATTGTGATAAGCGCATTGTTCCAAAGCAGTTGGTAATCGCTAAATAGACGCGCAAATACTGCACCCGGACCAGGCAACAGATAGGCGGGTATTTTGAATGCCTTCACCGACCACGACCAGAACAACACAATCACCACAAAGGTCAGTGGAGGCAACAGGTTCCAGCCGATCCGCTTGATGCGGCGCACGAACAGAGATTTCGGGGGCTTGCGGCTCTCTTCATGCAGGTCTTGTCCGTCCGATACGGGATGCGGTGCGGCAGACTGCGAGGGGCGCTCCTGTTGTGGCTGTCGTGTCATAACCAGACTTATTCCCTCTCGATGATGACCGTGATCCCGCTCAAGCCATTCATAAATGTATACGGTTACATTTTGATGAAGTAAAATATTTTTTCAAGTCCCATTATCGGCTCTGCCTTGCATTAGCTTGGTGGATGTCCACTGGTCGGCGGGCCGGATGAATCACGGATGACGATTTCGGTGTCGCATTGGAAAGGAATATCCACATCCTCGCCCTCAAGACGGGCAACCAGATAGCGGGCCGCATTGCGCCCAACCTGCTCGCTCTGTACGCGCACGGTAGTGAGTGAGACCGGTAGGTGACTCATCACCTCGATATCGTCATAGCCGACAATCGACACATCTTCCGGCACATTGAGTCCCATCGTGAGGCTTTCGAG
>CANGQA010000113.1 GCA_947455995.1 Hyphomicrobiales bacterium | reverse complement strand
GTCAGCGCACCCACGGGACAAAGGTCAATAATATTGCCCTGCATTTCCGACGTCATGGCCTGTTCGAGATAGGAGGTGATTTCCATATCCTCACCACGGCCAATCGCGCCCAGATCGGTCACACCTGCCACTTCGGTCGAGAAGCGGACGCAACGCGTACATTGGATGCAGCGTGTCATGGTGGTTTTGACCAGGGCGCCGATATATTTATCTTCGACTGCGCGCTTGTTTTCGGCAAATCTGGAATGATCGCCGCCAAATGCCATCGCCTGGTCCTGCAAATCGCACTCCCCGCCCTGATCACAAATCGGACAATCAAGGGGATGATTGATGAGCAAAAATTCCATCACGCCTTCGCGTGCCTTTTTCACCATTGGCGAATTGGTCATCACGACAGGCGGTTCACCATTCGGGCCTGGGCGCAAATCCTTGACGGCCATGGCGCAAGAGGCGGTCGGCTTGGGCGGTCCACCTTTCACTTCAACCAGACACATCCGGCAATTACCGGCCACAGTCAGCCGTTCATGATAACAAAAGCGCGGCACTTCCGCGCCAGCTTCTTCACAGGCCTGCAACAGCGTATATTCTGCTGGGACGTCAATCTCGTTGCCGTCGATGATGATTTTCGCCATCGTCTTGTCCTTACTCCGCTGCCATCGGAACGGGATCAGAATGCGGGTTGGCCGCATATTGATCGATCCGTTCTTCGATTTCATGACGGAAATGCGCAATCAATCCCTGAATCGGCCAGGCTGCTGCATCACCGAGCGCGCAAATCGTATGGCCTTCCACCTGCTTGGTGACATCAAGCAGCAAATCGATTTCGCGCTTCTGGGCACGGCCTTCAGCCATCCGCTCCATGACGCGCCACATCCAGCCGGTCCCTTCACGGCAAGGCGTGCATTGGCCGCAGCTTTCATGCTTGTAGAAATGCGAGATACGGGCAATCGCGCGGACAATATCGGTCGATTTGTCCATCACGATTACAGCCGCTGTGCCAAGCCCCGAACGCAGCTTGGACAAGGAATCAAAATCCATCGGGGTGTCGATAATCTGCTCGGCAGGAACCATACGAACAGACGACCCCCCCGGAATAACAGCCTTCAGATTGTCCCATCCACCACGGATACCGCCACAATGCCGGTCGATCAATTCCCTGAATGTGATCCCCATCACTTCTTCGACATTGCAGGGTGTGTTGACATGGCCAGACACGCAAAACAGCTTGGTGCCGACATTGTTGGGATTACCCAAACCGGAGAACCAGGCAGCACCGCGACGAAGGATGGTACCGGCAACCGCAATAGATTCGACGTTATTGACAGTCGTCGGGCAGCCATAAAGACCCATATTGGCAGGGAATGGCGGCTTCATGCGCGGCATCCCCTTTTTGCCTTCGAGACTTTCAAGCAAGGCCGTTTCTTCGCCACAAATATAGGCACCAGCCCCATGCGACAGGTAGATATCGAATGGATAGCCATGCACGTTGTTCTTGCCAACCAGATTGGCGGCATAGGCCTCATCAATGGCAGCCTGCAGCACTTCGCGCTCAAGAATATATTCGCCGCGGATATAGATGTAACAGGCATGTGCAGCCATTGCGAAGGAGGCAATCATACAGCCTTCAATCAGCAGATGCGGATCGTGGCGCATGATTTCACGGTCTTTGCAGGTGCCAGGCTCCGATTCATCGGCATTGACGACCAGAAAATGCGGGCGCCCGTCTGAAACTTTCGGCATGAACGACCATTTCAAACCGGTCGGAAAGCCAGCACCGCCACGACCACGCAGGCCGGAAGCTTTCATTTCGTTGATGATCCAGTCACGCCCCATGTCGAGCAGGACTTTGGTCCCGTCCCATGCACCACGCATCAGGGCAGCTTTCAGACCAAAAGAGTGGAAACCATGCAGATTGGTAAAGATGCGATCACGATCAGCAAGCATCGACGTCACTCCTTACCTTTGGCAGCTTCGGCCTTTGCAGCCTCGGCTTTGGCTTCGGCAGCCTTTTTCTGTTCCGCCTCGAAACGTGTTTTCCACGCACCGACAAGCGAGCCGTCAAACAACGCCGGATCACTCAATGTTGTTGCGCCCTTTGCCGGTTCGGACGAGACACGACCTGTCTGCGAGCCCTTTTTGACCGGACGGCCTGCAGCCAAATCATCCAACAAGGTGTTGAAATTATCGACGGTGAGATCTTCATAATAATCATTGTTGATCTGCACCATCGGCGCGTTGCAACATGCCCCAAGACATTCCACTTCAAGCCAGGAAAACTTGCCGTCATCCGTCACGTGACGTTGTTCGCCAATCCGGTCCTGACAGACTTTGATGATCTTTTCGGCACCACTCAACCGGCACGGTGAAGTCCCGCACAATTGGATGAAATACTGGCCGACCGGCTCCAGATTGAACATGGAATAGAAGGTTGCAACTTCCAGAACGCGGATCGAAGGCATGCCCAGCATATCGGCGACATATTCAATCGCAGCTTTGGGAAGCCAATAATCATGTTGCTCTTGGGCGCGCCACAGGAGAGAAATAACAGCGGATGCCTGACGCCCCTCGGGGAATTTGGCAATCTGTGTGTTTGCCCAAGCCAAATTATCCGCCGTAAACGCGAATGCGGCGGGTTGAACCTCTTGCGGTGCCAATCTGCGGACGGCCATGCCGATCCCCTTCCCTCGAACCACTGACCGGATGATCAGCGATCCACTTCTCCAAACACGATATCGAGCGATCCAAGAATGGCAGACACATCTGCCAGCATGTGACCACGGCACATAAAATCCATTGCCTGCAAATGCGCAAACCCGGGAGCACGAATGCGGCAACGATAGGGCTTGTTGCTGCCATCTGATACCAGATAGACCCCAAATTCGCCCTTGGGTGCTTCGACAGCAGCATAAACTTCACCCGCAGGCACATGGAAACCTTCGGTATGCAGTTTAAAATGATGGATCAAGGCTTCCATCGACCGTTTCATCTCGCCACGCTTGGGCGGAACAACCTTGCCATCCGTGGATGATACAGGACCACGGCCCTCATCCGACAGCAATTTGGACACGCATTGCTTCATAATACGAACGGACTGGCGCATTTCTTCCATACGGATACAATAACGATCATAGCAATCGCCATTCTTGCCGATTGGAATATCGAATTCCAGTTCGGAATAGCATTCATAGGGCTGTGCCCGGCGCAAATCCCATGCCGCACCCGAGCCGCGAACCATCACACCAGAAAATCCCCAGGCCCAGCAGGTATCCAGATCGACCACGCCGATATCGACATTGCGCTGCTTGAAAATGCGGTTATCGGTCAACAGGGCTTCGAGATCGTCGCAAACCTGCAAGAAAGGATCACACCAGGAGCCGATATCGCGCACCAGCTGGTCAGGTAGATCCTGGTGAACGCCACCGGGGCGGAAATAAGCCGCATGCATGCGCGAGCCGGAGGCCCGCTCATAAAAGATCATCAATTTTTCGCGCTCTTCAAAGCCCCAAAGAGGCGGTGTCAGCGCACCCACATCCATCGCTTGGGTCGTCACATTGAGCAAATGCGACAAAATACGGCCGATTTCTGAATAAAGAACACGTATCAACTGGCCACGTTTGGGCACAGTCAGTCCCAAAAGCTTCTCGATGGCCAAACAATAGGCATGTTCCTGATTCATCGGAGCGACATAATCAAGCCGGTCGAAATAGGGCAAAGCCTGCAAGAAGGTCTTGGCCTCGATCAGCTTCTCTGTGCCGCGATGCAGCAGGCCAATATGCGGATCGACGCGTTCAACCACTTCCCCATCCAACTCCAACACCAGACGCAGCACGCCGTGCGCAGCCGGATGCTGGGGGCCGAAGTTGATCGAGAAATTGCGAATAGCATGTTCGGTCATTGCTTATGCCCCGCTCAGCTTTGCTTCGCTTTTTCATCGCCGGGCAGAACGTAATCGGTTCCTTCCCAAGGCGACAGAAAATCGAAATTCCGAAATTCTTGTGTCAATTTGACAGGCTCGTAAACGACCCGCTTTTCCTCGTCATCGTAACGGACTTCGACAAAACCGGTCAGCGGGAAGTCTTTCCGCAACGGATAGCCTTCAAAGCCGTAATCCGTCAGAATCCGACGCAAATCCGGATGGCCGGTGAACAACACGCCATACATGTCGTAGACTTCACGCTCGAACCAGTTGGTCGCAGGATAGACATCTGCGGTGGAAGGCACCGGGACAGTTGCACTGGTGGTTACTTTCACCCGAACGCGCTGGTTCAGGGTCGGTGAGAGCAAATGCCAAACCACTTCAAAACGCTCTTCGCGGGCCGGCAGATCAAGGGCTGTGAGATCTATAAAGCTTACAAAACGCAAAGCCGGATCATCGCGCAGGAAGCTCAGGCTCTTGCCGATGCTGTCGCGCGCAACAACCAGTGTCAGCTCGTCAAAGGCCACATAGTGAGACAACAGATCAGCCCCAAGCGCCGCGCTGGTCTTGTCGATGATGGTTTCATAAGCTGACATGCGCTTGCCCTGCTTTTCTTGATATCGGATCAGCGTTCAATGGTGCCAACGCGACGGATTTTCTTCTGCAACAGCAAAACGCCATACAAAAGCGCCTCGGCTGTCGGAGGGCAACCCGGAACATAGACATCAATCGGAACAATACGGTCACAACCGCGCACAACCGAATAGGAGTAATGGTAATAGCCGCCGCCATTGGCGCATGACCCCATCGAAATCACATAACGCGGTTCCGGCATCTGGTCATAGACCTTACGCAGCGCTGGCGCCATTTTGTTGGTCAGTGTTCCCGCCACGATCATCACATCGGATTGCCGCGGCGACGCGCGCGGGGCAAAGCCGAAGCGTTCCACATCATAGCGCGGCATGGACAGCTGCATCATTTCCACGGCGCAGCAAGCCAAACCAAAGGTCATCCACATCAGCGAGCCGGTTCTCGCCCAATGAATCAGGTCTTCCGTCGAGGTGACAAGAAAACCCTTATCGGCCAATTCATCGTTCACATCGGAAAAAAACGGATCATTTGCCCCCACCGGTTTGCCGGTATTGGGGTCAATGATGCCACGGGGCGCAGGCGCAACCATGGTGTGCGCATCGGATGCGATCAATCCCATTCCAGTGCTCCTTTGTTCCATTCATAGACAAAGCCGATGGTGAGAACACCAAGAAACAGCATCATTGACCAGAAGCCGAACAGGCCGACCTCATGGAATGACACGGCCCATGGAAACAAGAAGGCAACTTCCAGATCGAAGATGATGAACAGAATCGACACCAGATAAAAACGGACATCGAATTTCATACGGGCATCATCAAATGCGTTAAAACCGCATTCATAGGCTGAGAGCTTTTCAGGGTCTGGTTGTTTGTAAGCCACAATAAAGGGCGCAATCATCAAAGCGATCGCAATAAATGCTGCAACACCAATGAACACAACCAACGGCAGATAATCGGATAACAGACTCTGCATCTTTTCCTCACATTGCGGTTCCTGCCCGATCAATAGGCCCGAAAACCTGCACTGATCAAGACAAACGCAATCCCCTAGCCACAATCAAATCGGACAATTCCGGCCGCAAGAGCGGGACGGGTTGCATGACTCGATGGGGGGAGGCTTAACGCAGGCAAGATTGCGTTGCAAGATGGAACCCGCATTCTATGCCCCACATCCTGCATGAAAATGAGAATAATCACTGTTTAGGCCCCTCGACCTTAGGCTAGGAAGCAGGATAATAGACAGAACGGGGCATCACCGATGCCCGATCCAATCATGACGGGAGAGACGATCCATGGCCAATCAAATAGATCTTAAAGGCAGAAATGCCGTTGTCACGGGTGGAGCGCAGGGGATTGGCTATGCCGTTGCCGAGCGTTTGCTGGCGTCGGGGGCACGCGTCGCCCTTTGGGATCGTGATCAGGCTCTTGCGGATAAAGCCGCCGCGGCATTGTCCTCTAATGGCTCGGCAATCGCCATCATGGTGGACCAGAGCAACAATGCACAGGTCGAAGCCGCAACCCAACACACGCTGGCCGCTTTTGGCACGATCGACATTCTGGTAAACAATGCAGGAATAGCCGGCCCCAATCATCCTGTCGCGGACTATCCCGTCGAATCATGGGAGCAGGTCATCGATATTGACCTGAACGGGGTGTTCTATTGCTGCCGGGCCGTTGTGCCATCGATGAAGCAGAACGGCTATGGCCGCATCCTCAACGTTGCCTCAATCGCCGGAAAGGAGGGCAATCCCAATGCCTCTGCCTATTCGGCGGCAAAAGCAGGTGTCATTGCTTTGACAAAATCACTGGGCAAGGAATTGGCCGGCCAGAACATCGCCGTCAATTGCGTCACGCCAGCTGCCGCCAAAACCGCCATTTTTGACCAGATGAAGCAGGAGCACATTGATTATATGCTCTCGCGTATTCCGCGTGGCCGCTTCCTGATGGTTGACGAGGCTGCAGCCATGATTGCCTGGCTTGTTTCCGAGGACAATTCCTTCACTACAGCAGCCGTGTTTGATCTTTCGGGTGGTCGGGCCACCTATTAATCCATCGCGCTGGACACTAAAAAATCAATAAAGGCTCCTGATTTCAGGGGCCTTTTTCAATTTAGCGGTCGGCATTGAGAAAAAATGGCAACAATGGACAGGCTCACAGCCCCATTCAGCCATTTCCTTAAGCTTGGTGATCTTTTGCTTGCGATCAAACCGTGGAAATGGCGAGAGAGACGGGGCTCGAACCCGCGACCTTCGGCGTGACAGGCCGACGCTCTAACCAACTGAGCTACTCCCCCGCGAGGCGGAACATTGACGCTCCACGGTGTGCGTGGAATTAAGGGACACCCCCGCCCCTGTCAACCCACCTGTCATATGTTTTTGGCTGCTAAAGCCACAAATACCATAGAAACACTCAAAAAATAATTGGATTTTTTTTTGGTTTTGCCAGAGCCATGCTCAAATCACGTTTGATGTCCGGGCGGACCAGCAAAAAAAGAGAGGGACACAAAATCAATTGTGTCCCTCTCTTAAAATGGTGGGCGATGACGGGCTCGAACCGCCGACCCTCTCGGTGTAAACGAGATGCTCTACCAACTGAGCTAATCGCCCTATGGCCTTCCTCTTAACGACGGAAGCCCGCAAGTGCAAGATGCCAATTCACTGGCACCATTAAACAACGGAGGGCGTCGCCATACAGCGAGACCTAGGCTTTGCACCCCTGCCCCCATTGTCAGGCACATTAGGCGTTCACAGCAGCCTTCAGGCCAGCGCCAGCCTTGAACTTAGGAGCCTTCGAAGCCTTGGTCTTGATGACTTCGCCCGTGCGTGGGTTACGAGCTTCACCAGCCTTGCGCTGTGTCACAGAAAACGTACCAAAGCCAACCAGACGAACTTCGTCGCCTGCTTTCAAAGTGGCAGTGATCGCCTCCACAACGGCATCGACCGCATGACCGGCCTGAGCCTTGGTGATATCTGCATGCTCGGCAACAGCCGCAACCAAATCGCCCTTGTTCATTTCTTGTCTCCTTAAAAAAACATTCACGCCGAATCGACGACGCGT
>CANGQA010000112.1 GCA_947455995.1 Hyphomicrobiales bacterium | reverse complement strand
CATCCTCGAGCCGCACGATATCGGCCTCATCCAGAATATCACCCTGCTGCAATTCCAGAATCACCAGTGGCACCGTGCCATTGTTGCGCACCCGATGCACCGCCTTGAGCGGAATGTGGACATGCGAGCGCTCGACAATCGCCGTTGTCTCGCCATCGATCTCGACCTCGCCGACACCGGCAATCACCAGCCAATGTTCGGAGCGGTGATGGTGATATTGCAAGGACAAACGGTGGCCGGGATCAACCTCCATCTTCTTGATCGTATAGCCCGCCCCCGAATCAAGCACAAACCACCGCCCCCAGGGACGTTCACCAACCTCCTGGTTGGAATAGGCATTGCGGGGAACCGTGCTGGTCATCTCGTCATCATTCCCGTTCAAAACCGACAATCCAATTGCGCGATCCATATCATGGTTTTTGTCAAATTTTTCAATCCGGATAGACAAAAGCATATCACGCTGACATATCTGAAAATATAAAATGATATGCTAAATTTTTACAATGATCAGCCATTTGTTGTTGCGTTTATTCAGTTTATGATTATATTGATTCATGTTCTGATTGATTAATTTTATTTTTGTTGTGTTATCTGCTTTTCATTCAACCATTTTTGTAAAGAATTTTCCCATGATCTCTCTGGTTGTTCCCGTATATCGAGAAGAAAAAAACATACAGCCTTTTCTTGCGCGCGCTGAAAAAGTGTTTGAGTCACTCGGCCAGCCCTATGAAATCATCTTCGCGCTAGATCCATCACCGGACCGCACGGCGGACGTTATCAAACAAGAAATTATCCGCAACCCGAGCATCAAACTGATGCTGTTTTCCCGCCGTTTCGGCCAACCTGCAGCCACCATTGCCGGCATACTGGCGGCCAAAGGCGATTATTGCGCTGTTATCGACGTTGATCTCCAAGACCCGCCGGAGCTGATCAAAACCTTGTTTGACAAGGCGAAAGAAGGCTTTGATGTCGTATATGCGCAACGCCGCACAAGGGCCGGCGAAACATGGATGAAGCGGGTCATTTCCCATGTGGGCTATTCGATCATCAATGCCCTGAGTGACGTCGATATTCCCCGCAATACCGGTGATTTCCGGCTGATGTCACGCCGCGTTATCGAGGAATTGCGGGGCTTGCACGAAACACACGGCTTCCTGCGTGGTCTGGTGGCCTTTGTCGGCTTTCCGCAAACCGCCATCCAATATGACCGCGATGCCCGTTTCTCCGGCACAGGCCATTACAACCGCCTGACCGGCTCATTCAAAATCGGTCTGAACGGGCTGATCGGTTTTGGCTCCAAGCCTCTGTTTATGATGTCGATGACCGGCTTTGCACTGGCTGGCTTCAGCTTTTTGTTGGGCTTTTGGTATGTCGTGCAAAAGCTGATGGGGATCAACCTGACGCCCGGTCTGTCTACCACCGTATTGGTCGTCAGCTTTTTTGCCGGCGTCCAACTGCTCGGCCTCGGACTGATCGGGGAATATGTCGGCCGCATCTATGACGAGGTCAAACGCCGCCCGATGTATATCGTTGATGAGAAAATCAATTTCGATTGAGGCGAGCAATAAAGGCTATTGAATTGTCTACCAGATTTTCACTCCGCATGCTCAAGTACGAATTGCGGTTTTTCAACCGCGCGGCGCTAATTGCCGTGCTTTCGGCTGCAACCTATTTTATCGCATCGCTCATCCTCAACAGTGTGTTCGGAGTTGACGGATCACTTGCAGCCCAATGCGCGATCATACTGTCTGCCGCAGTGTCCTATCTGGGCCATTCATGGTTTACGTTTTCGGTTGACGCTGCAAACAGTCAAAGGATCATTCGCTTTGTGTTATCCTTTGCCCTGACAAGCCTGATCAGCTGGACAGTGACAGCCATGCTCATCCCTTATTGGGCTTTGAAATACTGGCAGGGCCTGTTTATCGTTGCCGTTATTGTTCCTGCTTTTAATTATGTTTTTCTGAGATTGGCCGTATTTCGCTTGCCGTAAAAATGACAGTCAACAAAGGTTTTTTTATGGATTATTCCACCCCGCAGATCACCCGTTTTCAATGGCCCAAGCAACTGCCAGCCTTGAGCCCTGAACAACAAGACATCAGCGATGATTTCATGAAACGCTGGCACGAAGTGTTGCCCCGCCGTTACGATGTGATCGAACGTTTCAACCATGGTTACCCCTTGCGGGTGATGCCAGAAAAGCAACAAATCCGTACGCTGGAACTCGGCGCAGGATTGGGCGGCCATCTGGCTTTTGAGCAGCTCGAGCAGCAAGATTATCATTGCGTGGAGTTGCGTCCGGCCATGGCCGACCATATCCGCCAGCATTACCCCGAAGTGACAGTGGTCACAGCCGACATCCAGCAAAGCCTGCCTTACGAGGCGGGGAGTTTCGACCGGATTTTGGCTATACATGTGCTAGAACATCTGCCCGATTTGCCTGCCACCATCGCAGAAGTCGCACGACTGCTGAAACCCGATGGTGTCTTCTCAATCGTGATCCCCTGCGATCCGGGATTGGCCTATGCTATCGCACGCAAGATTTCCGCCGAGCGGTTGTTCCGCAAACATTACAAACTGCCTTACGGCTGGCTGATCCGTCGCGAGCATATCAATGCGCCCGCCGAAATTGTCTCGGTCCTCAAACGGCATTTCATAAGCATCGACCAATCCTTTTTCCCGCTTTTGATGCCTGTGGTTCATTTGAATTTATGTATTGGCATGACCTTAAAACTCAAAGGTTGATCCTGTTGTTGGAATGACGCTTTTTTAAAACGACCTTTGTGTTCCTGCCAGTCTGTTCATGCGTTGTGTTTTCGATCCACACCTCAGGACACTATTTTTCATGCGGATTTTCATCACAGGCGCGGCTGGTTTTATTGGTTCCACTTTGGTGGATCGCCTGTTGGCTGACGGGCATCATGTGACCGGTTATGACAATTTTTCGACCGGACAAGCCCGCTTTCTCGAGGTGGCCGAACAGTCGGATCGCTTCACCTTGATCGAAGCCGATCTGCTTGACCAGGCCACACTCGCCAAGGCCATGGCGGGTCATGACAGCGTGTTCCATCTGGCGGCGAATGCCGATGTGCGGTTTGGTACGCATCACCCGTTCAAGGATCTCGAACAGAATACCATCGCCACCTATCACGTGCTCGAAAGCATGCGGGCCAATGGCATCAGGCAGATTGCCTTTTCATCGACCGGCTCGGTCTATGGCGAGGCCAAACTGATCCCGACGCCCGAGGATGGTCCCTTTCCGATCCAGACCTCGCTTTACGGCAATTCCAAAGTGGCGGCCGAAGGGCTGATCAGCGCCTATTGCGAGGGGTTTGGCTTGCAGGCCCATATTTTCCGCTTCGTGTCGATTTTGGGCGAACGCTACACACACGGGCATGTGTTCGATTTCTACCACAAGCTAAGCCGTGATCCCGCACGGCTCGCTGTGCTCGGCAATGGCTTGCAGCGCAAGTCCTATCTCTATGTGCAGGATTGCATCGACGCCATGCTGCTGGCCATCGAGAAGGGTCAGGAGCGGGTCAATATTTTCAACCTCGGCGTCGATGATACCTGCGTGGTCAATGACTCGATCGGCTGGATTTGCGACGCACTGAAGGTGCAGCCCGAATTGGTTTATTCAGGCGGTGATCGCGGGTGGATCGGTGACAATCCGGTGATCTTTCTCGATACGGCCAAAATCCGTTCGCTGGGCTGGCAGCCCAAGGTCGGCATCCGCGAGGGCGTGCTGAAAACCGTGGGCTATCTGCAAGCCAATGAATGGGTGTTTGCGGGGCGCGCATCATGAGGATTGCTGTTGTCGGCCTGTGGCATTTGGGATCGGTCACTGCGGCCTGTCTGGCGCAACTCGGGCACGAGGTGACCGGCCTTGATGATAAGGCCGATGTCATCGCCCGATTGAACCTGGGCCAAGCGCCCTTGTTCGAGCCGGGACTGGACGCGTTGATTGCACAGGGTCTGGAGGCCAGGAACTTGCATTTTACCACCGATGCCCATGCCGCCCTGCAACAGGCCGAGCTGGTCTGGATCACCTATGACACGCCGGTCGATGACGATGACCATGCCGATATTGACAGCGTCATTGCAGCTGTCGGGCAAAAACTGCCTTTGCTGAATGATGGAACGGTGGTGCTGGTGTCCTCGCAACTGCCTGCGGGATCGGTTGGTCGGCTGCAGGATTTTGCGCGGCGCGCGCTGGCGGGCAAGACCATCCATTTTGCGGTGTCGCCCGAAAATCTGCGGCTTGGCAAAGCCATCGACGTGTTTCTCAATCCCGACCGTATCATCATCGGCACCCATGATGATCAGGCACGCATCCACATTGATCGTATGCTGGCGCCGCTCAAGGCGCGTGTTGAATGGATGTCGCTTGAATCGGCGGAAGTGACCAAACACGCCATCAACGCATTTCTGGCTTTGTCGGTGGCCTTTGCCAACGAGCTGGCCAGCCTGTGCGAACTGGTCGGTGCCGATGCCAAAGAGGTCGAGCGCGGCTTGACATCCGAAGCACGGATCGGCCCGAAAGCCTATCTGTCACCCGGCGGTCCGTTTGCGGGCGGCACGCTGGCGCGCGATCTTGTCTATCTCGAGGGCATGGGCCAGGCATACCATCTCGCATTGCCGCTCATATCGGCTGTCAGGCCCAGCAATGATGCGCACAAGCTCTGGGTGCGGCGTATCCTGTTGCAGCACAGCCCGTCACTGGCAGATATTCCGGTGGCGATTTGGGGGCTGACCTACAAGCCCGGCACCGACACGTTGCGGCGTTCGCTGGCTGTTGAGTTATGCGACTGGCTGATCGGCCAGGGGGCCGAAATCCATATCCATGATCCGGCCGTCACGCAATGGCCGCAGCACTGGCAGGATCGCGTCACGGTTCATGCGGATCCGCTCGCGGCGGCACGTGCCGCGCGCTATCTGGTGATCGGTACCGAGTGGAAAGAGTTTGGCGAGCATCTGGATGCGCTGGGCCGGATGGCGCAAAGCGGCCTGATCCTGATTGATCCCAACCGCCATTTGCAGGCCGTTGCCGAAGCCTTTGGCCAAGCCTATATCGCCGTCGGCGTGCCCTCCTCCATCAGCAACAGGGGCCGCGCATGAGCCTGTCCGGACGCACAGCACTGATTACCGGCGCCAGTCAGGGGCTGGGCTTGGAAATTGCCCGCCAGTTTGTCGCCCAAGGGGCGGATGTCATGCTGTGCGCCCGCAATCACGCCGTACTGGACGCGGCCCTGGCCACGCTGCACAGCCACGCCAAGCCTTCCCAGCGCGTTCTGGGCCATGCCGCCGATATTGCCAAAGCGGAGGATGTGGAAGCGCTTGTCGGGCAGACATTGAGCCGGTTGGGCGGCTGCGACATTCTGGTCAACAATGCGGGCGTCTATGGTCCCAAAGGGGACATTACAGAAAACGACTGGGCCGAATGGGTCAAAGCCATCGAGATCAACCTGTTCGGCTCTGTCCTGATGGCACGTGCGCTGGTGCCGCATTTCAAGGCGCAACGCCATGGCAAGATCATCCAGCTGTCGGGTGGGGGAGCCACCAATCCGTTGCCCGGCATTTCGGCCTATGCGGTCTCCAAAGCCGCCATTGTGCGGTTTGCCGAAACGCTGGCCGAGGAGTTGCGCGCGTTCAACATTGATGTGAATGCGGTCGCCCCCGGTGCGCTCAATACAAGAATGCTTGACGAGGTTTTGGCGGCAGGTCCCGACAAAGTCGGGCAGGCCTTTTACGCGCGCTCGCAGCAGCAAAAGCAACAAGGCGGGGTGCCGCTGTCGCTTGCCGCCGGGCTGATCGTGTTTTTGGCGTCCCGCGCCAGTGACGGCATCACCGGCAAGCTGATCTCGGCCCAATGGGACCGCTGGCAGGAGTGGCCCGACCATCTCGATGCGCTCAATCGCTCCGATGTCTACACATTGCGCCGGATAACCGGACGCGATCGCGGGTTTGAATGGGGGGATGTCTGATGGATCCGAAACCCACTTCACCAACGGGCGTAGCCATCATCGGCTGCGGCTTGATCGGCCACAAGCGGGCAGCATCACTCAAGACCGGCACTGCCGCCCAAAGTGCTCGGCTGGTCCATTGTGCCGATCGTGACCTTGGCCGCGCCCAAAAACTGGCGGCGACAAGCAGCGGATGTCAGGCGTCATCCGACTGGCAACAGGCGGTGAACGATCCGGCGGTATCTCTTGTCATCATTGCCACTTTGCATGACTCGCTTGCCAGCATCACCCGTGCAGCCATCGAAGCAGGCAAGCATGTGCTGGTCGAAAAACCCGCCGCCCGCACGGCATCCGAATTGGCAGGTCTGCCCGAACGGGCCAAGGCCAAAGGCGTCAAGGTCCGGGTCGGGTTCAACCACCGCTATCACCGTGCCTTGCAAAAAGCCCACGCTTTGTTTCAAGACGGGGCGATCGGCCCTTTGATGTTCATCCGTGCGCGATACGGCCACGGGGGACGTCCGGGCTACGAGCAAGAATGGCGGGCCGATCCGTCTCTATCGGGCGGCGGCGAACTGCTCGACCAAGGCCCGCATCTGATTGATCTGGCGCGCTGGTTTCTGGGTGATTTTACCGAGATCGACGGCTTTGCCAGCACGATGTTCTGGAACATGAAAGCCGATGACAACGGCTTCATGCTGCTCAAAACCGCCAGCCAGCAAGTGGCCTTTCTGCATGCCAGCTGCACCGAGTGGAAGAACATGTTCTCGTTCGAAATTTACGGACGCGACGGCAAGCTCGACATCAATGGCCTGGGTGGCAGCTATGGCACAGAACGGCTCACTTTTTACAAAATGCTGCCTGAAATGGGGCCGCCAGAAACAACCATCTGGGAATATCCGATGGCGGACAATTCATGGTCCGTCGAGTTCGACGCGTTTTTGGACGACATCCGCCTCAACCGCGAGCCGGACGCCAATTTAACCGATGCGGTTGCCGCACTCACAGTCATTGATACGATTTACAGGACATCAGGCTATGATTATCACACGCAGCCCGCTCAGAATTAGTCTGGGCGGCGGGGGCACCGATCTGCCCTCGTACTACCGCGAGCATGGCGGTTTTCTGATCGCCGGAGCCATTGACCGCTACGTCTATGTCAATGTGATGCGGCCGTTTACCCAAGGCATCTTTCTCAAATATTCCAAGCTCGAACACACCAGCCGGATTGACGAGGTACAACACCCGATCATTCGGGAGGCGCTCAAAATGCTGGAATTCAAAACACCGCAAGTGGAAATCACCACGCTGGCCGATATTCCGGCGGGCACGGGTTTGGGCTCATCGGGCAGTTTCACCACCGCCTTGCTCAAAGCGCTCTACGCCCACCGCATGCGCCAGATCGAACCCTGCCAGCTGGCCGAACTGGCCTGCGATATCGAAATCAACAAATTGGGCGAGCCGATCGGCAAGCAGGATCAATATATCGCGGCCTGCGGCGGCATGACCTGTTTCACCTTCAACCGTGACGACAGCGTGACCATCGAGCCACTCAACGTATCGATGCAGACCAAGTTCGATCTGGAGGACAATCTGCTGCTGTTTTTCACT
>CANGQA010000111.1 GCA_947455995.1 Hyphomicrobiales bacterium | reverse complement strand
TCCGGTACAGGTAGACCGCCCTCAGCCTGCTTCAAAATCCCCAATATTTGCGTCTCGCTAAATCGACTGGTCTTCATTGCGAACCTCCTCGTTCATCTTGCCGAGAAAATTCTACTTTTGAACCCCACTAATGCCAGGGGGGATTACCATTTTTGTTCCATCAAAAACATTAAAGTAGATACCTATAATACACACCATGTAAGCAAATTTTATCCTTAATATTTTGGGCATCACATTATTCCCTACATGCATTGATAATGATCTTCTTTAATTTCTGTATTCTCGCTGGAAATGGAAGACTCTTTATCTATAACATGCTGATTTTACACATAGATGGGTATTTTGCCAACCTAAAGATCTTGCTGGTATGTCCATGAGCCGATCACTGGAGTTTTAAAACCACCACCCCAACGATAAACTTTCCATATTTAAGAAAAACTGCACGGCAAAATTTCTTATCTGCATAAGAAGGTCAAACTGCAAATCGACTTAAATGAGGCTGATTGTTATAATCTAATGGCACAATAACCAATTTAGATCATTGATAAATCATGATTTTTTGGAAATATGACAGGATTTCGGTAGGAATTCGGGTTCATTCGAATGCAGCATAACTCAGTCAACGGGCAGGGTGCTCGAAACTGAGGAGATACTGCAATGGTCAATCACGCATATTTGGCAAAGATGAAACTGGTCAAACAGCAACAGCGTCAAATGCAGACGAAACAGGAGCATCGGCGTCTAAAGGTTATCACAAAACTTGAAGAACAGTTGGCAATGGTGAATGCGCTGTTACGGAATGAGCGCTATGTTCCAACCAAGATCAAGTGGGTTACGAACGCCCAAGGGGTGCGTGAATCGGTTGTGGTGCCAAAGCGTGTCCGTAGTTGGTTCTGGATGAATGCGGCAGGTTGTTTTTTTAATGTTATGTATGGATCTCGCATGCTTCCATTAAAAGAGGGACTAACAGCGATATCGGTTGCAAAGCGCGATGATATTCCCGAGGTCATCCATAATTTGATTGAGGCCGTGAAGGCAGGGGAATTGGATGAGGCGATTGATAGTGTGGCAGAGCGTGGCACTTCGCATTTCCGGTCTAATCCACCAGCGCTGCCAAAGGCACAGATAAAGGCTGCGAAGTAATAGTTAAGGGTCAAATCAAGCAATACCCGACCTTTTATAGGTTGGTTATTATTTTTAATAATTGAATAAAAATTGTTGATAAAGGTGATTAATCATAGTATACAAAGGAATTAATAAAATATTTTTAATAGTAATAGGTCATTTTTAGGAAAATATTCCTCTACACAAGCCAATTACAATTGCTGTATGTTATGCTAATAAATTGATATTTTTAACGAATATTGAACTAGATCGCAACAGCCGTTAATCCGGCTTGCAGAACACAGATCAAAGGGTCGCCTTCGGGTGGCCCTTTTTGTTTGTGAATCTCTGCCAACCCACTATTCTGAACAAACAAGGAACAATGGAGCGGTTGCGGTATGCCTGCGTTTTGTCGGGAGTGTTTGGCCCCCCATACGGGGGCGGGACGCCAGTGCGTCGCGTGCGGGTCGGGGCGGGTGGTCGCGCATGCGGAATTGGACCGGCTGGCGATTGCCCATATCGATTGCGATGCGTTTTTTGCCTCGGTCGAAAAGCGAGACAACCCGAGCCTCCAGGACAAGCCGGTGATTGTCGGCGGCGGCACGCGCGGTGTGGTGGCGACCTGTTGCTATGTCGCGCGGCAGTTCGGGGTGCGTTCGGCCATGCCGATGTTCAAGGCCCTGCGGCTGTGTCCTGATGTGGTGGTGATCGCGCCGAACATGCGGAAATATCAGGAGGCGGGGCAGTTGATCCGCTCGATGATGGATGATCTGACTCCCTTGGTGAAAGCGGTGTCGATTGACGAGGCCTATCTGGACATGAACGGCACCGATGCGGTGCATGGTGCCTATCCGGCGATGGCACTGGCCCGCTTTGCCCGGCGGGTGCAACGCGAGGTCGGTGTAACCATTTCGATTGGCCTGTCCTACAATCCGTTTCTGGCCAAAATCGCCTCCGATCTCGACAAGCCGAACGGCTTTGCGGTGATCGGGCAGGCCGGTGTTGCGGAATTTCTGGCCCCGCGTTCGGTCGGGATCATTCACGGGGTCGGTGCGGTGTTCCAGGAGCGCCTGGCGCGTGATGGCATCAGGACCATCGGCGATCTGCAACGCAGTGATCCGGCGGAATTGGGCCGCCGTTATGGTGATGAAGGGCTGAAACTGGCCCGTCTGGCCCGCGGCGAGGACCAGCGCGCTGTCACCCCCAATGGCGAGAGCAAGAGCATTTCTGCTGAAACCACGTTCGAGACCGATATTTCCGATCCTGAACTGCTTGAGCAAACCCTGATCGCCCTTGGCGAGCGGGTGGCCCAACGGTTGCGCAAGGCGGATTATTCCGGCTCCACCATCACGCTCAAACTCAAGACGCCGGATTTCAAGCAAGTGACCCGCTCGCGCAGCCTGACGGCCCCCACACAATTGGGGCACCGGATTTCGGCCCTGGGACGTGAATTGCTGGCCAAAGAGCCCAAAGGCCGTCGCTATCGGCTGATCGGGATTGGGATTTCCGATCTTGGCCCTGCGGATGCAGCCGATCGCGGTGATCTGCTCGATGTCAACGCCCCGAAAGAGGCCGCCTTGGAGCGCACGCTGGATCGTTTGCGTGACCGGTTCGGGTCGCAATCGGTCAAGCGGGCGGTGTTGATGCCCAAACAGCACGCCCTTGCCCCGCCAGGGGCGACGCAAAAGCCAAAATCATAGATGGACGCCGTTTTATCCACGAGCCAGGACATCACAATTGTTTTGACGGGTTTGACCCAAATCAATGTGGGGCTGACATTTTGGCTGATGATAGGGCTCAAGGCATGGCATTGTGCTGCCTTGAGACAAAAGGAGGCTACGTCATGGCCAGCCCAACCACCGCTTCCAATAACAATAGCCAGGAATTTTCACCCGCAGAGTCGGGCTTTCGCACTAAGCTGAGACAAATTTTTAACCGCTATCATGAACAGTGGGAGTTACGTGGTCTTGGCCACGACCAGATGGAAGCCATTGCACGTGATACCGGCATTGATGTGCATGATATTTATGATGCCATTCTCGATGGTTCGGATAAGGGAACGCAATATCTGTCGATGATGCAGCAATACGGCATTTCGATCGAGCAGGTCGGCGGTGCTTCAAGCCCATTGATGCGTGACATCGTGAGGGTTTGCGCGCATTGCTCGTCAAAATCGCATTGTGACACTGTTCTGGCCGTGGGCAATGCGGTGCATGAGGCCGATACATTCTGTCCCAATGCGCCGGTTTTCGATCATCTGGTTGGTATGTGATCCGCACTTTGCTATGGCTTGCGAGGCGGCTTGTTTTGGTAACGGGCTGTTGCCCGTTGTCGGTTGTGTTGTGGAGTCCTGCTTATGCCCGGATCTGTTCGCTACAGTGATCGCGTTCACAATGTCCTGTTTTTGTCGGTCAAAAATACCGCCAGAACCTTGATGGCTGAAAGCCTTCTTAACAAAGGGAGCAGCGGGTTGATCAAAGCCTATTCGGCCGGAACCGATCCAGCGGGTACGGTCGATCCTTTGACGTTCTCAACCCTGCGCAATCATGGTTGTCCCATTGATGGTCTGGAGTCCAAAAACGTCAATCTCTTCAATAACAATGAAGCTATTGAGATCGACATGATCTTTACGTTTTGTGATCGTTCCCACGGTCAGGCGATTGCGCTTTGGCCAGGCCATTCCTACACCGCCTTGTGGTCAATCTCCGATCCGATGGTCGAAATGTCCTCGAATAATTTAAAAGAATCCGCTTTTACAACGGCTTATTATGCCGTCAAAGACCGGGTTAGTGCTTTGCTGGCGCTCTGACTGATGGCACTAAAGAGGCGTCCTCATGACGCCTTTGACAGATCCGTCGGTCATCATCACCACCTCGTCGGCCAATCGGTTGACCTCATCGGGTGCATGGCTGATCGTGATCATGGGGGCGAGCGAAGCAGCAAGCGATGCTTGCCGGATTTTCAGCAGATAATGGATGATTTCGGCCTTGCGCTCATGATCGAGCGAGGCAAGCGGCTCGTCCAGCAGCACGATGCGCGGGCGCATCAGCAAAGCCCGGCCGATCGCAACACGCTGCCTTTCTCCCCCTGACAAGGTGGCGGGCGTGCGTTGCAGCAGATGGCCGATATCGAGCAAAGCAACAATATCGTCAAATGTCGGGCCCTGCTGGTTCTGGATGGCCCATTTCAGCCCATAGACCAGATTGGCCTTAATGGTCATATGCGGAAACAGCCGATTATCCTGAAAGACATAGCCGATACCGCGCTGTTGCGGCGTCAGGTTGATGCCCGCCTCGCGATCGAACAATATGGTGCCATTGATGCAGATATGGCCGGATTGCGGGGTCAAAAGTCCGGCCATGACATTGGCGAGGCTGGTTTTCCCTGATCCTGATGGTCCGAACAGCGCAATCGAGCGGCAATCGGAGGCAAACGTCACATCCAGCACAAAATGGCCAAGAGGCAATTTAATATCGACGTCAATCAGCTTGTCGATCTGTCTCATTCCGGCATTCCCGATCTCGTTCGGTGCATGCGTCGGGCCAGCCATTCGGACAGCAGCAAAGCCAGCATCGAAATGCCGATGGCGATAAGCGAAAGCTTCAAAGCGGCATCGTCGCCACCGGGAACCTGTGTATGGTTGTAGATGGAGGCGGCTATGGTGCGCGATTGGCCGGGAATATTGGACACAAATGTGATGGTGGCGCCAAATTCACCCAAGGCTTTGGCAAAGCCCAAGATAGCCCCTGCGAGAATGCCGGGCAGGGCGAGGGGCAGGGTAATTGTCATTAAAATAGACCAATGCGGAGCGCCCAATGTCGCGGCAGCGCTTTCCAGACGTTGGTCGACATGTTCAAGTGACAGGCGAATGGCCCGCACCATCAGTGGAAACGCCATGATGCCTGCGGCCAAAGCGGCTCCTGTCCAGCGAAACGACAGCACGATCGAGCAGCATTGGTCAAGAAAGTGCCCAATAATCCCTTGGCGTCCGAAACCGAGTAACAGCAGATAGCCAGTCACAACCGGTGGCAGGACAAGAGGCAAATGGACCAAGCCATTGACAAAGGAATGGCCCCAAAACCTTTTTCGCGCCAGTACATAGGCAACCGCTAAAGCAACAGGCAGCGTTGCGCAGGTCGCCAATGTCGCGATTTTCAGGGTGAGCCATAAAGCTTCCCTGTCATCGGGTGAGATGTCAAAAATCCAGCTCATCGTGGCGCACCTGCGAGAAATACAAAACCGGCCTCGATAAAGCGTTTTTGTGCTTGTTGCATGCTCAAAAAAGCCAGAAACATTGTGGCTTCAGGATGGGCGGAGCGCAAGAGCACGGCTGCCGGATAAACGATCTGCGGGTGGCTGTCGGCCGCAAATTGACCGATAATCCGAACACGCGGTTCAGCCACAGCATCCGAGGAATAGACAATACCAAGTTCCGCCTCTCTGCGGGCCACAAAATTCAACGCCATGCGCACATTGTCGAACGGGGCAATGGATGAAGAAAGCCCAGCCCATAAGCCCAGATGCTCCAAAGCTGCTTTGCCGTATTTTCCGGCTGGAACCGAGCGCGGATCAGCCATGGCCAGCCGTGATCCCTTGAGCAGAACCGCCAGATCGGCTGCTTCGGTCACAAAAGCGGTAACGGGAGGCACGGCAGTTGCCGATGTGTTGGGTGCAATCAGCACCAAGGTGTTGCCAAGTATTGTCACGGGGGCATCGGTGGAAATTTGCTTGCGTTTGACAAGCCAGAGCATCCAGTCGTTATCGGCGCTTATAAACAGATCGGCAGGGGCACCTTTGTCGATCTGTTGGGCCAAGATTGGACTGCCTCCATAGGAAATCACCAGCGGGTCATGGCCCGCAGCCTGCCAGTCTTTGGCTACTTGATCGAGCGCGGTTTGGAGACTGGCAGCCGCAAAAACCGTCAAACCCTGTTGCGCCTGCGCGTGCAGGCACGGTGCCACGCCGGCCAGACAACCCAACACCAGTGCAGCCCTTAGCACTCTTGAGCAGATCAAAAAGGTTCTAAAAGCTGACATTGTGAGCCCGTTGATGCGAGACGTTAGGCCGACTGATCGGATCTTGGTTTTGAGTGGCCTCCTCCGAGGTCACACATCTCGCGTTCAGCTCACCAGCAACGCGCTTTTTTTGTAAGCCAGCAATTCGGGGGCGTCAATTGCGAGGTTAAACGACCATGCTTTTTAATTATTCGCAAAAAGCCTAGGGGTTTTCTATTGATGCGTATAGGCTGGACCGTGCACACCGCAATGGAAAATCATGATGTATTTTCAGGTGTTTTAGGAGGCTACCATGGCCAAAGGCCAAGCAAAAAGCGGACGAGAAGCCAAAAAGCCTAAAGCGGAAAAATCCCAGGTGAGCGATCACAAATCCGCATATAAAATGTCCCAAGAAAAGTCGGTTCCTATCCAGATCACACCGACCAAGAAAAAGTAATCAGCTGCCATTACGGGATGAAATAACGGTTGTCTTTGTTGCTCAGTGGGCTTGATGCACAGCCCGGTCTTTGCGATGATCCGTTTTCAGACTTGTATGACACGTCGGATCGCGTCATATCCCACACGCGATCTGCAACCCTTTTTGACGCAACCAACCCCTTTTGACACAACAAAGAGAGCAAACATGTATCCTAACGTCACCTTGCTGATTGATGGCCAATGGCGTGCTGCCGCATCCAATCGTACCCTGCCGGTCGTTAATCCTGCCAATGGCGAGCAAATCGGCACCGTGGCCCATGCGGACCGCAGTGATCTTGATCACGCTTTGGAAGCGGCTCAGAAGGGCTTCAAGCTGTGGCGCAAGGTATCGGCTTTCGAACGCTCGAAGGTGATGCGCAAGGCCGCAGACCTCTTGCGCGCCCGTGCCGATATGGTGGCCACTTTGATGACAATGGAACAGGGCAAGCCGCTGGCCGAAGCCAAGATCGAGGTCATGTCCGCTGCCGATACGATTGACTGGTTTGCCGAAGAAGGCCGCCGCGCCTATGGCCGTGTGGTTCCAGCGCGCGGCGAGGGCATCTATCAGCTCGTGATCAAGGAGCCTGTCGGCCCGGTTGCAGCCTTCACGCCTTGGAATTTCCCGATCAATCAGGTTGTGCGCAAACTCTCTTGCGCCGTTGCGACCGGTTGTTCCATCATTGTCAAAGCCCCCGAGGAAACCCCCGCTTCACCCGCGGAGTTGCTGCGCTGCTTCGTCGATGCCGGTATTCCGGCAGGCGTTGTGGGGTTGGTCTATGGCGTTCCTGCCGAGATTTCAGAATATCTGATCCCGCATCCGGTGATCCGAAAAGTCTCGTTTACCGGTTCCACTGTCATCGGCAAGCAGTTGGCTGCCTTGGCAGGTCTGCACATGAAGCGCGTGACAATGGAATTGGGCGGTCATGCGCCAGCCATTGTGTTTGATGATGCCGACATTGATGTGGCCAGCAAGCTGTTGGCGGGCGCCAAATTCCGTAATGCCGGACAGGTCTGCATTTCGCCGACCCGCTTTCTGGTGCAAGACAGTGTCTATGATCGTTTTGTCGAAGGCTTTGTTGCACAAGCCAAGGCCTTGAAGGTGGCCGATGGTTTGGAGGCTGGTACCACGATGGGTCCGCTGGCCAATCCGCGCCGCATTACCGCAATGGAAAGTCTGATCAGTGATGCCACAAAG
>CANGQA010000110.1 GCA_947455995.1 Hyphomicrobiales bacterium | reverse complement strand
GGCCTATGAAACCCGTGTATTGGGGACAGACCGTGTGCGGATTCAAGGACGACTTGTAAGCCTGTTCCGGCGTTATTGACACTCAACGCGGATCGAGCGCGCCAGGATCAGCCCCCTGATTGGCCTGATGCTTTATCCCTGAGGTTTGTGGTGCCCATGGCCTGTTCCATGTCGCCTTGTTGTTTGTCGTCATGCGGATCATGCCATCCCGCTCCATTTTGAGAGAGATCGGCCCCTGTTGAGTGATCAGTTCCGGTGTGATGACAAGCGCTTGGCATGACGGACTGCCCTGTGTTCGGCCTTTGCCAAATTTGGATTTCAGGACTGACTGGTCTGGGCGCTGTATCGCGTTCATACTCGCCTGATCAGGCGCGATAATGACTGCCGCGGTCATGCAGATCTTGTCAATCCATTGCTGTTTACGGCGCTCGACTGCGCCATCTCTGTCTGTTGCCTTCGTTTTTTGGTTCTGTTTTTCGGTTTGGGGAAGCAACAAAACAGCTTTTCGACCATCACGCATCGGCAAGCTGCAGGCGATTTTATCACAGAGAAATGGCTTCAGCAGATCAGGATGCGTCAACGGCCGGGCATCACCATCCTCATGCAAATAATGCTGCAGCGAGAAGCGGTTGATGCCGCGACCGGCAAAGGCCAAACGATCATCGGGACCGCGCACAGCGATAAAACGGGCTTCGCGACCAATCAGCACATCCTCATGATGGGCTGAACCGTTCATCATCACAACACCGACCAGTAATACGATGCAGCCAATCCAGCGGATCGGGCTGATCCAAAGTGTCAAAAATGCCAGACCACCAGTCAGCCACAGCAACGGACCTGCACCAAAGCCCGCAACTATTACAGTGGCATTGGGCCATGATGCGATCAGTCTGGATATGTCAAGTACGCCTCCGACACCAAACCCCATAATCTGCCAGACAGGGGCATCCCAACCGAACGGTAATAAAAACATACCAATGAAAGCGGCTGGCATGACAATCAGCGAAACAAACGGCAAGGTAATCGCGTTACCGATGATGCCGTATGTTTGCACCATGTGGAAATGGAACAAACCAAACGGGGCGGTCGCCACCTCGGCGACCAAAGTCGTCAGAACGATATCCACACACAGCGTCCATGCACTGCGCATGAACCGCCCTACAGGGCCGAACTGTTGGGCTTTTGAGTGGGCTTCGGGTGTATTGAGTTGCGGAACATAGCGATGGTTGACCTCGAAACTGGCAAGGTTGGGCTTTTTTTCATAGAGGGCGATCAGTGCTGCCACCGCAGCAAATGACATCTGGAAACCGGGATTCAGCACACCTTGTGGTTCAAGGATCACCAGTATAATCGCGGCCCAAGCCCAGTTACGCATCGAAAGCAAACGCCTGCCGGCCAGGATGGCTCCGAAAAACACAACGGACATCAGCATTGAACGTTCGGTCGCAATGTCAGAACCGGCAAAAAAATCATAGATAATCGCGCCACATATCCCTGCGAAGGCCGACCAGCGGCGAATATCGGTGCGCAGTACCAGACCGGGGATCAACAGCAAGATCAACCGGGCAGAGGCAAAAGCAAAGCCAGCGGCGATCGCCATATGCAGGCCTGAAATCGAGATCACATGATAGATGCCAGCTGCCCGCAATATGTCATTGCTGCTTTCATCGATTGTGCCACGCTTGCCTGTCACAAGAGCGGCAGCAACAGCGCCTTCTTGCCCCCCGATCGTGCTGGTGATGCGCTGCGTGATATGATTGCGCACATTGTCGAGGCCAATCCCAAACCGCTGTCTCAAAGACAAATCGGGTGGACGCAGCACTGTTACGGTTCCATTGAGGGAACCGACCCCGCCGATCTGTTTGAAAAAGGAGTCGAACCGGAAATCATATCCCCCGGGAAAAACGGGACCCGGGGGCGGCACTAATCGCGTCGCAGATCTGATACGATCACCAGCTTTGAGCGGAAATTGCCCGGTATAGGTCACCCGGATGCGGTATGGTTTTGCGGGTCTGTCGGCGGAAGCAACGTTTTGGCCGACATAAAGCGATTCAACCCGCAAAATCATCCGCGCACTGCCGGTACGCCAGTCAATCTCCTCGATCCAACCTGTGACATAGCCAAAATAGGGCACGTTCAAAACAGGTTTTGCCACCAAAACAGTGTGCAGGGTCGCTGTTGTAAAACCGAATGCGATAGAGGCCAGAAAAACCAACCCGAAATAGGCCAGACCATGATGATGGCGTTGCGCCCAGATAAAACCCGCCAGTACCAGCGTCAGTGAAGCCCCCGCCCCCCAATGAGGCTCTTGATCGGCCGAGGTATAGAACAACACCCCGATCATCAGTCCTAGTGGCAGCCACAAAAACAGCCTGCGGCCTTCAATCTCAATTGAAAACCACGTGGACCAGCCTCCCCGCAAGAAATGCGATTGAAGCCAATAACCTCGCCAAAGCCGTGCAGAAGGCTGATCGGCAACTAAAGTGCCGATTTTATGACTCTCTTGCGGTTTAGTTGGCCATTCGACCATGCTGTGCCCTTAACCTTCGCGCCGCAAGATGCTAATGCACTGGGATGAGACGGCTACAGTCTGCACCGTGCAGACTTCTGGCCGCGCAACTTCAAATTGAATTTGGTTCAGGAACTCTGATGACACGACCTGTGATTACCCGCTTTGCGCCCTCCCCAACCGGTTTTTTGCATATTGGCGGCGCGCGCACAGCGCTGTTCAACTGGCTCTATGCCCGACATCTGGGCGGGAAAATGTTGCTGCGGATCGAGGATACAGACCGCGAACGCTCCACCGAACCAGCCATTCAGGCCATTATGGATGGATTGAAATGGCTCGGTATCAGTTGGGATGACGAGGTTGTCTATCAATATTCCCGCGCCAAACGGCATCAGGAGGTTGCATTGCAAATGCTGGCCGACGGAAAGGCCTATTATTGTTATGCCTCCCCCGAAGAGCTGACAGCCATGCGCGAGCAAGCCCGCGCCGAAGGAAAGCCGATGCGCTACGATGGCCGCTGGCGCGACCGATCTGCATCCGACGCTCCCGCTGGTGTTAAACCGGTTGTCCGCCTGAAAGCACCCCAAGAGGGCGAAACCATTGTTGAGGACCAGGTTCAGGGCCGCGTCTCGTGGCAGAACAAAGACCTCGATGATCTGGTTCTGCTGCGCTCGGATGGTGGCCCTACTTATATGTTAGCGGTTGTCGTGGATGATCACGATATGGGCGTCACCCATATTATTCGCGGGGATGATCATTTGACCAATGCCGCCCGCCAGACACAGATCTACCAGGCCTGCGGTTGGGATGTGCCCGTTATGGCGCATATTCCACTGATCCATGGTCCCGATGGAGCCAAATTGTCGAAACGACACGGGGCCTTGGGGGTCGAGGCCTACCAGGCTTTGGGTTATCTGCCGGCCGCTTTGCGCAATTATCTTGTGCGTCTGGGTTGGAGCCACGGTGATCAGGAGTTTTTCTCGACCGAAGAAATGGCCACTTTATTTGATCTTCCTGCCATTGGCCGTTCGGCAGCCCGCTTTGATTTTGCCAAGCTGGAACATATCAACGGCCATTATATGCGCGCCTCAAGTGATGCCGAACTGGTTGAAGGCATTGCCGATCTGCTGGATGTCAACAAAGGTGAGCGTGGCTGGCCACAAGCCATGTCTCCAGACCTTCATGCGCTCTTGATGGCAGCAATGCCCGGACTCAAAGAAAGAGCTAAGACTTTAGTCGAATTGGTTGATCAGGCCTATTATCTCTATGCCACCCGGCCTCTCACATTTGAAGCCAAGGCGACACAGTTAATCGAGACCGGACGGGATATCATGAAGGCTTGCCACCCGCGTCTTGCCGCACTTGATGTCTGGACCGTTGAATCGATCGAAGCCGCCATTCGACAGGAAGTGGAGGAAAAAGGCATCAAGTTGGGGCAAATAGCACAGCCTTTGCGTGCCACTTTAACAGGAAGATCAACATCACCTGGCCTGTTTGATGTCATGGCTGTTTTGGGGCAGAAAGAATGTCTGTTGCGAATTGTCGATCAAATTGGTGCCTGAACAATCGGCACAGTCTGCGCGATAAAATGTTATAATTCCTGCCACACTGCGGGACACCGAACTGTCATACCATTTTCGCATGCCGATGTTGAACATTGGTCTGGTTGATCAGGGCTTGAAATTACGATAGGGAGCAATGGTTGTTCTCTTCTTCAGCCTTCCGGGATGATCGTGTTTGGTGATCTTGTGAGGTTATTGATACGGCCCTCGCAATCTACCAAAGAGGACGAGGCGTTTAAGTGAGTGGTTCCTCCTAAAGGAGCTGATGAGATCGGAACATGTAATTGGGGGTACCGCTATGAGCGTTTCCGCGAAATTTGAGTTGAACGAACATCACGTCGATATGCCAGTCAAAGACGGCACAATCGGTCCAAGCGTTGTTGATATTGCCAAGTTGTACGGCCAAACGGGGATGTTCACTTTCGACCCTGGCTTTACCTCAACAGCCAGCTGTGAATCCAAAATCACCTATATCGACGGTGATGAGGGCATTCTCCTGCATCGCGGTTATCCGATCGAGCAATTGGCCGAGAACGGTGACTTCCTCGAAACCTGCTATCTATTGCTTTATGGTGAATTGCCAACAGCAGCCCAAAAGGCCGATTTTGTGCATCATATAACCCGCCATACCATGGTGCATGAGCAGATGATGCGCTTCTTCCAGGGGTTCCGCCGCGACGCGCATCCGATGGCTGTCATGGTGGCTTCTGTCGGCGCTTTGTCGGCATTCTACCATGACTCGACCGATATTTCCGACCCGACACAGCGGATGATTGCATCTATGCGTATGGTCGCCAAAATGCCGACACTGGCTGCAATGGCTTATAAATATTCGATCGGCCAGCCTTTCGTCTATCCGCAAAACGATCTGGATTATACGTCCAACTTCCTGCGGATGTGCTTTGCTGTGCCTTGCGAAGATTATCAGGTCAATCCAGTCCTATCTAAGGCTCTGGACCGGATTTTTATCCTGCATGCGGATCACGAGCAAAATGCGTCGACATCGACTGTGCGTCTGGCTGGTTCTTCAGGTGCCAATCCATTTGCGTGCATTGCAGCTGGCATTGCCTGCCTGTGGGGCCCTGCCCATGGCGGCGCCAATGAAGCCGCTTTGAAGATGCTGGAAGAAATTGGTACAGTGGATCGTATTCCGCAGTTTATCGCCCGCGCCAAGGACAAAAACGATCCGTTCCGTCTGATGGGCTTCGGTCATCGCGTTTACAAGAACTATGATCCACGTGCCAAGATCATGCAGAAAACCACGCATGATGTCCTGAAGGCTGTCGGAAGCAAAGATCCTTTGCTGGATGTGGCCGTCGAACTGGAGCGTATCGCTTTGACCGACGAATATTTCGTCGAGCGAAAACTTTACCCCAATATCGATTTCTATTCGGGCATTACACTGAAGGCGATGGGTTTCCCGACTTCAATGTTCACCGTGCTGTTCGCTCTGGCCCGTACCGTGGGCTGGATTGCACAGTGGAAGGAAATGATCGAAGATCCCGGCCAGAAGATCGGTCGCCCTCGCCAGCTCTATACCGGCTACGCAAAGCGTGAATATGTGCCAACCAACAAGCGCTAAGCGCTGTGGCACTTCATAAGGATCAGGGCGGGAGCAATCCCGCCCTTTCTTTTGGATCATGGCGTTTTATCGAGTGATAAATGTGTCGATGATCCGCGCCGCGCCTAAGCTTGGGGGCACAGGAACAGACATACGCTGGTCAAGCTCTTTTGTGGCAGCCAACTGAGCCCGACGTTGCGATGTATCCGACAACAGGGGCAATAAAGCATCGGCAAGAGTGGGGCCATTGCACGCATCTTGCAGAAATTCCGGCACTGCATTGTGACCAAGGATCAAATTGGGAAGCACAATCGTTGACACATGGATTAAATAGCGTAATTGCGCCTCAATCATTGAAACACGGTACCCAACAACCTGTGGCACGCCTGCCAAAGCCAACTCCAGAGTAACGGTCCCAGAGGCTGCCAAGGCACAACGTGCCGTCCGGAAAGCGGCATATTTATCGGCCTCGCCCAGCACCAGACGGGGCTTTATCGGCCAATCAGCCATGGCATCGATGATTGCACCTTCCAAATGGCTCACTGCAGGCAGGACGAAATCGATAGGCTCGTTATATTTTTGCGCCAGAAGCGATATAGCCTCGCCAAAAGGCGCCATGAGACGAGAAATTTCGCCCCGTCGGCTTCCGGGCAGAACCAGAACGAGAGGCGGTTTGCTATCGCGTCTTTGTGCTTCATCGAGATTGGGGCGTAGTTCAGCAAGCCGTTCGATCAGGGGGTGACCAATATAGGTACAAGACGGCCCTCCAAGCCGCTGGTGTGCTTCGGGCTCAAACGGCAAAAGGGCCAGAACATGGTCGATATAGGACCGCATCCTGGCCGCACGGGATGGCCGCCAAGCCCAGACAGTTGGGCTGACATCATTGATGATCGGAATATCCGGCTTCGCCTGCCGCACTTTTTTGGCTACACGATGGGTGAAATCGGGACTGTCAATAATCACCAGCACATCGGGATGGCTGGAAATGATAAAATCAGCCGTTACATTTATCCGTCGCAACACCAGCGGCAATCGTGCAAGAACCGGTAAAATACCCATCACGGCAATATCGGAAATAGGAAACAGACTGTCGAGCCCCTCCTCCTTCATCCGATCGCCCCCGACCCCGATAAAACGGCAATCATGGTGCAGCGTGCGAAGAGCCTGCATCAATTTAAAGCCCAATTGGTCACCAGAAGCCTCGCCAGCGATCAGCGCAATGGTCAGAGGGCGCTTAGACATGCTGACCTCCGGTTTTGACGCCGATGATAAACAATCCGGCACGATCGGCCTCTGAGATCATGGCTGGGCGGTCTATCATAACAACCGAACCAGCCCCGAGAGCCAGTCCTGCCAAACCCGAACTCAGACAAATCTGGATGGTTCGTGGACCAACAGCTGGCAGATCTACCCGTCTGTCCTGAGCGAGTTTGGCTGTTTTGACGAGAATTTTAGACGTCGTCTCTTCAGATGCAAAACGCAAAAAGCGAAAGCGCGGTGCAACACGCTTAATCATGGCATCCGTCCCTTCAGGCCCTTCGATAGCCAAAATTCGTTGGCCCTGGCAAACCATGGCTTGCCCGCAATCGAAAGGCGATAAGGTTTCAAGTAATGCAAAACCATTATGAATGGCCTGCCAATCGGACAGACTGGGTTCTTTTTGAGTCAAAACACCATGCGGGCACAACAAATCAGGGGCGACCTTGTCAATGCCCAAGACGGCAAAACCGTGGTCTTCAAGCAGGCGGATGACACGGGTTAGGACGTGGTCATCCCCTTCGGCAAAGATCTGGCGCAATTCATCGTGATGACGCATGGCAGAATAAGCTGAAATCAGCAGGGATGGAGTGGGGCGACTGACATGGCCAGCCAGTACAACACCCGCTGGAGCATATTGCCGTAATGTCGCAATCAAAACACTCGGATCGAGCATATCGACCGTAAGAGTGCCATGATGCGCCCGCACCCGGCTATTGGCAAATCCACGCAAAGCGAAAAAACGGGGCTGATAGCCCTGTCGGAGACTGGCCTGGTAAACTTCCAGAGGAAAATCCCCCCCGCCTGCAATAATCGCCAGCCGGCGATCAGCGGGAGGCACACTGTCAGGCATCATGATGGGAATCACGCGGCGTGCATACGCTGCGATTGCCGCCTTGCCGGATAAAACCGATGATTTCGTGAACAGTATCATGCGCCGAAAATTCGTTTTCGACATCATCCATCCGCTCTTGCAAAGTGCCTTCATTTGCAAACAGCAAGCGGTAAGCACGCCGTATCGCGTG
>CANGQA010000109.1 GCA_947455995.1 Hyphomicrobiales bacterium | reverse complement strand
TTGTCTCGGTTTCATTGGGCGATACCGCCCTATTCCGAATCGGCGGGACCGACAGGCGCGATCCGACCCGCTCATTCAGGCTGCAATCGGGGGATGTTCTTGTATTTGGCGGGCCGGCACGACTGGCCTTCCATGGCATCGACCGGCTCTATGCCGGAAGTTCGACCCTGCTCGACAAAGGCGGACGGCTGAACCTGACGCTGCGGCGGGTGACACCGAAGCCCTGACAAGCCATCCTTACAGCATCCAACCGATCAAGCGGGTTTTGGCCCGCCTTTGGCAACGCCGACCAAAGCAGGGCGGAGAACACGCTCGCCGATCACAAAACCGGGCTGCACGACTTGCGTCACCGTGCCGGCCGTCACCGTCGGATCCTCGGCTTCAAACATCGCCTGATGCAGGTTCGGGTCGAAGCGCTCGTTGATCGGCTCGACCTTACGGATACCGTGGCGTTCCAGTGTTTTCAACAGATCGCGTTCGGTCAGTTCGATTCCGTCCAGCATCGGCTTGATGGTGGCATCGGCCTGATCACGCGCTTCCTGGGGGATGCTTTCGAGCGCGCGGCGCAGATTATCAGTCACATTGAGCATGTCGCGGGCAAAGCCGGTCATCGCATAAGCGCGGGCATCGGCGACTTCTTTCTCGGTGCGGCGACGTAAATTTTCCATCTCCGCCAGTGTGCGCAGCAACTTGTCCTTCAGCGCGTCGACTTCGGCCAGCAAGGCTTTTTCAGCATTGGCCTCCAAAGTGTCGGGATGAGTCTCGTTGACGGTTTCTGCGCTTTCCGGGGCGACTGGGTGTGGTGTGTTGGGATCGGTCATGGGGTCCGTTTCTCGGTTAACTCAGGCGTCAATCAGTTGAATGCTTGCAGTTGATTGCCAGCAGGTGATGGTTTGATCATAAAAGCCGCACGACATAAGGTGCTGGCTCTATCTTCCTTCGATATCAGGATTGGAAAGCCAAAAATCAAGATGCTGAAGGGCTCTTTTTGCTCTCATTGGGTGGATTCAAGATGGCATGCAGGGTTGATTCGATGGTTTTGTTGCGGCTGGCATGCATGACTTTCGATCCGATGAGGTCGGTCACATAGAACACGTCGACGACTTTTTCACCGAAGGTCGCAATATGTGCCGAAGCGATATTGAGATTGAGCCGCCCCAGAGCGGTGGTGAGCTCGTAGAGCAAACCCGGACGATCCAGCCCCGATACTTCGACGACAGTGTAGCGGTTGGACAAGGCATTATCGATGACCACTTCGGCGACGACATGGAAGGCCTTGCTGTGTTTGCGCTCGTGCTTGGCGGCTACTGCCTCGGCAATCTTGATTTCACCTTTCAGCGCTTGTTCGATGCTGTTGGCAACACGGTTGGCGCGGCGCAATTCGTCCTGATCATCATCAAAGGCGCGCGAGACCGAGATGGTATCGAGTGCCATGCCATCCGTGGTCGTGAAAATCTGTGCATCGACGATATTGGCCCCGGCGGCGGCACAGGCTCCGGTGATGATGGCCAGCAGGCGCGGATGGTCGGTGGCGGTGATGGTCAGTTCTGTCACACCCCTGAATTTGTCGGTCGCAACTTCGGTGGCCAGTGACCGCATGTCTTTTTCAGCAGCCAGCAGAAAACGGGCGTGGCGGATACGGTGTTCCTGATCCACTTTCAGCCAATATGCTGGATAATGGCGGCTGATATAGGCGTCAATTTCAGGATCTGACCAGCCTGGCAGGGCATTGCGGGTCATAAGCTGGGCATGGGCAACCCGTTGTGCGCGGTCGATGGTGGAATGGCCACCGGCCAGAATGATTTCGGTTTCCCAAAACAGGGTACGCAACAACTGGCCTTTCCAGCCGTTCCATACCCCTGGTCCCACCGCCATGATATCGCATACGGTCAGCACCAGCAGCAGTTTCAGCCGTTCGAGAGTCTGGACAATGGCCGAAAAGGTTTCGATGGTCCGCGGATCGGATAAATCGCGGCTCTGGGCAATAGTCGACATATCCAGATGGTGTTCGATCAGCCAGGCGACGGCCTCTGTCTCGGCTTCGTTAAGCCCGAGACGGGGACAAAGGCTGCGCGCAACCTTGGCTCCGGCAATGGAGTGGTCCTCGGGGCGACCTTTGGCGACATCATGCAGAAAAATTGCCACAGCCAGCACGGTGCGGTTGCGGATGGTCGGCAAAATCTCGTTGGCCACCGGCAGCTCGTCTTTGAGCTGGCCCTTTTCCAGACTCGATAGCACGCCGAGCGAGCGCAGAAGATGCTCGTCGACAGTGTAATGGTGGTACATATTGAACTGCATCATGGCGACGATGCGTCCGAATTGCGGGATGAACCGACCCAAAAGGCCGGTTTCGTTCATCCGCCGCAAAACCGCTTCAGGGGTGTTGTTGGAGGTCAGAATATCCAGAAACAGCGAATTTGCTTCGGGATCGGCGCGCAACTGGGCATTGACCAGCCGCAAGGATTGCGTGACCAGGCGTGTGGCATCGGGGTGGATGGCATGGCCCAGCCGATCGGCCAGCCAAAACAGTTTCAAGAGGTTGATGGGCTTTTTCGCAAAAATATCAGGCTTGGCAGCCGATAATCTACCGCCTACCAGCACGAAATCGGGATTATCGGCAATGCGGGTTTGCCGGCGCTTGAGGTGGCCAAGCACGCGGTCGAGCATCGGCTTTTTCTTGGTGTGGCGTGCTTCAAGGGCCGCGCAGACAATCGCCGTCAGATCGCCGACATCCTTGGCCGTCAGAAAATAGCGTTTCATGAATCGTTCGACACCGGACAGCCCGCCATGCCCGGCATAGCCCATCCGTTCGGAAATCACCCGTTGCAGGTCGAAGGACAAGCGCTCTTCGGCCCGTCCGGTTGCAAAATGCATATGGCATCTGACCCGCCATAAGAATTCCTCGCAGGCCTCGAACAGGGCATATTCATCCGGCTCGAACAGGCCGGCCCCGACCAAATCGACTGTGCGTTTGACCCGATAGGCATATTTGGCAATCCAGAACAGCGTGTTCAGATCACGAAAACCGCCTTTTCCGTCTTTGACATTGGGCTCGACCAGATAGCGTGATGTGCCGGCGCGGGTGACGCGGCGTTCGCGCTCGGCCAGCTTTTCGGAAACAAATTCGGGCGCGGTTCCGATGACAATGTCCTTGTCGAAACGGGTCTCGAATTCTCCGTAGAGTTTTGCCTCGCCGATAATGAAGCGGGCTTCCAGTAAAGCGGTTCGGATGGTCATATCCGCCTTGGCCTCGCGGATACACTCCTCGACGGTGCGGGTGGAATGGCCGACCTTGAGCTTGAGATCCCACAAGGCATACAGAATGATTTCAACCACACTCTCGGACCAAGGCGTGGTTTTATAGGGAAGCAAAAACAGCAAATCGATATCGGAGCCGGGCGCCAGCGTCCCGCGACCGTAACCACCCACCGCAGCCACCACCATATGTTCGGCGGTCGATGGATTGTCGGCGGGATAGAAAATCTGTGTGGCGACCTCGAACAGGGCTGTGATGCAGGTGTCCATCACCAGTGACAAATGGCCCGCGCAGGCCATACCGTTGCGTTTGGCAAACAGGATGGCTTCCGCATTGGCCCGCTCATGGGACAGGGCTTGTTGTAGGACAGCCACAACCGCTTTGCGCCCTTGTGTCATATCGGGCGACTGTCGCGCCGCTTCAATGACCGAGCGGCGCAGAAGATCGGGATCAAAGAGTGTGATCTTGCGTTCGGTCGCAGGATCGTTGCTGGCAAGAACCTTTTGGGCGAGGTTCATCTGTTCACGGGCTCCGTTGCGGATGACGGGTGAAACCCGAACAGTTTCACCCTCACTCCTGTGCAGTGCCTGCTTTGCCGTCTGTCGTCAACAAGGCTTTTGAAAGGCTTTGGCCCGGCTTACCGGTTTGCCTGATTAATGGGCAGTCGCGGCAGCTTTTGCCTGTTTGCGGCGGGCATGCAGAATAAATTCCGTATAGCCATTGGGCTGGCTGCGGCCCTTGAAGATCAGGTCGGCGGCGGCCTGGAATGCGATTCCGTCGCAGGCAGGAGCCATCGGCTGGTACAGAGGATCACTGGCATTCTGGCGGTCGACCACGGCTGCCATGCGCGTCATGCTTTCCAGCACCTGCGCCTCGCTGACAACACCATGCGCCAGCCAGTTGGCGAGATGCTGGCTGGAAATGCGCAAGGTGGCTCGGTCTTCCATCAGGCCGATATCGTGGATATCCGGCACTTTCGAGCAGCCTACGCCCTGATCGATCCAGCGCACGACATAGCCGAGAATACCTTGAACATTGTTGTCGATTTCCTGTTTGACATCGTCAGGGGACCAGTTGGACTGGGCGGTTGGAATGGTCAGGATATCGGTCAATTTTGCACGGGGATGGCCGGTCAGTTCCTGCTGCCGTGCTGCGACATCGGCCTCATGATAATGCAAGGCATGCAAGGTGGCTGCGGTGGGCGAGGGTACCCATGCTGTATTTGCACCCGCCTTCGGGTGGCCGATTTTCTGACTGAGCATGTCGGCCATCCGGTCGGGAGCTGCCCACATGCCTTTTCCGATCTGCGCTTTGCCGGGCAGGCCGCAAGCCAGACCCGTATCGACGTTGGAATCCTCATAGGCGGGCAGCCAGACAGCACTGCGCATGTCGTTTTTGCGGACCATCGGTCCGGCTTCCATCGAAGTATGGATTTCATCGCCGGTACGATCGAGAAACCCGGTATTGATGAATGCCACCCGATGCGGGGTCGCGAGAATACAGGCCTTCAGATTGGCGCTTGTGCGGCGCTCCTCATCCATGATGCCCATTTTCAGGGTATAGCGTGGCAGGCCGAGCAAATCCTCGACCTTTGCAAAAAGCCTGTCTGCCCATGCCACTTCATCAGGACCGTGCATTTTGGGTTTTACGATATAGACTGATCCGGTGCGCGAATTGTGCAGCGGGCCTTTCGATTGCAGATCGTGCATGGCAATCAGCACCGAAACTGCAGCATCAATGATGGTTTCCGGGACGTCGTGACCAGATAGGTCGCGCACCACATCGGTCATCATGTGATGGCCGACATTGCGCACCAGCATCAGCGAGCGGCCAGGCAGCACCTGCGTTCCGCCATTGGCGCCGGTGAAGTGGCGGTCCTGATTGAGATGGCGTTCGACCACCTGACCGCCTTTTTCAAACGAGGCACTCAAGGTGCCTTTCATCAGACCCAGCCAGTTGCGATAGATTTCAACCTTGTCCTCCGCATCCACTGCGGCCACACTGTCTTCCATATCCATGATCGTGGTGATGGCCGATTCGATGACCAGATCGGACATGCCGGCAGGATCGGTTTTGCCGATCGGCGTCGAGCGGTCGATCCGGATTTCCAGATGCAGCTTGTGGTTGACCAGGATAATGGCTTCAGGCAGGGCCGTCGCGCCACGATAGCCGACAAAGGCCGATGGATCGGCCAGAGCCGTGGTACTTCCATCGTTCAGGCTTACCAGTAAAGCACCGTTATGGACGGCATAGGCGGTGACATCGGCATGGTGGCCTTTGGCGAGCGGGGCGGCCTGATCGAGTAATTGCTTGGCCTTTTGGACGACAACTGCGCCGCGCTTGGCATTGAAGCCCTTGGAGCGAGCCAGGTCTCCTTCGTCGGCTACGGCATCGGTTCCATACAGCGCGTCATAGAGACTGCCCCAGCGCGCATTGGCGGCATTGAGAGCATAACGGGCATTGGACATCGGCACGACTAGTTGGGGCCCGGCAATCTGGCCGATTTCGGCATCGATATTGGCGGTGGCAATCACCTCCCCAGCCGGTACGGGCAGTAAATAGCCGATCTGATGCAAAAAGGCTTCATAAGCAGCCTGATCGATGGACTGCCCCTGATGGCTGCGGTGCCAGTCATCAATCTGGTTTTGCAAGGAATCGCGTTTGTCCAGCAAAGCCTGATTTTCAGGGCCGAGGGTGTCGATGATCTCGCCGAGACCCAACCAGAAAGTCTGCGGGTCGATACCGGTTCCTGCAATGGCTTCATTGACAACAAAATCATACAGAGGCTTGGCGATACGCAAAGAACCGACAGTTACATCATTCATGGACATGCTTCTTATTCAACAGGAGGAATGGATGGCCACACGCGTGACACAGCGTTTGCGTACAAGCTGAACGGCCAAAAGTGCAAGTAAAAACAATCGACATCATGGGCCGATACGCAGCGGACCTGCGGTTAGACCACCTTCCAGATCGGGATGCTTCACAGAATGGGGATCAGCTCAGCGGTCCGCCGCCATGTTTGGCAAAACCGGGACGCGCAACAATGCCTTCATACCAATGCTGGAAGTGCGGAAGGTCTGGGCGTTCGATGTCAATGGTAAACCAGCGATGGGCCAGCAGAGCCAGAGGAATATCCCCGAAGCTGAACATATCGCCGGCGATATAGGCGCTGCGGCTCAATTCTTGATCGACAAGGGCGAACGCTTTGGCACAGCCCTCGATGCTGGCGGCAATATCGGCATGATTGCGCTGATCAGGCGGCGTGCGCACCATGCCCCAGAACAGTCCGCGCATCGGCACCCAACCCGCCGTATGGGCCCAATCAGTCCATTGATCGGCCTTGGCAAAGGTTTTCTCATCCTTGGGGGTGATCAGGTGGTCAGTGTCATAGGTGCGGCACAGGTAGCGCATCATGGCATGGGATTCCCACAGGATGAAGCCGTCATCGCTCATGGTCGGCACGAGCCCGTTCGGGTTCATAGCGAGATATTCGGGAGTCTTGTTAACCCCAAAGGCCATGCCCGCATCAATCCGTGTGTAGGGCAGGCCGATTTCGTCGCAGCAGCACAAGACTTTTTGGACATTGATCGAGTTGGTTCGGCCCCAGATGGTCAGCATGGTTCTTGCCCTATTTTAAACGGTCACGTTTGACGGGTGAAAACGAGTGTGTACGAACCTGCCCGCGCAGGAAAGACGATACCCGCATGGCCAGTTGGTCAATATGATGGAAATAGGGCGCGATGGCAAAGGTCGTAGCCAGCGTCGCCACAGCCCCTATCATCAAGGCTATCGGTGCGCCGTAAAGTGGCTCGGCGACGATCGCTACTGTAGATCCGATGCCGCACAGAATCGGAAAATGGACCAGATAGATCGAGAAGGAATATCTGCCCAACTGCTCAAGAAGCCGGCCTTTCAACAGATCTTTCAGGCCCTTGTGATGCAAGAGGCCATAAAATATCAGAATTGATCCGATCATTTTCTGGATATGGCCCGAGCAATCCAGTGACAGCGTCAATCCGGCCTGACAGACACTTTCCAGAAAGCCCAAAGTGCTGGTTTCACCAGTAAAACAAAGAATGATACCTGCCGTCAGAAAAAGGATGGCGGTTCTTGTGTTCTGGTGGTGCTGGGAATTCTGCGTTTGCAGATTGATCAGATGGCCGATGACGAACAGGATGTAATAGGTCCGGATGAACAGCACGCTGGCGATGGCTAGTCCCAGTATATAGAGAATCCGGCTGTGCTTGCGCAGGCTGATCAGCAGCAACAGCAAAATCGAACCATGCATTTCCACGCTCAAGGTCCACAAGGGCGCAACAAACGAGGTTTCGATGGATTGCAGATATTGGTCAGGAAAAAGCGCACTTGTTTCGGCATAGCCCATGAAAAGGGCGTTCAGAAAGCTGTCATGCGCCAGATTGGCCAAGGTCAGATCGGGACGCCACCAGTCTTTCAAAAACACCGATGCGGACAGCTCGGCGGCCCGAACAGTGGGATTGAGATCGATCACCAGCCATTTGATGACAAAGGACAGCAGGCACGCCATGAAAGCAGGAATCACCAAACGTCCCCAGCGTGCTGCAAATTGTCGGGCGGGATGGTAATCTTTCGCAAAACTCGGCGTCAGCACATAGCCAGACAACAGAAAAAACACGAAAACACCGGTATAGCCATCATAAATCAAATAAAGCGGAGAGGCGTGAATATATCCGCCAAGGGTATTATCTTGAATTTTAGCGGTGGCAAACACAGGAAAAAAAGCTTCCGCGAGATGCAGCATCAGCACCTGAAGACAGGCCAGACCTCTGATCACATCAAGATAGGTTGAGCGCACGGGAGCCTGCCAGACAGTCGGAACAGTGATCACGAAAATAGGATATCAAGGATATATATTTGTTTGACCATGTTTGAAAACCAGATCATTCAATCGAATGGCTAACGGGCCATGCGCGCCTGCTTTTCCCGCCGTCGTTCAACCGAAGAGGGGATACGCAGGCTCTCGCGGTATTTGGCGACGGTCCGGCGGGCGATTTCGATGCCATCGGC
>CANGQA010000108.1 GCA_947455995.1 Hyphomicrobiales bacterium | reverse complement strand
CACCCTTCAGACGCAGCGCCTCATGGTAGTAACGACGGAACTGCTTTTCGGAGATGTTGCCGTAATAGCCCTTCAACATCTGCTTGGCGCGGAGCTGGGTGCCGAAATCCGACATTTTGCCCTTGCGGCGCTGGCCGTGCTGGCCGGGGCCATATTCGCGGCGGTTCACAGGGCTTTTTGGACGGCCCCAGATATTCTGACCCAAACGACGGTCAATTTTATGCTTGGCTTCAATACGCTTAGACATCGCAGTTCCTTCAAAAACAATCAGGTTTATAGGAACGCGCCCTCCTCTACCCCGATCAACCGAAGCCAACCGAGAGCCGACAGAACCAGCTGGCGCGCAGCGCCAGCAGTTCACGGGTGCGTGAAATAGCAAACAGGCCAGCAATCAAGGATTGCGGCCCGCTCACCATCTCCCGCTCTGATAACGAAGCCGGAGGGGTAAGTCAAACACCCAATAGCGCCAGAGGAACAAAAACCGGCCTGTCAGCCCAATTCCAGATGCACAAGTGCCTGATCGGCCAAACCATAGCGATGCAAAGCTTGGTGCAAGCCTTCGCTCATCACCACAGGACTGGTCGAGACGAACACATCTGCCCCCGTCCGTATGGTTGCCGCACTGGCTGCTGGCCCGAGCAAATGCTCTACCCGTTTGGCAATGGCAGGAGCAGGATCAATCCATGTCACAGGCCAAGGCGCCAGCCGCGTCATCGCCTCCAGCAACAAGGGGTAATGGGTGCAACCCAGCACGATGGCGTCGGTTTGTGCCCCATCGGCCGAGACAAAACACGGGGCAATATCGGCCAGCAATGCCTGCTCATCAAGGCCTTCACCGCGCAACCACGCCTCGGCCCGCGAGGCAAGGGCGGGCGGAGAATGGATAATCACGCGGCAATCCTTGGCAAATTGTGCGATCAGGGCACGGGTATAATCGCGTTTGGCAGTCCCCTCAGTCGCCAGAATGGCAAAGCACCGGCTTTTGGATTGTTCGGCCGCCGGCTTGATCGCGGGGACTGTCCCGACGAATGGCACAGCAAAGCGTGCCCGTAATTGTGGCAGAACCAGCGTCGAGGCGGTGTTGCAGGCCACCACCACCAGATCGGGCCGGAACCGGTCGATTGCCGCCGCAATCACCCGTTCGACCCGCGCCAGCAGATCCTGTTCGGATCGTCCTCCGTAGGGAAAACCCGCCTCATCCGCCACATAGACCAGCCTTGAATCCGGCAAGCGGGCGGCAATGGGCGAGAGGACCGTCAGCCCGCCCAAGCCGGAATCAAACACCACAATGGTTGGTGATGCATGATCGATCATCGCAAAACCCTGCGAGGAAGCGGGTGACCAAGGGTTTTTAACGCCTTTTTGACAGCATCCCACCCTGCATAGCTGGCTCCTGCCACTGTCATGCAGGCCCCGAAACGTCCGCCAGCCGTGGCTTCACCAGCATAGTACAACCCCTCGATCCCGGTATCGAGCAGCATGGCGCGCGCGTGGTGCCGGTCAGGCTTGGCATAGGCATAAGACCCCTCGCTATAGGGATCCCCCCACCAGCCACTCAACCGACCGCCGCGCAGATGCGGACGGCAATCGCGCCCGATGATGGTGGAAAACAGCCTTGCCACATCCTCAACCGACGCCGCCTCGCCTTGCTCGATCAGCCTGCGTCCGCCCTGCCCGCCCGACACCGCCAACACCAGATTCTGATCGAACGGCCATAACTCAAACGTCATCGAGCCCCCGGGCGCATCCAGCGCGATTTTATCGGCCCCTTGCGGGATCCCGAACCGCTCGCCATCAAAGGCCAATGCCACCTTGGTCAGGGCTCCCATCGCCAGACCATCCAGTCCGCTGCAGAAGTCCGCTGAGAGGCCGGAAGGCAAGCCGATGCGCCCCGCTTTCAGGACCCCGACCGAAACCGTCAGCACCACCGCCCGCGCTTTGATCACACCTTTTGCCGTGACAACATCAAAGCCCGCAGAAGTCTGGTTGATCCGGTCGACAGGACAATCCAACCGGATCGGCAAACCCGCAGCAGCAGCCATCACAAGTGTTCCATAGCCTTGCGGTACGATGCGGTCCGGTCCGTCCCACAGCGCCATATAATCACGCAAGGAGACATGTTGGGGATCTTCCCCCAACCCAAGACGCGACATATCTGTGATGGCATCACGGCCCTCATCCTGCAAAACGAGTGCAGCATCAGAAATCGGCTGGTCGAGATCCTGATCCTCGATGCTTTCAAGATGGGTCCAGAACCCCTCACGGACCCGCCTTCGCCGCAACACGGCCTCCTCAGGCACGCGCACCCCATTGATATAGGGCTCAAAATGCATGAAACCGCGCCATTGACGCGTTTCAATGCCCAACCGCCGCGCTTCCCTTACCCAGGGATTGCGATCACAAAAATGGATATAGGCCGCTCCGGCATCAAAATGCGGGCCAAGGCTGGCATCTGTATGAACGCGCCCGCCCACCCTGTTGCGCGCTTCGAGCACCACACAAGTAGCCCCCAAACCAAGCGCTGTGCGGGCTGCCGTAATTCCCGCAGCCCCCGCGCCAACAATAGCCAGATCGACATCAGCAGACTGGTTCATGGCGTATCTTTTTCTGCAATCGGCTTTTTGGGTGGATTACGGACGCGCTTGCGGGTTTGCGGATTGTCTCGCGGGCCTTCCACCAGCCGCACCACCATGCCACGCCAGGTGCGGACATCCTGCTCGTTCAGCGCCATGCGATGAAACATATTGCGCAAATTTCGGCTCATGATGGGGCGCTTGTGCTTCGGACGGAAAAAGCCCCGCTGTTCGAGCTGGTCTTCCAGATAATCGAAAAACGACAGCACCATCTCGCGCTTGGCTGGTGGCCAACGCTCGCGCCGCTCGAACGGCAAAGCCATCTCGCCTGCCGCAATCCATGCATAGCCTGCCAGCAGGACGGCTTGCGCCAGATTGAGCGAGGCAAAGGCCGGATTGACCGGATAAGTCAAAATCGCATCGGCCAGGGCGATATCGTCATTTTCCAGTCCAGTTCGCTCGCGACCGAAGATGATGCCGACCCGCTCGCCATGTGCGACCCGCTGTTGCATCTGCTGGCCCGCTTCCGGCGGACCCATCACGACCTTGCCCTGCCCACGTTCGCGCGCCGTGGTGGCAAAGACGAAATTCAAATCGGCCATCGCTTCCGGAAGGGTTTTGAACACTTCGGCGCGATCAAGGATATGTTCGGCGCCAGCTGCCGCCGCACGGGTCTTTTGATGCAGCCAATGGCTGCGGGGACGGACAATGCGCAACTCGATCAATCCGAAATTCGCCATAGCCCGCGCGACCATGCCGATATTCTCGCCTAATTGCGGCTCAACCAACACAATGACCGGGCCACCTTGCAAGGAGGGACGACTATGATCTGTTCCGGCTCCGGCCATGCGCTCATCCGATTCGCTTGTGCAGCTGCCCCATTTCCTAACCCAAAGTGCAAATGAGCGGAAGTGTTTGCAGGTCTCTCCACGTTTTTGGCAATACTGGCATGTTGTCCAAAAGGTGCGCTTTGCGTGCGGCAAAGGCTCTGATAAGAGAAGCCACGTCGTGCGCGAGTCACTGTATCATTTGCAGGTCTCCAAACGACAGTAAGCGCAACGTCCCGACATATAAAGGTTCTGTCCGATGAAAAAGATTAAGGTGAATAACCCCGTTGTCGAACTCGACGGCGATGAAATGACACGGATCATCTGGCAGGAGATCAAAGACAAGTTGATCCATCCTTATCTGGATGTTGACCTGCAATATTTTGATCTGGGTGTTGAATATCGCGACAAAACCAATGATCAGGTCACCATTGATGCCGCTCATGCCATCAAGGAAGCTGGCGTCGGCGTAAAATGCGCCACCATCACCCCCGATGAAGCGCGTGTGAAAGAATTCAATCTCAAGGAAATGTGGAAGTCACCGAACGGGACCATCCGCAACATTCTGGGCGGTGTGATTTTCCGCGAGCCTATCATCTGCAAGAACGTGCCGCGTCTGGTGCCCGGCTGGACCCAGCCGATTGTGGTTGGCCGTCACGCATACGGCGACCAATACCGCGCCACCGATTTCAAAGTGCCCGGCAAAGGCCGCATGACCATCAAATTTGAAGGTGATGACGGCACAGTCATCGAAAAGGAAGTGTTCAAATTCCCATCAGCCGGCGTGGCCATGGCCATGTATAATCTTGATGACTCGATCCGCGATTTCGCCCGCGCTTCGCTCAACTACGGTTTGAACCGCAAATATCCTGTGTATCTGTCCACCAAGAACACGATTTTGAAGGCCTATGACGGCCGCTTCAAGGATTTGTTCGAGGAAGTGTTCGACGCTGAGTTCAAGAGCCAGTTCAAAGCTGCCGGCATCACCTACGAGCATCGCCTGATCGACGACATGGTGGCTTCCGCGCTGAAATGGTCGGGTGGCTATGTCTGGGCTTGCAAGAACTATGATGGTGACGTGCAGTCCGACATTGTGGCGCAGGGTTTCGGCTCGCTCGGCCTGATGACCTCGGTGCTGATGACACCGGATGGTTCGATTGTGGAATCGGAAGCCGCCCACGGCACCGTTACCCGCCACTATCGCCAGCACCAGAAAGGCGAGGAAACCTCGACCAATTCGATCGCTTCCATCTTCGCATGGACCCGTGGCCTCGCCCACCGCGCCAAGCTCGACAGCAATGACGAGTTGAAGCGCTTTGCCGATACGCTTGAAAAAGTCTGCGTCGACACGGTTGAAGACGGTTACATGACCAAGGATCTGGCCCTGCTGGTTGGTGCCGATCAAAAGTGGCTCTCGACCACCGGCTTCCTCGACAAGATCGACGCCAATCTCCGGATTGCCATGGGCCACTAAGGCCTAAAGCCGAAACAACAAAAGCCCCGGAGCAGGACAACTGCTTCGGGGCTTTTTTATCTTCTGTAAGACAAGGAAGACAGACGCGGATTGGGAAAGCGGAGAGCGATCAATGCCCCCCTATCCCAACCTTGATTAAGAAAGTCGGGCTTTGACCGCATCCAGGGCCGCCTGCCCTTTGGTGCCATCGGGGCCGCCGGCTTGCGCCATGTCGGGACGCCCACCACCGCCTTTGCCGCCTAACGTATCAGACAATACGCGCACCAGATCGACCGCGTTGAAACGGTCGGTCAGATCGGCTGTGACGCCGACCACCGCACCAGCTTTGCCATCCTCGGACACCGCCACAATCGCCACGATACCGGAGCCGACTTGCATCTTGCCCTCATCCACCAGCGCTTTGAGGTCTTTCATCTCAACACCGGTCACCAGTCGCGCCATCAGCTTGACGCCGTTGATCTCGACAATATCGGACCCAGCACCGCCGCTGCCGCCCCCCATCGCCAGCTTCTTGCGGGCATCGGACAGATCGCGCTCCAGTTTGCGCCGTTCCTCGATCAGCGCTGTCAGCCGTTCGGCTGCATCCTGCGACGGCACTTTCAGCAAGGCAGACAGATCACGCAAACGCCGCGATTCCTCTGCGCGATAGAGGCGCGCCGCTTCACCAGTCATCGCCTCCAACCGCCGTACACCGGCAGCGACGGCGCCCTCGGAGACGATGGTGACCAAACCGATATCACCGGTACGGCTGGCATGGGTGCCCCCGCATAATTCGACGGAGAAGGCATGGTTTGAGCCCTCTGATGGCAGACCCATCGAGACCACGCGCACCTCTTCGCCGTATTTTTCGCCAAATAGCGCCCGCGCGCCTTGGGCGATGGCTTCGTCCACTCCCATCAAACGGGTTGTGACCGCATCATTTTGCAAGACAACCTGATTGGCGATTGTCTCGACCTGCTCCAATTCGGCCTCGGAAATCGGCTTGGGATGCGAGAAATCGAACCGCAAACGATCGGGCGAGACCATCGAACCCTTCTGCGCCACATGGTCACCCAGCACCATGCGCAAGGCCTCGTGCAACAAATGGGTGGCCGAATGATTGGCACGGATGGAAGAACGGCGGCTATGGTCGACCTGCAATTCCAACGCCATGCCCTGTTTGAGTGTGCCTAACTCGACTTGCACCTCGTGCACGAACAGATCACCCAGTTTCTTCTGGGTGTTGCGCACCACGGCCTTGAAACCGGCAGAGAACAACACGCCGGTGTCACCAACCTGCCCGCCGGATTCGCCATAAAACGGGGTCTGGTTCAAGACAACCCACGCCTGTTTGCCCGCCTCGACTTCGGCAACTTGCGTACCATCAGCAACGATGGCCGAGACAACACCCTCGGCCTTTTCGGTGTCATAGCCCAAAAATTCGGTGGCCCCGCAGGTTTCGCGCAGACCGAACCAGACTTTCTCGGTGGCCGCATCGCCCGAACCCGACCAAGCCGCCCGCGCCATTTCGCGCTGGCGTTCCATGGCGGTGTTGAAGCCCTCGACATCAACGCCCATACCACGGGCGCGAAGGGCATCCTGCGTCAGATCGAGCGGAAAACCATAGGTATCATACAGAGTAAAGGCCGTTTCGCCCGACAGCTTGGCCCCTTGGGTCAAGGTCCGGGTTTCGTCGTCCAAAATCGTCAACCCGCGCTCGAGCGTTTTGCGGAAACGGCTTTCCTCAAGACGCAGGGTTTCCTCGATCAGTGACTGGGCGCGGATCAGTTCGGGATAGGCCTGCCCCATCTCGCGTGCCAAAGCCGCCACCAGCTTATACATCACCGGCTCGCGCGAGCCGAGCAATTGCAGATGCCGCATAGCGCGGCGCATGATCCGGCGCAGCACATAGCCGCGACCCTCGTTGGACGGCAATACGCCATCGGCAATCAGGAAGGATGTTGCGCGCAAATGGTCGGATACGACACGGTGGCTCACTTGCCCTTCGGGGTCAACGCCGGTCACATCCGCCACCGCGCGGATCAGCGCACGCATCAGATCGGTCGAGTAATTGTCATGCGTGCCTTGCAGCACCGCCGAAATCCGTTCCAGACCCATGCCGGTATCGATCGACGGCTTGGGCAGTGAAATCCTCTCGCTCAGCGAGACCTGTTCATATTGCATGAACACCAGATTCCAGATTTCTATGAACCTGTCGCCATCCTCGTCGGTAGAACCGGGCGGGCCGCCCGGAATATGATCGCCATGATCATAAAAAATTTCGGAACAGGGGCCACAAGGGCCGGTATCACCCATCGCCCAGAAATTGTCGGAGGTCGGAATGCGAATGATCCTGTCGTCCGAGAATCCGGCAATCTTTTTCCATAAAGCATGGGCCTCATTGTCCTCGGAATAGACTGTGACCAGCAACTTGTCCTTGGGAAGCCCATATTCCCTGGTGATCAGGTTCCACGCCAATTCGATGGCATCGGGCTTAAAATAATCACCGAACGAGAAATTCCCGAGCATTTCAAAAAATGTGTGATGACGGGCTGTATAGCCGACATTGTCGAGATCGTTATGCTTGCCGCCAGCCCGCACGCATTTTTGAGAGGTGGTGGCGCGCTGGGTCGCCCGTTTTTCCATGCCCGTGAATACGTTCTTGAATTGCACCATGCCCGCATTGGTGAACATCAAGGTCGGATCGTTGCGCGGCACCAAAGGCGAGCTGGGAACAATCTCGTGTCCATGCTTGCCGAAATAATCAAGAAAAGTCGCCCGGATTTCATTCACGCCGCTCATTGCATCAGACCCTATGCTTCGTCTTCAAGACAAATCAGGACAAATTGCCCCATCCACTTCTTTTAGTTCATAGTGCCAAAGCCCCGTTCCTGTCGAGAGCGCGGCCCATGCAAGACAACATCATCTGTGAGCAAAGACCATAAAATCATCCCCTGACAAGCAAAAGGGCGCGAAACCGCGCCCTTTTGTCAAACGACCAAACAGCAACCAGCGAGCACGCCGCAAAACAGATACGGCAGCAGACCGATACAGACACCCGAAGCTACAGACACCCGAAGCGGGAGTCCGCTGATCCTTATGCGGTGCCTTCGTCCAGATCATCGGCAGTCGGATCAGCCTGTTCAAGAATCCGATCGGCAATCAGACCGGAATTCTGGCGGATCTGGGACTCAATTTTGGCGGCGACATCGGGATGTTCCTTGAGGAAGGTTTTGGCATTTTCACGCCCCTGCCCCAACCGCACACTGTCATAGGAGAACCAGGCGCCGGATTTTTCGACAATGCCTGCCTTGACACCGAGATCGACCAGTTCGCCATTCTTGGAGACACCCTCGCCGTACATGATGTCAAATTCCACTTGCTTGAACGGTGGCGCCACCTTGTTTTTAACGACTTTGACGCGGGTCGTGTTGCCGATTACCTCTTCCTTGTCCTTGATCGATCCGATACGGCGAATATCAAGACGCACAGAAGCATAAAATTTAAGGGCATTGCCACCCGTTGTGGTTTCAGGCGATCCAT
>CANGQA010000107.1 GCA_947455995.1 Hyphomicrobiales bacterium | reverse complement strand
GATTTTTATGGGATTGCCTTAAGCTTTGGATGCTAGATCTTTACCAGTGAACGGGTTTGTTGCCAGAATCACCAAATAAGATTTGTATAGAAATTGTATCTTTCAGATTTTGGGACTGTTTCAATGATATTGGTATCGACCCGCCGAAAATGGCTGCTTTTTCAAGCTGTTATGGTTGTATCATTCGTGATGTCGGGTGAAAGGGTGAATGCAGGCGCCTTTGCTCTGCGCGAACAGAGTGCAGCGGGAGAGGCGCTTTCATTTGCAGGGACAGCCGCGGGTGCGGCCGGTCTGGGTTCCATTTCTTTCAATCCTGCGACTATTACGCAATTTTCTGGTTTTCAGGGGTCTTTTAACCTGACAGGCATTTCTCCTTTCGCTGAACATGTCAACCAGGCCGGTACCGGGGCGGGCTATGGCAATATCGGCACCTTATTTGGCGGTTCTTCCAAAAGCGGCGATATCGGCTTGGATGCTGTGGTTCCCGCCTCTTTTCTGACTTACCAGTTGAACCAGCAGCTCTGGATGGGGCTGAGCGTAACCACGCCCTATGGTTTGGCGACCAAGATGGACAACAATTATGTCGGCCGCGCCTATGGCAGCACAACCAAGGTGACCTCGATCGAGGCAACGCCGATGTTGGGCTATCGCTGGAGCGAGATGCTGTCGTTTGGTGCTGGATTGCGTGTCATGCAGTTGAAAGCCAAATATGCCAGTGCGATTCCGGCTGCTTCGGCGCCTTCGCAATGGGGAATTATTGGCCTGCAGGGTGATGGTGTCGGTGTCGGTTATTCGGCCGGCTTTACGGTGTCGCCACTGAAGGGCACGGATATCGGCATTGGCTACCGCTCAGAGGTGAAGCAGAATTTAAAGGGTGACTTCTTTGGGGCTCCGCTGGCAGCAGCCAATCAGCCGATCGGTATGTCAGTGCCTTTGCCGCAATCAGCCATGATCAGCCTGCGCCAAGTGGTTTCGGAGCGCTGGTCTTTGATGGCCAGTTATGAATGGACTGATTGGAGCCGGATCGGTTCACCTGCTGTGACCTTGCAGTCCAACGGGCAGCCTCATCCCATACAGCCCAATGTGCCCTTGAAATATAACGACAACTGGTTTGTGTCTGTGGGGGCCGAATACGCCTATAATCCGCAATGGACATTGCGCAGCGGGTTGTCCTTTGAAAGCGGCCCGTTCAAGGAAACCACGCGCGGCCTGCGCTTGCCGGACAATGACCGGATTTGGGTTTCTTTCGGTGCAGGCTATAAAATCAGCGACGCGATGACGCTCGATCTCGCTTACCTGCATGTTTTCCCTATGGCGACCAAGGTTAAAATTGATGCCAATAATGCGGCCTATAGTGCGGCTTTAGCAGCTTATGGCATGGATAATTTGTCCACCAAGGTCAAAGAGCATATCGACGTTGTTGCACTGGCCCTGACCTACCGTTTCGATCAGCCCAACAGCTTTGCAGGTCTGCCGCAAAGACGCTGAGTTTTACACGACAGAGCAACGATCACTCAACGTGTCATACCCTGTGGCTGTTGTTCAAAGCCAATCCTGTTTGTGCAATCATTCTTTGGATCTGCTCCCAAACCGGCCTGACAAGAGCGGGGGAGGTTACCCCGCCTTGTGATGGCCGATCAGGCTTTGATCATGACGTAAGTGCCGGGCGCATCGGCCAATGGCTTGCGTCTGCCGCCCGGTTTGCGGGCTTTGACCTTGGCTGGTGCCTGCTTGGCGATCCATTGCATCCAATAGGGCCACCAGGTGCCGGGATGTTCCTTGGCTTCGGCAATCCATTTGTCGAGAGAACCGACTGGCTTGCCGCCGGTCCAATATTGGTATTTGGGCTTGCTGGCGGGGTTGACGACTCCCGCAATATGGCCGGAGCCAGCCAGAACATATTCAACAGGCCCACCGAAAAAGCGCGAGCCCAGAAACACCGATTTGGCTGGAGCAATATGATCTTCCCGAGCCGCCAGGTTGAAAATGGGGACTTTGACCTTGCTCAGATCAAGTGTCTCGCCTGCAATCTCCATTTCGCCTTTCGACAGACGGTTTTCGAGATAGCACGAGCGTAAATAGAAAGAGTGGTTGGCAGCAGGCATGCGGGTCGAATCGGAATTCCAAAACAACAGATCGAACGGGAAGGGATTTTGTCCCTTCAGATAGACATTGACCACATAGGGCCAGATCAGATCATTGGGGCGCAACATATTAAAGGCCGAGGCCATGCTTGATCCCTCGAGATAGCCGCGTTCGACCATCTTGTCCTCTATGGATTTAATCTGTTCTTCATCGGCAAATACCTTGAGATCGCCGGCATAGGTGAAATCGACTTGCGTCGTGAACAAGGTCGCACTGGAAATGCGCCTGTCGCCGACCGCAGCCATATAAGCAAGAGTGACCGATAACAGCGTGCCACCGACGCAATAGCCGATGGCGGTTACCTCTTTCTCGCCGCAAATGTCCTCGATCTGGTCAAGCGCGGTGAGCACGCCTTCCTGCATATAATCGGTAAAGCTCTTTTTGGCCTGACGTTCGTCAGGGTTGACCCAGGAGATCACAAATACCGTCAATCCCTGCGAGACGGCCCATTTGATAAAGCTTTTTTCCGGTGTCAGATCAAGAATATAGAACTTGTTGATCCAGGGTGGCACGATCAGCAAGGGGCGTTTGTAAACGGTCTCAGTGGTTGGCGTGTATTGGATCAACTCGAACAGATCGTTGCGAAAAACCACCTTGCCGGGCGTGGTGGCCAGATTGACGCCGACCTGGAATTTGGAACTGTCCGACTGGCGTAATTTGAGCGTGCCTTTGCCGGCCTCGATATCCTCGGCGAGCATTTTCATGCCGCGCACCAGATTTTCACCATTGGAATTCATCGTTTCCCGGATCAATTCTGGATTGGTTGCCACGAAATTGGTGGGAGCCAGCGCAGAGGCGACCTGCCGCAGATAGAATTCAGCCTTGTGGCGGGTATGATCATCCACACCTTCGGTATGGGCCACCACATCTTCGGCCCAGCGGGTGGTAATCAGGTAGGCCTGTTTGATAAAATCGAAAACGGGATTGCTCGACCATTCCGGATCCTTGAAGCGGCGGTCGGTCGGATCGGGAATGATGGAGGGAGGGGACTCTTCGCCATTCATGCGCTTGACGGTGCCGGCCCATAAATTCATGAAGTCGCGGGTCAGTGACGTTTGCGCCAAAACAAGGCGTTGTGGATCATTCACGAGCTGTTCAACCACCAGGCCGAAGGTTTTGGCCATATCGCTGATTTCTTCAGGGGGTTGCGAGGGTGTGCGGCCTTGCTCGATCGGCTTCATCGATGCTGCAGTGGCGCGGCCCATTTCTTCCATCAACAACGCGGTATTGGTGGTCAGTGCCTCAAGATCGGGCATGGTGTGATCGTGGGCACTCTGATCATGGCTCGAGCGATCGTGTTTTGCTTGTTGTGCCTCCACTCTGGGCTGCTCGCTTTTTGGTTGAGCATGAGTTTGAGGTTTGATTTTGGTTTTAGGCTTTGGGCTGGCTTTTTGAGCGGGAGATTCGGAAATAATGGAGGGCTTTACAGCCCGCTTGGCTGGTGATGGGACAGGGGCGGCAAGGCCGGGGGACGCTTTGGATTTTGATTTTTCTGATGCGGCTTTGGTCGTCGTTTTTTTGACGGAAACAGCAGGCTTAACAGGGGTTTTTGCCTGTTTTTCTAGAATTTTTGGGCTTTTTTTCCCTTTTTTGGTCGTGTTCCGTGCCATTGTCATCCCCCATATTCACAAACTGCACCTGGGTTCATACCCTTTTCAGGGCAGTTTGTTTCGTCAATCCGATCTCAGCGCTTTTCGTCAGCGCGTTTTCAGCATATTAACGCGTTAATGCCGAAGATGGTGTAAAGAATTGCATTATCTGTCTGCAACCTTTGGAGGCCCCCTGATGCTGCGTCGCCCTGTGTGTAGAATATTTGCCTTGGCTATTGTGACCACATCATTGGCCGCTTGCCAATCCACGAAGAGCCCCAATGCGTCCGATGGCATGATCTTTCATTCGGCGGCCGAGTTCGTTGGGGTCGCAACGCCTGCTGTCGAACCGAAAGATTTTGTCAAAGCGGCCCGCGGTCCAAAGGGTGATTATATGCCGGTGGGTGTAACGCCAGCAAACGGAACCGTGAAGGTTCGAGACGAGGCGGGCGTTAAAAATCTGCGTGACGAGCTGGAATCCACTGTACAGCAATCCGAAAAGGCATCCGGAGCCATCAAACCATAATTTTTTACTGTCGTGAATGGCTCGTGAGGCGGCTTGGTAACGGTTCGCTCATGACGTTGTGACAGGATGGGTGCCAGTTGGTAACCGATATGCTAATAGCGCATATCATTCTTGTCCCCTTATGTCGGTGGTGTTGTGCCATTGGCATGGATTGAACCCAAACGCCTACCAGAAAGCTCAGGATCATGGCCGATTTTCACCGCATCAAACGTCTTCCCCCTTATGTGTTTGAACAGGTCAATCGGATCAAGGCGGCGGCACGCAACAATGGTGCGGATATTATTGATTTGGGTATGGGCAATCCCGATTTGCCTGCGCCGCGCCACGTCATCGAGAAAATGATCGAAACCGTCGGGAAACCGCGCACCGACCGCTATTCTGCCTCCAAGGGTGTTGTTGGCCTGCGCCGCGCACAGGCGGCCTATTACGAGCGGCGTTTCGGCGTTACGCTCAATCCCGATACGCAGGTTGTTGCCACTCTTGGTTCCAAAGAAGGCTTTGCCAATATGGCGCAAGCCATTACCGCGCCCGGTGATGTGGTATTGGTGCCCAATCCCTCTTATCCCATCCATGCGTTCGGCTTTCTCATGGCTGGCGGTGTGATCCGCTCGGTGCCAGCAGAGCCCAATGAAGAGATGTTCCGTGCGCTTGAGCGTTCCGTGATGCATTCGATCCCCAAGCCGATCGCTCTGGTGACCTGTTATCCGGCTAACCCGACCGCCTATGTTGCCAGCCTCGATTTCTATCGTGATTTGGTTGCCTTCGCCAAAAAGCATGATCTGATTCTTCTATCGGATTTGGCCTATGCCGAAGTCTATTTCGATGACAACAATCCACCTCCTTCGGTTCTGCAAGTGCCCGGTGCTATGGATGTGACGGTGGAATTCACCTCGATGTCGAAAACCTTCTCGATGGCAGGCTGGCGCATGGGGTTTGCTGTCGGCAACGAAAAATTGCTGGCCGCTTTGTCGCGCGTCAAATCCTACCTTGATTACGGGGCCTATACGCCGATCCAGGTGGCGGCAACTGCTGCTCTCAATGGTCCGGAAGAGTGCATCCGCGAGATGCGTGATGTCTATCGTAACCGCCGTGATGCGCTGGTTGAAAGCTTTACCAAGGCCGGTTGGGAGTTTCCTGCTCCCGAAGCCTCGATGTTTGCTTGGGTGCAAATTCCCGAACCCTTCCGCGAGATGGGCAGCCTGGAATTTTCTAAATTGCTGGTTGAAAAGGCGGATGTGGCTGTGGCGCCCGGCATCGGCTTTGGTGAGCATGGCGATGATTATGTCCGTATTGCACTGGTTGAAAACGAGCAGCGCATCCGTCAAGCTGCTCGCAATATCCGCCGTTTCTTCGAGACGGCAGACAAGACACTCCACAATGTCATGCCTATAACAGCCAAAATCTGATCCCGTCTCCGGGGCTTTGGCCGTTTCCACTGTTGACTGTTTTCATTTCTTTTCTTTCGGATCACTGATGACACACAGATTGCGTATCGGGATTGCAGGGCTTGGCACTGTCGGGGCCTCGGTTTTCCAGTTGATTGAGCGCCAGAACAACCGATTGGCGTTGCGCACAGGCCGCCAACTGGTGGTGACGGCCGTGGCTGCCCGCAATAAAGGCCGCGACCGTGGCATTGATGTCTCATCACTGGCGTGGTTCGATGATCCTGTTGTGCTGGCCCAATCCGATGAGATCGATGTTTTTGTTGAATTGATGGGTGGTGATGAAGGGCCAGCCCGTATTGCGGTGGAGGCGGCAATCCGGGCGGGTAAAACCGTGGTGACGGCCAATAAAGCATTGCTGGCAAAGCACGGTATGGCCTTGGCCAGATTGGCACAACAGCATCATGTTTTGCTGTATTTCGAAGCAGCGGTGGCGGGTGGCATCCCGGTGATCAAGACCCTGCGTGAGGCCATGTCTGGCAATACGATATCGCGCATTTCGGGTATTTTGAATGGCACCTGCAATTACATTCTATCGCGCATGGAGCTTGAGGGGCTGACTTACCAGGCCTGTTTGAGTGATGCGCAACGGTTGGGCTATGCCGAAGCTGATCCGACTTTCGATGTCGGCGGTTTTGACACCGCGCACAAGCTGGCTTTGTTGTCCTCGCTGGCTTTCGGTACCGAGATTGATGCCGATGCCATTTACGTCGAGGGGATTGATGCGATTGATCCGCTTGATCTGAAAATGGCTGAGGAACTGGGCTATCGCATCAAATTGCTCGGTGTTGCAGAACGGACCCCCACGGGGATCGAGCAGCGGGTGCATCCGACCATGGTTGATCGTTCCTCGCCCTTGGCGCAGGTGATGGGCGTGACCAATGCAGTGACCCTGAGCGGCGATGCGGTGGGTGATCTGACACTGGTTGGTGCAGGAGCAGGGGGGATGGCAACGGCTTCCTCGGTGTTGTCTGATTTGGCGGATGTGGCACGCGGCGCCCGGGTAGAAACCTTTGCACTGCCGGTTGATAGTCTTGAATCGGCTCCACGTGCGCCGATGCAGCGCCACGAGGGCGGCTATTATGTGCGCCTGTCAGTCCTCGACCGCCCGGGAGCTGTCGCCTCGATTGCAACCCGGATGGCTGAACGAAATATTTCACTTGAGAGCATTGTGCAACGCAAGTCTGCCGATCACGGCAAGGTGACTAGTGCGGTTCCCGTGGTGCTGATTACCTATGCGACGTCCGAAGAAGGGATCCGTGCCGCTCTGGACGCTGTCTTTAGCGATGGGCATATTGCAGAAAAGCCACAATTGATTCGTATCGAACGTAACTGAAAACTCCATTAAAAGGTGATCAAAGTGTCCCAAAGCAACGATATTACCGTTCATCCACGCGAGGTTATCGAGCGCATCCTGTCGATGGAACTGGTCCGCGTGACTGAGCGTGCGGCGGTTTCCGCGGCGCGGTTGCGTGGCCATGGTGACGAAAAAGCCGCCGATCAGGCTGCAGTGGATGCCATGCGCCGTGAATTGAACCGGTTGCAGATTGATGGTCGCATCGTGATCGGCGAAGGGGAACGCGACGAAGCACCCATGCTGTTCATTGGCGAAAAAGTTGGGAACGGGCAGGGTCCGAAGGTTGATATTGCTGTTGATCCGCTGGAAGGCACCACGTTGTGCGCCAAGGATATGCCCGGAGCGATTGCCGTGATGGCTATGGCGCAGGCAGGCTCGCTGCTTTATGCGCCGGATGTGTATATGGACAAGATCGCCATTGGACCGGGCTATCCCGAGGGGATCGTTGATCTCGATGCTTCGCCTGCCGACAATATCAATGCGCTGGCGAAAGCAAAAGGTGTGAATCCCAACGAGATTGCCGCCCTGATCATGGATCGGCCACGCCATGCCGATCTGATCGAGGCTGTCCGCAAAACCGGCGCCTCTATCCGTCTGATTACCGATGGCGATGTCGCGGGCGTGATTTTCACCGCGATGCAGCACGAAACCGGGATTGATATCTATCTCGGAATAGGGGGAGCGCCCGAAGGCGTCCTTGCTGCGGCCGCTTTGCGCTGCGTTGGTGGCCAGATGCAGGGCAGACTGATTCTCGATACGCCAGAAAAAGTGGAGCGGGCCCGGACCATGGGAATTACCGATCCGAACAAAAAATACCAGATGAACGAATTGGCTTCAGGTGACGTCATCGTATCGGCGACAGGAGTGACGGACGGGGCTTTGCTCAATGGTGTACGGTTTAACAAGGGGATGATCGAGACCGAAACCCTTGTCTATCGCTCCATTACCGGCACAGTCCGAAAGATCAAGGGTGAACACCGCCAGTTTGAAAAATTTAAACTCGACTGAGTACAACCTAGAATTGTCGGCCCCGTGTTGCTTTTGTGCAACATGGGGTTAAGATTCTGATTTTATTATATTTTTACCTGTTCATGCCTTAATTTTAGGCTTTTCCTGCTCTTTATTTCGCCTTGATCTTAACACCCGACTGTCGCAAACCATTGATTAATTGGTTCCCGATGCGGATCCAGACGGAATTTAAAGGAGCTTTCCATGTCTAAGTCACTCGTTCTCGCCGGTGTTATCACCGCACTGGTTACTGGTTCGGCTGTTGCCTCCGATCTGCCAAATAAGAAAAAGGCCCCTCCTGCTCCGGTTGTGGAAGTGTCTCCTTTTGACTTCGCTTTCGGCGCAAGCGTGAAGAGCAATTACCTTTCTCGTGGTATTTCCAATTCGGCCATGAAGCCAGCCGCTGCCGGTTATTTTGAAGGCCGTTACAACGAAATCTTCTATGCCAACGTTGCCTTCAACACGATTGATCTGCCAACTAAGCCGGCAGGTGAAGTTGATTTGGCCATTGGTGCCCGCCCTGTTTTCGGCAATCTGACAGTTGATGTCGGCGCGGTCTATTATGTCTACCCGGGTGCAGGCGGCTTGGATACTTATGGGCCTGCTGGTAACAGAGTAACGGTGACCCCAGGTGTTCCCAACTATTTCGAAGGCTATCTGAAGCCAACCTATGCCGTGACAGACAAGATCACCTTGGGTGCCAATTTGTATGCCAGCCCGAACTGGGGCAACACCGGTGCAACCGACGTGTACACCTCGGCAACCTTCAAAGTGACTTTGCCTTATGATCTCTCGGTGTCGGGTGAATTTGGACGCCAGTTCCTTGGAACGTCCAAGACCTATATCGGTTCTGTGAAGTACCCAGACTACAATACCTGGAATGCAGGGATTACCTATACCTACAAGCAGGCTTCGCTGGATCTGCGTTACTCAGGTACAGACCTGTCGAAGACCGAATGTGGTACGATCACATCCGATCCGAAGGGTCTGGGCACAACAGGTCGTTCCAAGTGGTGCGGTAACACCTTCCTCGCAACCCTCGCTGTTGATTTCGTCTATAGCGAACTGAAGAAATAAGCCTTACGCAACATCGCTGGTTTCAATGAAACCGGCGATGGCCTGCATGGTCGGTT
>CANGQA010000106.1 GCA_947455995.1 Hyphomicrobiales bacterium | reverse complement strand
TCGCCCTTGACGCGCTTTGGCGTCTGCTGGCTGCGCGGGCCGAGACTGAGATTGGGCTTCAATCCTGCACGCGACCACATGGCTGCAACCGCTTGACAGAATTCCTCTTCATTGACGAGGCCATCGCTCTGGCAATTCATCTGGAAGGAAAAACCGTTTGGATAGCCGGCCTCTGCCAGCAGTTTCTTGGCGCCGTCCAGATCAAAGGGCAGCCTTTCGTCAAGTGCGGGTACATAACCGGGTATGGCTGGTGCGATGATCGCACCGGTATTGCGCGACAGACCACGCATGGCACGCTTTTGAACACCGTCAATATCGATGGCGCGATACAGTGCTTCGCGCACCTTCTTGTCTTTCAGCGGGTTTTTGTCCTTGATCTCGCTCTCGAACAACTGATCCTTGAGATTGAAGGCAAAGATGACGGTCCGCAGTTCGCTGGTCTGCAACACCTTCACATCAGGGCTGGCAGCCAGCCGGGGCAAATCCTGGAGCGGAGCCACATTGGTGAAATCGATCTCGCCCGAAAGAAGGGCCGCCACACGGGTCGAAGATGCCGTGATGGGTGAGAATTCGACCCGGGTAATATTATGCGCAGGCTTGTCCCACCAGGATGGATTGGCAACAAACACCGTCATCGCATCAGCGCGGCGGCTCTCGACGATAAACGGGCCGGTGCCGTTTGCATTGTCTGTGGCGTAGCCTTTGACACCCTTGCCGGAATCGGTCGGCAACGTGGCATTGTTGGCAACCATCCATTGCTTGTTCAGGATATAGATGTTGGTGAGATCATTCAGCAGCAATGGATAGGGACCATTAACCTCGATTTCGACCGTAAAATCATCAATTTTTTTAGCAGCCTTATAGGCCGGAAGATTGCCCTTCAGAGGGGATGTGTCGTGTGTCACTCGCTCCAGTGAAGCGATCACATCATCGGCCGTAAACGCATTGCCATTGTGGAATTTAACGCCTTGGCGGAGTTTGAACCGCCATACTGTCGGCGACACCATCTCCCAGGATTGGGCCAGCGCAGGCTCGATCTTGAGATCGCCCGTGTAGCGCACAAGCCCCTCATAGACGTGGTTGAGCACCGAGAGTGTAAACGTGTCACCGAACGAATATGGATCAAGCGAAGCGATCTCACGACCGGCACCCCATTTCAGGGTTTTGGCTTCTGCCGGATGCAGCCCGCCAACAAATGCTGTTCCCAGCGCCAGCGAAGCCGCCGCCGCAATCATCCATTTTCTGGTGCTCTTGGTCTTGAACATCGTGCTCTCCATTTTCAGTATCGCTAGAGTGGTGGCCTTGAAATGGTGCTGGGTTTCGTGCGTTCAGAATTGGCGCAACATTGACCGTTGCAGTTCATGTTTTATGCACTTGCACTTAATTTGTGCGCAATTCCATATGAGAGTTGCATGCAATTCCCAAATGCTATTGTATGCAATTCTAAGGCGCAAGCAGTTTCTCATGCACGCTCGGAAACTGCGATACAGCACCCTTGACCTGTTTTTCTGAACCCGCCAACACGTGGCACATATGAACCATGCCGGATCGACCAGCCACGAGACCAAATCCGGACAACGCGTGTTGGCCGTCTATCGCGCTTTGCGTCGCGCCATTCTTGAGGGCGCTCTCAGGCCGAGTCTGAAACTGCCGGAAGATTCCATCGGCGAACAACTGGGTGTCAGCCGTACTTTGGTGCGCGAGGCGTTCGGCCGGTTAGCAATCGAGGGTTTGCTTGAACTCAAGCCCAACCGCGGCGCATTTGTCGCCAATCCTTCGCTTGAAGAAGCCCGCGACGTTTTTGAGGTGCGCAATGCGCTTGAGCGGCAGGTCGTGGCCAATCTGGCCGGACGTCTCACACCTCAGCAGATTGCGACGCTTGAACATCATGTAAAACTGGAAAACGACTCTCAGGGGCGAGATGGTCCGGAATCCATTCGGCTTGCGGGAGAGTTCCATATTGTGCTCGCCCAGATGACCGGCAATGACCTACTCAACCGCTATGTGCAGGAAGTCTCGTCGCGTTGCTCGTTGATATTGGCCATTTACGGCCGTCCTCATTCTTCTGAATGCGCTGTGTCCGAGCACCGTCAACTGATTGAAGCCCTCACATCGGGCGACACCGTAAAAGCTGAAACGGTTATGCATCATCACCTTGAATCGGTGGCAAACAGGGCCTTGCTGGAGCGGCGTCCCAAGCAGGATCTCTCGAGCCTGTTGGCGCCGTTTGCACGATCGGAAGGACTCACCCCCTCATGACCCGGCAACCCAAACCACACACGCAATCACCCGGCATGGTCTGTTACGATTTCAAGGAATTGTCCCCGCGCGAGCGCTATAAATTACTGATCGGTGCGGTTGTCCCACGCCCGATCGCATTGGTCACAACGATCGATCGCGAAGGCCGTATCAACGCGGCACCGTTCAGCTTTTTCAACTGCCTCTCCGCAGATCCCGCTATTCTTGCGATTGGCGTCGAATATCGTCCCTCCGGCCCGCAAAAGGATACAGGTCGCAATGTCCGCGAGACCCAGGCCTTCACGATCAACATCGTCTCGGATCACATTCTTGAAGCGATGAATGTGTGTGCGGTGCCCTTCGAGCCGGGCATCGACGAATTGCAAAAAGCAGGCCTTACAGCATCAAACGGCATCAAGGTTCCAAGCCCGTTTATTCTGGAAGCGCCCGCTGCATTCGAATGCCGTCACCACACAACACTCAGCATCGGAAATTCACGCGAAATCATTCTCGGTGAAGTGGTCTACGCCCATATGAGGGCTGACACGATCGATACAACGAACCTCCATATCGATCCGTTTGCACTGGATGCAGTCGGCAGAATGGGCGGCCAGGGTTATGTCTCCACCCGCGACTATTTTGATTTGCCAACCATGTCTGTTGATCAATGGAACAAGGGCGAGCTTGCCCAACGAACCCCTCGCAGGCAGGATCAATCCGAATAAAGACTATCTTCTCTCTCTATTATCCTTGAGCCGCTTGGCTCCGGCTTACGGCCAATCTCGAAAATGACCGAGAACAACGGCGTCAGCCAAATCAACGAAGCAACCCGGATGCTCTGATCGGCACAAATGGCCATCATGCCTTCGATGCGGGCTATTATGCCACCTATTCAAGCTGGTTCAACCTCAACCAGCTGGTCAATGTCCAAGCGGGTGGCAGCGATGACCTGAAACTGATACCGCGACGTTGACTGAGGCCGAACGCGAACCGACCAGCCTGATACAGACCGCGCTTGAAACCCCGTGCCCCAGCGTAGCCAATCAAGGCGGGGGACATCACAAGTGGGCAGCGGAGCGTGGCCCCAAAAACAAAAAAACGACGCTTGCGGATGCACAGCGTCGTTCGGTAATAGTGGTTGCGGGGGCCCGCAACCCCCGAGATTTGAGGATGAGATGTCCGATATAAATTGGTTCGCGATTGGGCCTCTTTAAGCCTCAATCAATGCGGAATTTCGACGCGTGTCAGTTGAGCGAAAGTTTCATCGAAGGCGTAGCCTGTCCCGCGAACGGTGCGGATCGGGTCGCGTTCCTTGGGTTTGTTGATGGCCTTGCGCAAGCGGCCGACATGGACATCGACCGTGCGTTCATCGATATCGCTGTCCATACCCCAGATGCTGTCGAGCAATTGCGAACGTTCGAACACGCGACCTGTCCGCTCCATCAGGAATTCGAGAATGCGGTATTCGGTCGGGCCGAGTTGCAATTCGCGGTCGCCGCGTTTCACGCGCCGTGTTTCGCGGTTGATGATAATGTCGCCTGCCATCAGCAAAGAGGCAACGCGTTCGGGCGACGCGCGGCGCAGCAGGGCTCTGACACGGGCCAGCAGTTCGGGTACTGAGAAGGGTTTGACGATATAGTCATCGGCACCGGTGGCAAGGCCACGAACGCGCTCGTCCTCTTCCCCGCGTGCCGTCAACAGAATGATCGGCAGACGTTGGGTCTCGGGACGCTGGCGCAAGCGGCGGCACAATTCGATGCCGGACAGGCCGGGCAACATCCAGTCGAGCAGAACCAGATCGGGCACGACTTCGCGAAGGACCAGATCGGCTTCGTCGCCACGCTCTACTGTTGTGACATGATAGCCCTCTGCTTCAAGATTATAGCGAAGCAACAGGGCAATGGTTTCGTCGTCTTCAACAATCAGAATGGATGGCTTGGACATTGTGCAACCTACATACAACTTGGACGTTTAGTGTTCCAGCGCGGCATAGCTGCCGCTGGTCTTGGGACGGTCCGTGCTGATCATGTCGCCGGTCACCAGATAGTGGATGGTCTCGGCAATATTGGTGGCATGGTCACCGATGCGTTCGATGTTTTTGGCGCAGAACAGCAGATGGGCGCAGAACCCGATATTGCGGGGATCTTCCATCATATAGGTCAGCAATTCACGGAACAGCGAGTTGTAGAGCTGGTCGATTTCCTCGTCATGGTTCCAGACATCAAGCGCGTGGGCGACATTGCGGTCGGCATAGGCACCGATCACACGGTTCAGACGATCAAGGGCCAGCTCGCTCATATGCACCACGCCGCCCACAATCTTTTTGGGAGCAAATTGGCCGTTGATCGCGACAACACGTTTCGCAATATTTTTGGCGAGATCGCCAATGCGTTCTATGTCGGTTGCAAGCCGGATGGATGACACAATCGCCCTGAGATCGACCGCCATCGGCTGGCGTTTTGCGATGGTCAGAATGGCTTTTTCCTCGATCTCGCGCTCCAACACATCAAGGCGATGATCGGTCTCGATCACCCGCTGGGCGAGATCGGTATCGCCACGCACCAGCGCCTGGATGGCGTTGGCCAGCATGGTTTCCGAAAGGCCACCCATTTCGGCGATCTTGCGGCCCAGTTCCATCAATTCTTCGTCGTAGGATTTGACAATATGTTCAGACATTGTTTGCAATCTCCTTGCAAAAACCACAGCGAAAGCGGCAGCACTGCACGCTTCGATAATCAGCCAAAGCGACCGGTAATATAATCCTGTGTGCGCTGGTCACGCGGCGAGGTGAAAATACGCGACGTGTCGCTGAATTCGATCAGCTCGCCGAGATACATGAAGGCGGTATATTGGGAGACACGCGCCGCCTGTTGCATGTTGTGGGTCACGATGGCGATGGTGTAATCGGATTTCAACTCGTCGATCAGCTCCTCGATCTTGGCCGTCGAGATCGGATCGAGTGCCGAGCAAGGCTCGTCGAACAGGATCACTTCGGGGCGGATGGCGACAGAGCGCGCGATGCACAGGCGTTGTTGCTGGCCACCCGACAGGCTCAAGCCTGAAGCGTTGAGCTTGTCTTTCACCTCGTTCCAAAGCGCCGCTTTCATCAAAGCGGTTTCGATGCGCTCGTCCATTTCGGATTTGCTGAGGCGTTCATAGAGTTTGATGCCGAAGGCGATGTTGTCATAGATCGTCATCGGGAACGGGGTCGGCTTCTGGAACACCATGCCGATGCGCGAGCGAAGAAGATTCAGGTCTTCATTGGGATTGAGCAGATTGCGTCCCTCGAACATGATCTCCCCTTCGGCACGCTGGCCGGGATAGAGATCATACATGCGGTTCAGAACCCGCAAGAGGGTGGATTTGCCGCAACCCGACGGACCGATAAAGGCCGTCACCTTGTTGGCATAGAGCGGCAAAGAAATGGTTTTGAGCGCCAATGTGTCGCCGTAATAAAAACGCAGATCACGCACATCGATTTTGACCGGATGGTCCGCTGCAGAATGTGTGGCCGCGGCCGGAGTCTGTGAGGTTTGAAGGTCGTTCATTTCTCGTTCCTTGAAGAGCCGATCACACGGGCTGCGATGTTGAGGGAAAGCACGGCAAAGGTGATCAGCAGAGCGCCGGACCACGCCAGTTTTTTCCAGTTGGGGTCGGGATTATTGACGAAATTATTGATGGTCACCGGCAGGTTGGCGACCGAGTGGGTCAGATCAAGGCTCCAGAACTGGTTGTTCAACACAGTAAACAGCAAGGGTGCGGTTTCACCGCTGACGCGGGCAACGGCCAGCAACACCCCTGTCACCAATCCGGCTTTGGCGGCGCGATAGGCAATCCGCTTGATCACCAGAGAGCGAGGCAGGCCCAGAGCACTGGCGGCTTCGCGCAAGGGATTGGGCACCAGCAACAGCATATCTTCGGTGGTGCGGACCACGACCGGAATCACGATCACCGCTAGCGCAAGCGCGCCGGCAATGCCCGAGAAGCCGCCCATCGGCACCACCACCGCGCCATAGACAAACAGACCAATGATAATCGAGGGAGCCGACAGCAAAATATCGTTGATAAAACGGATCACCGAGGTCAGTTTCGAGTGGCGACCATATTCGGCCATATAAGTGCCAGCCAGCAAACCGATTGGTGCGCCAATACCGACGCCTATGGCCGTCAGCATCAAGGAGCCGACAATCGCGTTGGCCAATCCGCCGCCGGTGCTGTTGGGCGGCGGGGTATTTTGCGTGAGCAGATCAAGGCTCAACCCTGCCAAACCATTGGTGACCAGCGTCACCAAAATCAGCACCAACCAAGCCAGACCGAACACAGTGGCACCATAGCAAAGGCCCATGGCAATCAGATTGCCGCGCTTGCGTCCGGCGTAATAGGGATTGGGGGTTGCAGTGCTCATGACATCATTTCCCCTGATTGCGTTCGAGCCGCATCAACATCATGCGGGCCATCGCCAGCACACAAAAAGTCAGGACAAACAGCAACAGGCCCAACAGGATCAGCGAGGACTGGTGCAAGCCGTCACTTTCGGCAAATTCGCTGGCAATGGCCGCTGAAATAGTCGTCGCCGGAGCAAAAATGGACGCCTGGATTTTGAAGGCGTTGCCGATCACAAAGGCCACCGCCATGGTTTCTCCCAAAGCGCGGCCCAGAGCCAGCATCACGCCACCGATCACGCCGACGCGGGTGTAAGGAATCACTACGTTCCACACGACTTCCCAAGTGGTGCAACCTGCACCGTAAGCGGCTTCTTTCAACACGGTCGGCACAGTGGCAAACACATCGCGTGAAATGGCGGTGATAAAAGGCAACACCATAATGGCCAGAATGAGCGAAGCATTGAACAGGCTGAGATTGCTGGCTGGTCCGGCAAAGATGACATTCAACACCGGCACATCGGCGAAGAAACTGATGACAGCAGGCTGGAAGGATTCGGCCAGAAATGGTCCCAGCACGAAAAAGCCCCACATGCCATAGATGATCGAAGGGATACCGGCCAGCAATTCAATCGCAATCGAGATCGGGCGGCGCAAAGCGTGCGGGCAGAGTTCGGTCAAAAAGATCGAGATGCCGAGGCCGACCGGCACCGCAATGACCATAGCCAGAAACGAGGAGACCAGCGTGCCGTAAATAGGACCGAGCGCACCCAGAATAGGCTGCGGCTTCAGCGAAGGCGCCCAGCGTTGGGTGGTCAGAAAATCGAAGCCATAGGTTTTAATGGCGGGCCAAGCCCCGATGAACAGTGAAATGATAATGCCGCCCAGCAACAACAAAACAGAGATCGCGGCGAGTTTCGACAGATTTTCAAAAACAATATCGCCGCGCTTCATGGAACGAAGAACCTGAGCACGCGACAGGGATTCGGACTGTTCAGCTTGGGTGAGCGGCTGAGTGGTGTCGATGGTGGCCATGTGACTCACTGCTGGTTCGGATGGGGCCCGCGGCGTTCGAGAGAGCTTGGGTGAGCGCTTGAGGCTTTGACAGACTGCGGGACTGGTCCGGCCCGAAAGAGCAGGCGGAGGAGCAATCCCCCGCCTGTATAGAGTTCGATTATTTCACTTTGATGTCATTGGCCCAGGTCTTTTCGATCAGACCCACAACAGCGGCTGGCATCGGGATATAATCGAGTTCTTCGGCCATCTTGTTGTTTTTGAAAGCCCAAGCGAAAAACTTCAAAGCTTCGCCCGATGCGGCCTTATCCTGTGGTTCTGCATGCATCAGGATGAAGGTTGCGGCAGTGATCGGCCATGAACCGTCGCCGGGCTGTTCGGTCAGGATCTGGTAATAACCGGGTGAGTTGGCCCAATCGGCATTGGCGGCAGCAGCCTGGAAGGCTTCGATGGTCGGACCGACAACTTTACCGGCCTTGTTGACCATATTGGCAAAGGTCAGCTTGTTCTGCTTGGCATAGGCATATTCGACATAACCGATCGAATTCTTGGTCTGGCCGACATTGCCTGCCACGCCGTCATTGCCCTTTGCGCCAACACCGACAGGCCATTCAACAGAGGCCGCGGCACCGACCTTGGATTTCCAGTCAGCACTGACTTTCGACAGGTAATCGGTGAAGTTGAAGGTGGTCCCCGAACCGTCAGAGCGACGCACAACGGTGATCGCGGTTGAAGGCAGAGCCAGCTTCGGGTTCAGCTTTTTAATCGCTGCATCATCCCAGGTCTTGACGGTGCCGAGGAAGATATTGGCGAGTGTCGGGCCATCGAGAACCAGTTCACCCGGCTTGATGCCTTCGAGATTGAGAACAGGCACGATCCCGCCCATCACCATCGGCCATTGGACCAGACCGGCTTTTTTGAGTTCTTCGGCGGTCATCGGCGCATCGGTCGCACCAAAGGTTACAGTCTTGGCCACAATCTGCTTGATGCCTGCGCCCGAACCGATCGACTGATAGTTCAGTCCGTTACCGGTTTCTTTTTTGTAGGCGTCAGCCCATTTGGCATAGACAGGGAAAGGGAAGGTCGCGCCTGCGCCCGAAATATCGGCTGCATTCGCTACGGGCGCAGCAAGGCCCATGACCAAACCGACAGCGGCGAGAATTGAGGACAATTTCACGGGATAACTCCTGTTTCAAATCGTGGTCCTCTCAGTGGGCCGCAAAGGCGGATCCTTTTGCCATGCCCATGAGGGATACAATCCCCGTGTAAGACTCTTATGTGACAGCTCCATGACAGTGATCATCCGCACAGATTTTTGATGTGCATGCCGGCTGTCATCAAATTGTGACACAAATCATGTTGTTCGCATCAGTGCTTGTGCTTTGGGAGTCTGCACGTGACTGTTGCAATCAACCATGTCCGGACCATTTTTGTATCCGACATCCATCTCGGCACCCGTGCTTGTCAGGCCGATCTTGTGCTTGATTTTTTGCGTGTGATGGAAGCGGATACCATCTATCTGGTCGGTGATATCATTGACGGCTGGCGGCTGAAATCGGGCTGGCTCTGGCCGCAATCGCATAATGATGTGGTCCAGAAAAATTTGCGCAAAGTCCGCAAGGGCACCAAGGTCATTTATATTCCGGGCAATCACGACGAATTTTTGCGCGACT
>CANGQA010000105.1 GCA_947455995.1 Hyphomicrobiales bacterium | reverse complement strand
TCGGAATGATGGCACCGACGACGATCCCCTTGGTCACGGGGCTGGAACATCTCGTCCCCGACAAGGATGACCTGAAATCCTTTGGCGCGGCCTTTGCCACCACGTCCGCTGCGCCGATGTTTCATGTCGCAGGCATCACACCTGAAGCCGATCAGCATCATGCACTTGCAGCACAATTGCCGCATCAAAAGGTCAGCATAACCGATTTGCGCCACAGCTGGTACGAACTCAATAATGCGCAATCGGCTGGTATTGACCTGATCGCCATCGGCAATCCGCATGCCTCCTGCGAAGAGCTCGGCAAGATTGCGCAGCTGTTCACAACCCGCAACCAGCATTGCATCGTGCCGATGGTCATTACCTGCGGGCGCGGCGAATACCAGAAGGCACAGGCCGCTGGATATATCGGCACGCTTGAAACCTACGGTGTCCAGTTCGTCAACGACACCTGCTGGTGCATGCTCACAGAACCGGTTATCCCGCCTACCGCCCGGGTAATCATGACCAATTCGGGCAAATATGCCCATTATGCTCCCGGTCTTGTGGGTCGCACTATGCGGTTTGGCAGTCTGGATGATTGCATCAAAGCCGCATGCGGGATGGTGGTTGAACAATCCCCGCCACTCTGGCTTGGGAGCTGAAAACCTTCACCCCAAACCCTCTTTCTATGGGTGTAATTTGTCCGGGGGGTTGCACAATGATCTGGTTCACAAGCAAAGAAGCAATCCAGAAGTCTTGATCTTGTGGAAATCCTGATCTTGTGGAATTCTTCAGGCTGCATCAATTACCGGAACACACGCGCGAGGGGAAGACAATGGCGGTTTATCATTGCTCCATCAATGGCCAGAACCGACAGATAGAGTCGGCTGATCCGGATCAGCCTTTGCTCTATGCTCTTCGCAACGATCTAGCGCTCACCGGCGCAAAATTCGGCTGCGGGCTCGGTCAGTGCGGGGCTTGCAGCGTGCTTGTCGATGGCGAGGCGATCCGATCCTGCCAGATCAGCGTCAGCCAAGCCGTCGGTAAAACGATCACGACCCTTGAAGGTCTTGGTACAATCGACAATCCCCATCCTGTGCAGGCCGCTTTTATCACCGATCAAGCTGCACAGTGCGGTTATTGCGCCAATGGCATGGTGATCAATGCCGTGGCCCTCCTGATGCGGAATTTGAAACCGAGCCTCGACGAGATCAAGCAGGCGCTTGCCAACAATCTGTGCCGGTGCGGGACCCATGACCGGATACTCCGCGCCGTCATGCGCGCTAGCGGACAGGTGATGCCATGACCAAGACGACAGACCAGAATGCCGATCCAACCATGATTTGCGTGCCGGCCCTCAACCGCCGCGATCTGTTGCGTGCCACCAGCGCCTTGATTGTTGCCTTTGCCAGTGGAGCCACCCAAGCGCAACAGCGCGACACGCCTCACCTCAAGCCGGGCAAGTCACTCAAAACCGATGAGGTCGATGGCTTCATTGCGCTTGCCCCCGATGGCTCCGCCACCATCTATTGCGGCAAGGTCGACCTGGGAACAGGCTTGCGTATTGCTATTCCGCAAATGGCTGCCGAAGAGCTTGGCCTCCCGCTTGAAGCGATCACCTTGATTGAAGGCGATACCGCTTTGACCCCTGATCAGGGACCGACAGCTGGCAGTTCGGGGATCATGCGCGGCGGCGTGCAGATCCGTCAGGCGGCTGCGACAGCACGCGAAGCACTGATCGGTATGGCGGCACAGCAATGGGGAAAACCCCGCACAGAATTGTCTGTGGACGATGGCCATGTGATTGCAAATGATACGAAAGAGCGTTTGGCTTTTTCTGCCTTGCTCAGCGGCAAGCCATTTGCCTTGAAAATTGACGAGAAAGCCCCTCTGAAAAATCCGGCTGCGTATAGCCTTGTCGGCAAGCCTCTGCCGCGCCCGGATATTGCAGCCAAGGTCACCGGGCAGCACCCCTACATGCATGATGTCAAAATTGACGGGATGCTGCATGCACGCGTGATAAGGCCCCAAGCGGTCGGTGCCAGTATCACCGCCATTGACGACACTGCAATCAGAGCACTGTCCGATGTCAAAATCGTCAGGATTAAGAATTTTCTGGCCGTGGTATCGCGCAACGAATGGACCGCCATCCGTGCAGCAAAAGAATTGAAAGTCGTCTGGTCTGATCCGGCCAACCTGATCGGCCATGACAAGGTCAAAAGCTGGATGCTCGCCGCTGCCAGTGATGCCAGGCAATCGGCAGGCAAAGAGGTTCTGACCCAAAAAGGCGATAGCGCAAAAACGCTTATCGACAGCAAGCAGGTGCTTTCAGCCAGCTATTACTGGCCTTTGCAAAGCCATGCCTCTATGGGGCCTTCTTGCGGTATTGCCGATGTGCGCCCCGATGGTGTGACAATCTGGAGTGCTTCACAGGCAACGCACCGCTTGCGCGGGATATGCGCGCGGATTCTGGGCCTTCCACTTGATCAGGTGCGCGTGATCTATCGGGACGGTTCCGGCTGTTACGGCACCAATGGCCACGATGATGTCTGCGCCGATGCAGCCCTGATTTCCAAGGCGATCGGCCAACCCGTCCGTGTGCAATGGTCACGCGAGGATGAATTGGGATGGGACCCGAAAGGCCCGCCGCAACTGCTCGCCATGCGCGGTGCGGTCAATGGTGAAGGCAAGCTTGCAGCATGGGAAACCGAGATGTGGTTGCCAAAGGCCACCGCAAGCCTGCCGAATATTCCGCTATTGGGCCCCGAGGCCGCGGGCATAGACCAGCCACAGGGTCTTTCCACCGGATTGATTTCTCAAAATGCCCACCCGCCTTATGCCCATCCCCACCTGACTGTCAGGGTGAACTGGTTGAAGGACTCCCCGCTCAGGCCCAGCAATATCAGGGCGCCGGGCAAGATCGCCAACAGTTTTGCTGTCGAAAGTTTTATCGATGAACTGGCCGCCAGCGCCCAGCGCGACTCTTTGGAATTCCGCCTTGAGGGCCTGACAGATCCGCGCGGTCTGGCGGTCTGTCAAAAGGTGGCAGAGTTGATGCGATGGCAAGCGCGCCCCTCGCCTGCTAAATCCGGATCTTTGGGGCGCGGCTTTTCCTACGTCCACTACAAATTCAACGAAACCTATGTGGCGATCGGCATAGAGGTCGAGATCAAGCGGCGTGAGGGGGCGATTGTGGTCAAGCGCATTGTTTGCGCCCATGATTGCGGACTGGTTATCAATCCAGATGCCACACGCCAGCAGGTCGAAGGCAATATTCTGCAAACTCTCAGCCGAACATTATATGAAGAAACGCAATTCGATACCGCAAAGGTCACAAGTGTGGATTGGCAAAGCTATCCCTTATTGACCTTTCCGGATGTGCCGGAACTGGTGATCGCCTTGCTCGACCAACCGCATCTGCCACCTTTGGGCGCGGGCGAGGCGGCGTGTGCAGCCGTTCCCGCGGCTCTGGCAAATGCAGTGTTCGACGCGTGCGGAGCGCGTTTGCGCAATGTTCCGTTCACACCTGACCGTGTCAAAGTGGCTCTGGCGCGAGGATATGCCTAAGCCTATCCCTGTGAAAGGGGTTGGCGTTCCAGAGCAAGCTGGTGTCGCTTTTCTGCAAAAATATTCCATAGAATGCCGGTGACGATGAAGGCCGAACCGACAAACACATAAGGGTCGAGCGGCTCGCCATAAAGGACATATCCGACAATGGCGATCAACGGAATCCTCAGAAAATCCAGCGGCACCACAACGATCGCGTCTCCGGCCCGAAAAGCATTTGTCAGACACAAATGACCGACGATGCCAAACACACAGACGCATAAAAAGGGCAGAAGATCCTGTATGCCCAATTTATACAAGAACCCGAAACTGCCGGTCAGATAGACCCCGATCAAGGCCATCGGCAATTGGGATGCGTTCATAATAAACAAAATGCCATAAGTCGTGTCACTCTTGGTCAATAGTTTTTGCGTAACGATGGAAATGCTGAAACACACCGCAGCCGACAGGATCACCAGCGTGCCGGCTTGAAAGGTTTCAAAGCCGGGGCGGATAATCGTCAAGACGCCCGCAAACCCCAATACAACGGCAAGAACCCGGGATGCGGTCAACCGCTCTCCCAAAAACAAAACCGCCAAAACGCAAACCCAGGCCGGCGCGGTGAATTCCAGAGCAAATACAGTTGCCAGCGGCAACAAAGTTAGCGACAGCGCCCATAAATAAGTTGCCAGAAAATGCACAGCATTTCTTAGCGCATGCAGGCTCAACCGTTCTGATTTGATCTGTCCGCGCAAAGGCGGATGCAGCAAGGCCATCGCCGACAAAATCACAATGCCGGACAAATTGCGCAATGCCAGAATTTCCATCAACACCAGTTGATTGGACAATTGCCGCACCGAAATTGCCATGACAGAGAAGGATACCAATGCACCCATCATCCAGAGGACCACGGGCAAAAGCGGTTGGGAGGAGCGATTGACCGGCATGGGGTTCACTTATGCCCGATCAGCGCGAGTACAGGCTAGATTGGCTAAGAAACAATCCCGTGTCATCCATCCCCATTGCCTTCTGCTTGGCCTATCCCGGCCCGCACCATTGTCTTCTGATCCATAGTGGCCCAGGGGGATGGACAAAGATAGTCAACACGGTCTGGTCAGCCATGCCATAGACGTTTATGTGCCCGATGCCTTACGTGAATCATGACTTTTTCGCGCCCCAAGCGTTCAATTTAACCATGGTCGGAAACGGGTCTTCTGGTGCAGCCGGCATTGGCGGCAGCAGCATCGGGGCCGTGCGTTCCAGCAATTTTCCTGTGACCGCTCCTGCATTCCATGATGAGGTTGCAAAATTATAGGTTTCAGGGATGCCTTTGGGTTCATCCAAAATCACGAAATAGAGGTAGCGCGGCTTATCGGCTGGCGTTATTGCCATAAATGTCGTCAGCATCTTGTCCTTGCGATAGGTGCCCCGGACCACCTTTTCAGCCGTGCCGGTTTTGCCCCCGATAAAATAGCCGGGCACCACTGCGCCTTTTGCTGTGCCCTGTTCGGCATTAAGCCGCATGACAAAGCGTAAGGCCTCGCTTGTTTCCGGCTTGATCACGATGGGCGCCTTTTCTTGGGCCTCTTTGGCGGTCCGTTTTAAAAATGTCGGCTCGATCAAACGACCGCCATTGACGAGCGCACCAACGGCTTTGACACAAGAAAGTGCCGATACAGAGATGCCGTGTCCGAATGAAATCGTCACGGTTTCAATATCCCCCCAATGTCTCGGCGTCAGAGGGGCTTGGGTTTCGGGTAATTCGGTTTGAACCTTATCGAGAATACCCATCTTGCGCAGAAAATCCTGTTGGGTCTTGGTGCCCGCCATCAGCGCCATTTTAGCGGAACCGATATTGGAAGAGTGGAGAAAAATTTCCGGAATCGTCAGACGGCGGCCCGTGCCGTGATATTCATGGATGGTATGTTTGCCAAATGTCATCTGGCCTTCTTTGGTTTCAAAAGCCGAATTGATGGTGATTTTGCCCGACTCCAGTGCCATCGCGGTATTGAGGGCTTTGAAGGTTGAACCCATCTCGTAAACCCCGACCATCGCGCGGTTGATGTTTTCACCTTTTTGCGCTTCGCCTGCGACATTGGGGTCGAAATCCGGATAGGAAGCCAAAGCAATAATCTCGCCGGTGGTGACATCATAAACAATGCCCGATCCTGCAATGGCTTTATATTTGGTAATGCCTTTGACCAGTTCGTCACGCAGAGCATGTTGCACCCGCATATCAATTGAGAGCTGGAAGGGCGCCAGGTTTTCGGCATTTACAGACAGACCGAATTGCTCGACATCCCTGATGCCGGTGCTATCAATATATTTCTCGAAGCCGGCAGTCCCCCTGTTGTCGATATCCGTGCTGCCAAGGATATGGGCGGCCAGTGTGCCGTTGGGATAAAAACGACGGTTTTCTTTTTCCAGGACCACACCGGGAAGGCCGAGCCGGAATACACGCTCGCGCTCCTCTTCATTGATATTGCGCGCCACCCAGAAAAAATTCCGCCCGCTCTCGAATTCGACCAACAGCTTCATCTGGTTGGTATGGTCTGGCAAAGCTTGCGCCAGCAGGCGCGCCGCCCTGTCACGTTCGATCAGCTTGTTGACTTCGACATAGACCGAGTACTTTTTAATATCGATAGCCAACACGTCGCCATTGCGATCGATTATATCCGGCCTGCCCTTTGTCGGTTTGAGCAGTTGAATTTTAATCTTGGCCTCGGATTTGTAGACACCCCAGCCATAGAGCACCAACTTGCCGGCAATGGTGCCGAAGGCAAGCATGAATGCAATAATAACCCATGTGAAATGGCGGTTGGTCCTTGCGGGACTAATTTCATACAGGCTTGGCTTTGTCTTGTGATGCAGAGGATAATCGTCCACGGTCACTCGTTGGCTAAGAGAAATGCAGCGGCCACAATCTAGATCGAAGGCGGGCGCGAAAGAAGCAGATTCCATTTTCGAGATGAATCAATCCTTAGCCTGCCCAGAATAACGCAAGGCTGAACACTTTCAGGTGCCCTTAAAGGCATTCACTGACAGGTGGACACAGGCCCTCTTGCGCCGAGATCACAATAAAAGATCAAAAACGGTCTTGGTCGGGCGCAAGCAAGAACCCGAACAATCCTTTGAGGGCAATGTTATTTGTGGGCTTTCTTCAAAGCCTGATCGAGATCGGCATAAAGATCCTCAACGTCTTCGATCCCAGCCGACAGGCGCAACAAATCCGGCGGACACGGTGTGCCTGGCCCCTCGATCGAGGCACGGTGTTCGATCAAACTTTCGACACCGCCCAACGAAGTCGCGCGTTTCCAAAGCTGGATATTGGCTGCTGTAGCAATCGCTGCCGCTTCACCGCCGCGAGCGCGTATCGAGAGCATATGTCCGAAACCACCGATCATTTGCCGTTGCGCCAAAGCATATTGCGGATGGCTCGGAAGGCCCGGATAGAGCACTTCGGCGACATGTTGATGATTAGAGAACCGCTGGGCCAGATCAAGTGCGGTTTTTGCTGCAGCATGAACCCGAAGATCAAGCGTGCGCATGCCACGCATCAGCAGAAAAGCCTCGAACGGGCCGAGAACAGCACCGAAATTCTTGCGATTGGAAACAATCCGTTGCCAGAAGGCATTCTGGTCCTTGGTGGCCAGTGCCCCCGCGATCACATCGGAATGCCCATTCAGTGATTTAGTGGCTGCATGCATGACAATATCGACGCCCAAGCTCAGAGGGCGCGTGAATACCGGTGTGGCAACCGTTGAATCAACAGCGATTTTGGCACCCACCGCATGCGTCCAATCTGCTGCAGCCTCAAGATCAGTCAGTGACCACAGTGGATTTGAGGGCGTCTCCACCCAAACCAGTTTGGTTTTCCCGGGCTTGAGTGCCCCCCGCAAAGCATCGATATTGGCCATATCGACAAAGCTAACATCCAGCCCCCATGCCACAGCATCAGTCATCAGCCAGTTGCGCAAGGCCCAATACATCACAGAGGGTGCGACCACATGATCACCTGGACGCAGAGCCATAAACACAGCCGTTGCAGCCGCCATACCGGACGAAAACAGCAAGGCCGAAGATGCCTCCTCCCACATGGCCAGAACGGCTTCGGCCTCGCGGACGGTCTCGTTATCAGGGCGGCCGTAAATAAAGCCCGAGGAATAGGCGTTATCGGCATCACGAATATAGGTTGTAGAAATATGGATGGGTGGAACCACAGCCTTGGTGCGCGCGTCGATCTTGCCCATGGCTTGAGCCGAAAGGCTCTTTTTGCTCCAGCGTGATTTCTTCTGCGTCTCGACCATTGCCTGCGATTCCCGTCAAAAAGCCAGCAGCATCAGCCGGCACCAGAACATTCCAAGCACCGCTTTACACCATCTGAACCGCACGGGCAAAGGCGAGCCACTGGCTGGCCAACGGACGTTTACCGGCAAGTCCAGTCCACATCAATGACTCCAGATGTCGGCAATGCCGTTGGAGATTGGGAGTGATGTGTCGACCGTTCTGCGGTTGGGGAAATATTTGGGCAAGTGCTCTTTGGAATAACACAGTCCCATTCGCCGATTATCCTGGTTTTGCTCAAAAAACATTCCTTGACGGTCGAGCAACAAACGAGCCAGGCCTGCCCCGTATGTTTCCACCTGATGCACCGACATTTCAGACATAGAGAGCGTGTTGATGGCAAGATCGAATGATCGACCCAGAAAAGGAAAGTAATAATTAGGAAGGAGATTGATGCCTCTGACGGCCTCACACCCGGCTTGTGTGACCCGCACCGACTGGTCTTGCACCATTGAGAGATACAACCCTGAAAACATGAGGGATTCAGGCAGATCGCATATCCAGTATTCTGCATTTGGATAGGCCGACATGATGGCATAGGCCAGCGCACCGTAACCACCCCCGATTTCGATGATCCGGGGAGCTTCCACACGGTCGAGGTGCTCGAAAACACCACCCGCAGCCATCAATGCCATTCTCTCCTGATAGGTTGCCACATCGTGATTGACAAAATCATCATCAACAAGCCAACCCCTTTCGCCCAGCATCAAAGGTGGGCGATAAATCAAACGGTTAGGGAGATTTTCAGTAAACGCCTTCCACTGGAAAATAACGTTGTTATCTGGCAGATCAGGCTGGAAATGATCCAGATTGGGGGGGATAGGATCGGTACAACTGAAGCCTGCACCATTGCGCAAATACAGCATATTGTATCCGGTAAAGGGTTGTGAGCGCAGACGAAGAAACTGCAGGGTCGGCCAATCAAGCCGGGACAGCATTTTATAGGCGTTGATGTAGTCATTCGGGGCCGTCTCATGCCAGTTGGCATCGGGAAGACTGAACAATGGATCAAGGCCATATTGTCCAATACGGTGCTGTCTTTGATCAACAGCCTTCGACACTTCGCGCCCAACATCATAGGCCGAAGTCAGCCTATGGGTCGGCGGCACGGTATTAGAGGTGAGAGGAACACGCTGAATTCTAACCACAAGCACCCACGAACAAATGATCCTCGCGTGCACACCACAGGCGATATGACAAACCATACAATCCGGTTATGCAATATTCAATGCCTCTCGGGCTGATCCATTTGACAGGATTTGGACGCGCTTGGGCGTGAGGATCATGTTTGCGCAAGATGATTGCGGGACCGCCGTGGATTAGAAGCGTCGGCTCAACATGGGTTGAACCGCTCAGCAGTGCCCTGGTCGAATGAATTCTATTCGATCACAAATCGGACGCCATGCAGCCAGTGGCTATAGCGGTCGGGATGGTCGCCATCAAAGGCCAGGCGGTACTTTTTCTCATCGATGGTCAGATAAGG
>CANGQA010000104.1 GCA_947455995.1 Hyphomicrobiales bacterium | reverse complement strand
GCAGGCTACCTCACCATCATTTGTCTATTGCCCGAACTGCTGATTTCACAATTCGCACTTCCGTTCTATTTCGGAGGGACGTCGCTTCTCATCGTGGTCTCGGTGACCATGGATACGGTTTCGCAGGTGCATGGTCATCTGCTGGCGCATCAGTATGAGGGGCTGGTCAAGAAGTCGAAATTGCGGGGGAGGGGTCGTTGAGACTGATTCTGCTAGGACCGCCCGGAGCGGGCAAAGGAACACAGGCTACACGGCTTGTTCAAAAATTTGGTATTCCCCAACTGTCCACGGGGGATATGCTGCGCGCAGCTGTTGCTGCAGGTACACCGATTGGCCTGAAGGCGAAAGCCGTGATGGAATCCGGTGGGCTGGTATCGGATGATATCGTGATCGGTATCGTCGCGGACCGGATCGAAGAAGCGGATGCCAAGCAGGGATTTATCCTTGATGGCTTTCCGCGCACCGTTGCCCAAGCCGAAGCGCTTGATGCCATGCTGAAAGACAAGGGCATGAACCTTGACGCCGTGATCGAGCTCGAGGTTGATCAGGCCGCTCTGGTGCACCGCATCGTCAACCGGGCCGAGGAGGCCAAAGCGGCCGGCCAGCCGGTGCGCAAGGATGATGATCCCGAAGTGTTCAAGACCCGTCTTGAATCCTACAACCGCGACACCGCGATTGTGGCCCCTTACTACAAGGGCACGGGCAAACTGAAAAAGATCGACGGCATGCAGCAGATCGATGCTGTGACAACAGCGATCAATGCCGTGCTTGGTGCGTAATCAGATTTCGGGCAGGGTGAGGCCTCTGGCATTTCCCTGCCTGGCAAATATGACCTGAAGGGTTGGTGAAGTGAAGCAATGGGTTGCCCGTCGCTTGACTCCTTTGGAAAACTCCTCTAACCAGCCGCAATCAGGTTCATGAACTTGGCGGTCCTTTGTCACCTTCGGGATGATAAGTCCCGAAAGGCCGGCTACGGGGCGTTTTGTTGTTGAACCACCGCACAAGGCCGGCCTCCACCGGTGTGCGGTTCACCCAACCGCTGGATGTCCAGCCGACATGGAGACTGACGATGGCCCGTATTGCAGGCGTAAACATCCCTACCAATAAGCGCGTGATTATTGCGCTTCAATATATTCACGGCATTGGCCCCAAGAATGCGGCTGACATTTGCGAGAAGGTCGCTATTCCGGCCGAACGTCGCGTCAACCAGCTGTCGGATGCCGAAGTGCTGCAAATCCGCGAAATGATCGACCGCGATTTCATCGTGGAAGGTGATCTGCGCCGCGAAGTATCCATGAACATCAAGCGTTTGATGGATCTGGGCTGCTACCGCGGTCTGCGTCACCGTCGTCAGCTGCCTGTTCGCGGTCAGCGCACGCATACCAACGCCCGCACCCGCAAGGGCAAGGCCAAGCCAATCGCCGGCAAGAAGAAATAATTCATTCCGCAGCACCGTGTGGCCTTGTGTGCGCACGGTGATCACCTTGTCCCCAGCGCCTGGTATCACGGGCGCGTTTGAAGGAAGAGTATAATGGCTAAAGAAGCAACCCGCGTCCGCCGCCGCGAACGCAAGAACATCGTTTCGGGCGTCGCACATGTGAACGCCTCGTTCAACAACACCATGGTCACCATCACCGATGCACAGGGCAACACGATTTCTTGGTCGTCCGCAGGCATGATGGGCTTCAAGGGTTCGCGTAAGTCGACCCCTTATGCTGCACAGATCGCCGCCGAAGATGCAGCCCGCAAGGCCGCAGAACACGGCATGCGTACCTTGGAAGTGGAAGTGACCGGTCCCGGTTCGGGTCGTGAATCGGCATTGCGCGCTTTGCAGGCCGCCGGTTTCACCGTGACCTCGATCCGCGATGTGACCCCGATCCCGCACAATGGTTGCCGTCCGCGCAAGCGTCGTCGCGTCTAATTCCAAAACGAACTCTGATAACCCTCCTTGCCGACGGGCGGGGAGGGATTACCTGTTTTCATTGAGGGTGTCAGGCCAGGGTCGACGGACCGATATGCTTGACGCACACACATGAAGGATTGATCAAATGATCCAGAAGAATTGGCAAGACCTGATTAAGCCGACCAAACTCGACGTGCAGGCTGGCGAAGATCCCCGCCGCATCGCCACCGTGGTGGCCGAGCCGCTCGAGCGTGGCTTCGGCGTGACGCTGGGTAACTCACTGCGTCGTATTCTGCTGTCGTCCTTGCAGGGCGCGGCCATCACCGCCGTTCAGATCGACGGCGTGTTGCACGAGTTCTCCTCGATCCCCGGTGTGCGCGAAGATGTCACCGACATCATTCTTAACATCAAGGCGATTGCCATCCGCATGCAGGCCGATACCCCCAAGCGCATGACCTTGCGCAAGCAGGGTCCGGGTCCGGTTCGCGCCGGCGATATTGCCGTTTCGGGCGACACACAGATCTTGAACCCTGAGCTGATCATCTGCACGCTCGATGAAGGCGCTGAAATCCGCATGGAATTCACCGTCCGTACCGGCAAAGGCTATGTGCCTGCCGATCGTAACCGTCCTGAAGATGCGCCGATTGGTTTAATTCCTGTCGACAGCCTGTTCTCGCCGGTCCGCAAGGTCAGCTATCGTGTCGAAAACACCCGCGAAGGCCAGATCCTCGATTATGACAAGCTGATCATGACCGTTGAAACCAATGGCGGCGTGATGCCTGAAGATGCTGTGGCTTTTGCCGCCCGTATCTTGCAGGACCAGCTGAATGTGTTCGTGAACTTCGACGAGCCTCGCCGCGAGGAAGACCGTCCTTCGATGCCGGAACTGGCTTTCAACCCTGCTTTGTTGAAGAAGGTGGACGAGCTGGAACTGTCGGTGCGTTCGGCCAACTGCCTGAAGAACGACAACATTGTCTATATCGGCGACCTGATCCAGAAGTCGGAAGCAGAAATGCTGCGCACTCCCAATTTCGGTCGCAAGTCGCTGAACGAAATCAAGGAAGTTCTGGCTGGCATGGGGCTGCATCTTGGTATGGATGTGGCTGGTTGGCCGCCTGAAAACATCGAAGAGCTGGCCAAGCGCTTCGAAGAACATTATTGAGTTTATTAAAACCGACGACAAAGCGGGGCATCCCGCTTTGATCGTTTAATGAAGACGGGCGTCCCTTGGCACGGCGGTCGTAAAAAGTAGGAGAGAGCCATGCGTCACGGATTTAGAGGTCGCCGGTTTAACCGGTCCAGCGAACACCGCAAAGCGATGTTTGCCAATATGTGTCAGGCACTGATCAAGCACGAGCAGATTGTTACCACTCTGCCAAAGGCAAAAGATCTTCGTCCTGTCATCGAAAAGCTGATCACTCTCGGCAAACGCGGTGATTTGCATGCGCGCCGTCAGGCCATTTCGCAGATCAAAGACGTCGTCTTGGTGCGCAAGCTGTTTGAAGTGCTCGGTCCGCGTTACAAGGACCGTCACGGCGGTTATTCGCGCGTCATGAAGGCCGGTTTCCGTTATGGCGATAATGCGCCGATGGCTGTGATTGAATTTGTTGATCGCGATGTGGATGCACGCGGCAAGGATTCTGGTCCGACCATGAAGGATCATGTGGAAGACGAGGCCTGAGACCTTGCGTCTCGAGATTTGAAGGGCAGCTTTTAGCTGCCCTTTTTTTGTTTTTATGGTTTGTAGCGTCCTTACTTCCACCTTTTTTCCTCCTCATATGATGCTAAATCGATATGATGCCCAATCATTGGGGAGCTGCGATGATGACGGATAAGAAACAAGCTATAGCTAGGATTTGATGATGCGGATCATAATGCGTGCCGTGTTGATGTGTCTTGTGATTGTGCCGATTGTCGGGCTGCACGCCCAGACGGTGCCCTCCACGCGCGCCGAGATGAAACTTAGCTTTGCACCTGTCGTCAAACGGGTCTCTCCGGCCGTGGTCAATGTATACGGATCGCGGGTCGAGAAGGCCGCCCTCAACCCTTTGCTGAATGACCCGGTGTTTCGTCAGTTTTTCGGCGGACAATTTCCGCAGCGTGACCGTGTGCAACGCTCGGCAGGTTCCGGGGTGATTGTTGATAAATCCGGTTTGATTGTCACCAATCATCACGTGATCAAGGATATGACCGAATTGCGGGTGTCCTTGTCGGACCGGCGCGAATTCGCCGCCACTGTCGTGCTGCTTGATCCGCGCAGTGATCTGGCTGTGTTGAAAATCAAGGCCGATACGCCGCTGCAAGCCGTGGAATGGGGTGATGCCGACCGGCTGGAAGTCGGCGATTTCGTGATGGCGATCGGGAATCCGTTCGGGGTCGGGCAGACGGTAACCCAAGGCATTGTCTCGGCTTTGGCGCGGACGGTGGCGGGTGTCGGGGATTACCAGTTCTTCATCCAGACCGATGCGGCGATCAATCCGGGTAATTCGGGTGGTGCATTGGTTGATACAGACGGGCGTCTGGTGGGAATCAATACGGCCATTTTCTCCCAATCGGGTGGCAGTCACGGCATCGGCTTTGCCATTCCTGTCGGCATGGTGCGGGTGGTGGTCGCTTCTGTCAAAGCAGGGCACAACAGTGTCAAACGTCCTTGGTTCGGGGCGGCCTTGCAAAGTGTGACGCCGGAACTGACTGAATCGCTCGGTCTTGATCGCCCACAAGGTGTGCTGGTGGCCTCTGTCCTGCCCGTTGGTCCAGCCTTCGATGCAGGCATCAAGCAAGGTGATATGATCGTCTCGCTTGACGGGGTGATCCTTGAGGATATTGAGGCCTTCGGTTTTCGATTTGCCACAAAATTATTGGGCGGTCACACCAAGGTCGGGTTGCTGCGGGGAAAAGCCAATCTCACCGTATCATTGGCACTGGCTGCCGCGCCGGAAACCAAACCGCGTGACGAATTGGTGCTCAAAGGCCGCTGGCCTCTGGCGGGGGCAACGGTGTTGACGCTTTCTCCTGCTGTTGCCGATGAGTTGGGCATTGATGGCGTACAAGAAGGTGTTGCGGTTGCAGATGTCGCCCCCAATTCACCCGCCGCCAATCTGGGTCTGCAGAAAGGCGATGTGATCGTCAACGTCGAAGGGCAGGCCGTCACAACCAGCAAAGGATTGGATGCACTGACCAAGCAACGGCAATATTACTGGCCGCTGGTTGTGGTGCGCCGTGGCGAGCGGATCACGTCCAAGGTTGGCGGTTGATGGTGGGTCTGTTCGGCATCGATCCCGCGGATAAGTCCAAACCGGGACAGCCTTTGGCCGACCGGATGCGTCCGGCTCATCTGGGCGAGGTGGTTGGGCAGGATCATCTGGTGGGTGATGGTGGCGCTTTGACCCGTCTCATCGATGCCGGATCTTTGGGGTCGCTGATTTTCTGGGGGCCGCCTGGCACCGGCAAAACCACCGTGGCGCGTCTGCTGGCTGGCGCAACCACCTTGTATTTCGAGCCGCTTTCAGCCATTTTTTCGGGTGTTGCCGATCTCAAGAAGATATTCGAGGCTGCCCGCATCCGCCGTGGCGAGGGGCAATCAACCCTGCTTTTTGTAGACGAGATCCATCGCTTTAACCGCTCGCAGCAGGATGCTTTTTTGCCGGTGATGGAAGATGGAACCGTCACGCTGGTCGGGGCTACGACCGAAAACCCGTCTTTTGCGCTCAATGCCGCTTTGCTCTCGCGCGCACGGGTCCTGACATTTCGTTCATTGGGTGAGCAGGATATTCTTGATTTGCTGGTGCGTGCAGAGACCATTGAAGGTAAACCCTTGCCCTTGGACGAGGCCGCAAGGATCGCACTGGCGCGTATGGCCGATGGTGATGGCCGCGCGGCTTTGACATTGGCAGAGGAAATCTGGCGGGCGGCGCGATCGGGCGAAATATTCGACACCGCCGGTCTGGTCGGGATTGTCCAGCGCCGCGCTCCGATTTACGACAAGAGTGAGGATGGCCACTACAATCTGATTTCGGCCCTGCACAAATCCATTCGCGGATCCGATCCGGACGCCGCACTGTATTGGCTGGCGAGGATGTTGGATGCGGGCGAAAATCCGCTGTTTCTTGCCCGCCGCCTTGTGCGGATGGCCTCGGAAGATATTGGTCTGGCCGATCCGCAGGCATTGCTGATTGCCCAAGCGGGTAAAGAGAGTTTTGAATTTCTGGGCTCACCTGAAGGTGAATTGGCATTGGCCGAAGTGGCGGTCTATCTTGCTACGGCACCGAAATCCAACGCCGTCTATGTGGCCTGGAAGCAGGCTTTGGCCAAAGCACGCTCTTCAGGATCGCTCATGCCGCCTAAAACCATCCTGAATGCTCCGACCAGGCTGATGAAGCAGGAGGGGTACGGTGCCGATTATGCTTATGATCATGATGCGCCCGATGCGTTTTCGGGCCAGAACTATTTCCCCGAACTGATTGGTCGCCAGACCTTTTACGAGCCGGTCGAACGCGGTTTCGAGCGTGAGATCAGAAAAAGGCTGGATTACTGGTCGCGGCTGCGCGCCGAGCGTCAGAAATCCTGATCGGGCTCACCGCACCTGATCCGGCAGCACGCGTGCGGGAATGTCGGTTTTTTTGAAAAATTCAGGTTTATTCCGGTGGCTCAAGGCCCAGCTCATCTGGGCAAAGGGCAGGATAAACAAGGCCGCCAATGCAGCATAGGCCACAGAACCGTTTAGAGCCGCCAGGACGGTCATCGCGGACATCAGCAAGGTCGTTGATGTGCCCAGAAGCACGGTGGCGTAATAGACCATGGCTGTCTTGCCTGCGATGCAGACCAGGCGCGGATTGGCCGCCTCTGTCCGCGTGATCAGATCGGAGACAAAGTGTGTATAATCGTCATCCTGACGGTCGACATGCACATAGCTTTTCCAGTTCAGATTGGTCAGCGACAGGTTACGCCCGTTTTTATGGGTCATTTTGAGCCGGAAACCCTGCCATACCACGCTTTTGGGTTCATAGGTCATACGGATCACCGCAATATCGCGCAGGGCCCAGTTCTCGACCTTGCGTCCTGTGTCGATCACCAGTGTTTCGCCTTCGAGTCGAAAGCAGACCTCACCCCCGAAGGGGCGCGGGCGATGGCGGTAGCTCCAATCATCTTGCTGTGTCATGCGACGATGGATGCCGTGCTTTTCCCCGCTTGGCAAGAGGAGTGTAGGATTGCTGTTGAGCCTGTCGCGTGTTGAGGATCAGCGCAACAGCATCTTCATGCCTTGATCAAGCCCGTCCAGCGTCAGCGGAACCATGCGGCCTTCAAGCTGGGTCAACAGCATTTGTGTTGATTGGCTATAGGTCCAGTGCGGTTGCGGCACCGGATTGATCCAGATTGTTTTGGGGAAATGGTCGAGCAGCCGCTTGATCCAGACCGATCCGGCTTCTTCATTCCAATGCTCGACAGAACCGCCCGGCATGGCGATTTCATAGGGACTCATTGCACCATCACCAACAAACACCACCTTGTAATCATTGGGGAATGTACGGATTACATCCCAGGTTGGTGTGGTTTCTTCGTGGCGGCGGCGGTTGTTTTTCCATAGCCGCTCATAGGGGCAATTATGGAAGTAGAAAAATTCCAGATGTTTGAATTCGGAACTGACAGCCGAAAACAGCTCCTCGACCCGTTCGATATGGCTATCCATCGAGCCGCCAACATCGAGAAATAACAAAACCTTGATGGCATTGCGCCGTTCGGGCCGCATGCGGACATCGAGAAATCCTTTTTCCGCCGTGCCGCGAATGGTGTTGTCGAGATCCAATTCTTCGGCAGAGCCGGTGCGGGCAAACCGTCTGAGGCGGCGCAAGGCGATCTTGATGGCACGGGTGCCCAATTCGACATTGTCATCGAGATCCTTGAATTCCCGTTTGTCCCAAACCTTGATGGCCGAGAAATTGCGGTTGCCTTGTTGGCCGATACGGATGCCTTCTTTGTGGGTGCCATAGGCACCGAATGGCGAGGTGCCGGCCGTACCGATCCATTTGCTGCCACCCTGATGGCGTCCCTTCTGCTCTTTGAGCCGCTCCGCCAAGGTCTCCCACAGCTTCTCCCAGCCAAGAGCCTTGATGGCCTCGCGTTCGGCAGGATCGAGATGCCGTTCAGCGAGTTTTTCAAGCCATTCCTTCGGGATATCCGCTTGTTCAGAGGCTTCGCTTGAGCGGGTAATGGCTTTGAAATGGCTGGAGAACACACGGTCGAACCGGTCCAGAAACCGTTCATCCTTTACGAGGCAGGAGCGTGACAGATAGTAGAAATCCTCGACAGAACGGGCGGCCAGGTCCTTGTCCAGCCCTTCCAACAGGGTCAGATATTCTCTCAAGGTGACCGGAATTTTGGCGGCGCGTAACTGGGTGAAAAAGCCGAGCAACATGGTGACGCATTGCTCCTAGCTGTGATCAAAGAAACGGCGGCGACCCGTGCGCTCGTTCAGAACCTTGAACTCTCCTTCGATGACCTGCGGTTCGCCATTCTTGCGCGATTGTTCATAGGCCTGACGCATCATCTTGTTGAGCCGCCAACGGGCAATCAGTCCGCCGATGACGATTACGGGCACAATCACCAGCAAAAGTCCTGCACCCAGCATCAGAATACCAAAGCCGAGCAATGTGCCAAAAACGCCCATCAGGGCCAAAGCCCATGATGGAATACGGATGGTTCGGATCGAGGAGTTGAAATCGGCCATGGTCTCGTTTGCCATAAATGAGCATCACCAGTTAATCAGGGCTGTCGTGACTTGACCAGTCCGGATATACACTCATACCCTGATCATCATCATATAGGAATGCATCAATGCGTTTTGAAGGTACTGACAGCTATGTAGCCACCCATGATCTGACGGTGGCGGTCAATGCAGCCATTGTGCTGGAGCGTCCTTTGCTGGTCAAAGGAGAGCCGGGAACAGGCAAAACCGTGTTGGCAGAGGAAATTGCCCGTGGTTTGGGGGTGGAATTGCTGACCTGGCATGTCAAGTCGACCACGAAAGCCGCACAAGGGCTTTATGAATATGATGCTGTTTCCCGCCTGCGTGACAGCCAGCTTGGTGATCCGCGCGTGTCCGATATCAGCAATTATATCCGTAAGGGCAAATTATGGGAGGCTTTTACCCGCGACAAGCGCCCGGTCTTGCTGATCGACGAGATCGACAAGGCCGATATAGAATTTCCCAATGATTTGCTGCTCGAACTCGACCGCATGGAGTTCTTTGTTTACGAGACCGGCGAGACCATCAAGGCCAAGCAACGCCCGATTTTGATCATCACTTCGAATAATGAAAAAGAGCTGCCGGATGCGTTTTTGCGCCGTTGCTTCTTCCATTATATCCGTTTTCCAGATGCTGAGACGATGCAGCAGATTGTCGATGTGCATTTTCCCGACATCAAAAAGAACCTTGTTTCCGAGGCCTTGCGTCTGTTTTTTGAAATTCGGGATACGCCGGGTTTGCGCAAAAAGCCTTCCACCTCGGAATTGCTGGATTGGCTGAAGCTGCTGATGGCGGAAGATATCGGCCCCGAGGTGCTGCGCGAGCACGAGGCTAAAAAGATCATTCCACCGTTGCACGGAGCCTTGTTGAAAAACGAGCAGGATATTCACCTGTTCGAGCGGGTCGCCTTTTTGAACCGTCGTGAGACCCGCTGATGGTGCGGTTGATGGTGCTTCGCCACG
>CANGQA010000103.1 GCA_947455995.1 Hyphomicrobiales bacterium | reverse complement strand
GCAGGAACTGGATCAGATCCGGATAGACATAAGGAATAATGGCGCAGACATCATGCATGGGTGCGAGCGTCAATCCATACATTTCACCTTGGCGGGTCAGGTAGAACTGCATCAGATCGGCAATCGCCTTGCAGGCTGAGCTGCCGGACTGCCGCAATCGTGCAATATCCGCACTGTCGAAACCGGTTTGACGGGTAATGTTATAGCCGACCATCCGGAATGGAATACCACTCTCGAACACCACCGAGGCCGCTTCAATATCGGCTGCAATATTGAATTCTGCGGCAGGTGAAAAATTGCCCGTTGTGGTCGAACCACCCATGATGGTGATTTCCTTGACCCATTGGCGCATGCGGGGTTCGCGCTTGATGGCCAAAGCCAGATTGGTCTGCGGGCCGATCATGGCAACGATCAGTTCACCCTGATGCTTGCGCGCCGTTTCTATGATGAAATCGACGGCATGCTGAGAGATTGGCTTGAGATCGGGATCGGCAAAGTCATGACCATCCAGACCGCTTTTTCCGTGTCCTGAAGCGATCCCGACTGAGGGTTGCACCAAAGGTTCAACAGCTCCCATCGCCAAGGGAACATCGATCTTGCCGAGTTCAAGCGCAATCAAACCGTTGCGGGTTGTATTGGCCAGGGTGTTATTGCCATGCACAGTTGTTACACCCAGCAAATCAAGATGCTTTGCGGCAAAAAGAATGGCCACCAGATCATCATGGCCCGGATCGCAATCAATGATTATTTTCGGCTTGGCCATGGGCTATTCCTTTATGGGTAATTCAGCACAGCGGTCATGATTGTCTCGATAATCGCCTGACGGTCAAGTTCGCTGGCCATCAGAACGTTATCGGGCTTGCGCGCGCTGACACTGCTCAGCACGGCTTGGGGCTGCAGAGGACGACGATCGACGACCGTCATGCCACGGGCAATACCCTGCTCCAGAGCCACATCCAGATGCACAGGCTGGTAACGGATCAGATCATTGCGGATCAAAGGAACAATCGCGCAACTATCATGCATGGGTGCGCCATTCAGCCCGTTCACATAAAGCTGCCGTTCTCTGTAATAAAAGGCAATATCACCGACAGCGCGTGCTACCCGCTTGCCGCTGTCACGCAAGCGAGTGATATGCTCAAGCTCCATCAAAACTGTGCGGGTGGTCTCGTAGCCGATCCAGTGGATCGGGATGCCGGACGAGAACACGATATGGGCCGCCTCCGGATCGGACAGAATATTGACGCAGGCCTGCGGCTTCAAATTGCCGATACCAGTCGTCCCGCCCATGATGCTGATCCGGCTGATCCAGTCTTTCATGCGGGGTTCAAGCCTCAGCGCCATCGCCACATTGGTATGCGCGCCGGTGATGGCAATCGCTAATTCCCCGCGATGGCGGCTGGCCTGCTCGATGAGAAAGGACACCGCATGCTGATCCAGCGCTTGCATGGAAGGTTCGGGCAGGTCGACCCCATCGAGACCGGAAGCACCGTGAACATCGGCTGCCAGTGGTGCCGAACCGATCAGGGGCCTTTCACATCCTTTGGCGACGGGATAATCGAGCCCCGCCAAAGTCAGGACTTTGAGGGCATTCAGCGTGGTTTTTTCGACCGTCTGGTTGCCGAAAATCGTTGTTATTCCAATAATATCAAGATGTTGTGCCGCATAAAGGATAGCGATTGCATCGTCATGACCCGGATCGCAATCGATGATTGTTTTCATGGCACGACCTATCCGCCGGTTTTTAAATGTACGCTTGTTAATACATAAAATAGCGTTAATCTGGCAATCAACAACCAATATTTCAGGGAGTGCTCTCATGACCATCTCACGGCGGAACTTGATCAAATCCTCGGCCCTTGGCTCATTGGCGCTGGCCATGCCGAACATCGTTCGTGCCCAGCAGACCACACTGAAGGTTGTCTGGATGGGCTGGCCCGACAATCAGGTTCTGCCTTTGATGGCCGAATTCGAAAAGCGCAATCCCACCATCAAACTGGCATTGGAGCGTATGCCGTTCCAGCAGATTTTCCAGGCTCTGGAAATCCGGTTGAATGCCCGCAATGGCGATCCCGATATTTTCATCGTCGACAGCCCGCTGACTGCCTCCTATGCCTCGCGCGGCCATTTGATGGAACTTGATTCAATTATTGACAAAAAACGCTTTGCGCCTTCGGGCATTGCGGCCGCAAGTTTTGACGGCAAAATTTACTCGGCGCCGTTCGGCTCCTCGATGCAGGTCCTTTATTACAATAAGGATATGTTCAAAGCGGCTGGCGTCACTCCGCCTTCTGCCGATCCTGCCTCGCGCTGGACTTGGGAACAACTGGTTGAAGCGGGCAAAAAAATGTCCAAGCCAGCCGAAAACATCTGGGGCTTCACCTTCGAGCAGCAGGAGCGACCCTATCAACTGCTCCCGATGGGGCAATCTCTGGGTGGAACAGCCTTGTCCGCCGATGGCTTCAAAGCCTCGTCCTACATCGACGGCCCGGCTTTTGTCGACGGCTTTACCTTCATGCAGAAGATGTATACCGAGAGCAAGATTTCACCTCCCGGACAATTCGATACAGCCTTGACCCCGGAACTGTTCGGCGCAGGCAAATGCGCGATGATGGTCGCCGGAACCTTTGTGTTCGACACATTGAAAACCAAATTCCCGACTCTTGATTTCGGCGTCGCACCGCATCCCTATTTTGCCAAGGGTAAGGCTGTGACTCCCACGGGCGCCTGGCATTTCGGTGTCAATGCCCGCACCCCACAAAAGGCGGCAGCCAGCCAGTTTGTCACGGATATGCTCTCTGATGATATGAACGTGCTGTGGTACAAGCTGCGTCCCTATGTCCCGACACTGAATGCCGTTTGGGAAAAGGAAGCAGCGTCCTTTACCTCCGATCTCTGGAAAATTGCTAAATATGATGTCCAGAATACGGCTGTCCCACGTCCCGCAACACCGGGCTTCCGTGAATATGAGGACATTGTCCGTGTGGCCTTGCGCGACATCCAGTCGGGTGCCAATGCCCAGCAGATTCTGACCGCCGCGGCACAAAAGATCGATCGCGAGATCGCCAAATACAAAGGCTGAGACCCTCCACCTGTTGTGAACCGATCATGGCCCTTTGACACTCTCCCCGTCCCTGACGGGGAGATGATGGGATAAAGCAATGTTCCGCCACTCCTGGGCACCCTATGCGTTTATTGCCCCAGCATTTTTAGGCCTGTTTGTTTTCCGTTTCATTCCGATCGGATTGTCGGGCTTCGGCAGTGTTTTTTCCGAAAATCTGCGCGGCGATATGGTGTTTGTCGGCTTGAAAAACTATGCCGAACTGATGGAGGACCCTTCGTTCTGGAACACGATGCGGGTGACCCTGATCTTCAACCTGATCATCAACCCTTTCCAGATTTGCTGCGCGTTGGCTTTGGCCATGCTGGTGCGCAGACCCAGCAAATTCATCGATGTGTTCCGCCTTGGCTTTATCATGCCGATGACGGTCTCCATTGCCCTGACCTCGATTATCTGGAGCATTCTGCTCGACCCTACCCTGGGTCCCGTCAACGGGCTGTTGCGATGGGCCGGTTTCCAGAGCCAGCCGTTTTTCAGATCGGAACATCAGGCGCTTGAAACCCTGATCCTTGTCGCCACGTGGAAGGGGGCCGGTTACTGGATGATTTTCCTGCTGTCGGGCCTGCTCGCCATTCCCAAAGAAATTGAAGACAGCGCATTGATCGACGGAGCCACAGGTATCCGTAAATTTATCTCGATCACGCTGCCCTTGATGAAAAGACCGCTGGCCTTTGTGCTGGTGGCCGATACGGCGGCCAATTTCCTGCTGTTTGCGCCGGTCTATATCATTACGAATGGTGGACCGAACGGAGCAACCCAATTGCTGATGTTTGAAGCCTATCAAGCCGCCTTTGCCTATATCAACCATGGCCGTTCGATGGCCATTTCAACCATCATTCTGGCCGTGGTGTTGTTGATTGCGATATTCGAATTACGGTTGTTCAAGCCTGCAGGGGAAGAACAATCATGAGCCCCAGATTATCCGAAGCCTTGCGCTATACCCTCCTTGTGAGCATAGCAGTGGTCCTGCTGACACCGATCTATTGGCTGATCATGTCATCGCTGCGGCCTGCCGATCACATCTTCCGATTTTCCGGCAATTTCAGCATCGAAACGCTGATCCCCTTTTCCTTTACGCTCGACAATTACAGCCAGGCCCTGCAAAGCAATGTCGGCAGGGCCTTATTCAACTCCCTCTTCGTCAGCCTGACGACTGTGGTGTGTGGTGTTTTCGTCAATTCGCTGGCTGGCTTCGCTTTTGCAGTGTTCGATTTCCGTTTCAAGAAACTGCTGTTTGTGTTGATTTTGTTGTCGTTCATGATGCCGTTTGAATCGATCGTGATCCCGCTTTATACGCTCATGCGGACGATCGGCTGGACCGACACCTATGCCGCACTCATCATGCCGGAAGTGGCGGGCGGCTTGATCATTTTTCTATTTTACCAGTTTTTCCGCGGCATCCCCCGGGAAATCTACGAGGCCGCCCGCGTGGATGGCGCAAATTGGTGGCAGATCTATTACAAGATGACCATGCCGCTATCGGGTCCGACCATCGCAACCGCCTCGCTGATGATATTTATCCACCAATGGGATGCGTTTTTCTGGCCGCTGGTGGCCACCAGCAGCGAAAGACTGGCCGTCATCCAGGTCGCGATTGCCCGCAACATGACAATGGAGCAGGCCAATTGGGGGGCTTTCTTCGCTTCGGCTTCCCTGGCGGTTCTGGTGGCGATGGTTCCCTTTTTCTGGCTGCAAAGGCATTATGTAAAAATAGTGATCACGAATGCGGATCGATAAACTCCATGACGCTCAAGGGCATTGAACAATGAGCATCGTCGAACAATGAGCACCGTCCTCGCCTGTGATCTCGGGGGGTCCAGTTTTCGTGCTGCACTGATCGACCAGACAGGCAAAACGATTGCCCTGCATGCTGTGAGCACTGAGCTGGCACATGACAAGCACGGCCTGTCGGAGATTGACCCGCAAACATGGTGGACCACATTCGCTGTTTGCGTTAACGCCTTGCAACGCGCCGATGCCCCCGCTTTTGCCCGGATTCAAGGGATAGCGGTCTGTGGTTTTACCCGTACACAAGTGTTTCTGGGACGTCATGGAAACGTATTGCGGCCTGCAATAACATGGCAGGATTCCCGCGCTGAAGAGCTGGTTGGAAGCCTCCGTTCGCTGCTTTCGCCGGATCATCCCGAAACCGCGCAGATCAATGCTTTCCATCCTTTGGCAAGGTTGCATTGGCTGCAGAAGCATGAGCCTGAAACCCTCGCCCAGCTTGATCACATTGTTGACCCCAAAGATTATATTGCCTTCCGCTTGACCGGTGCACTTCACAGCGACCCGATCTCGTTGGCACGACTGCTCGCGGCATCGAAGGAAGGGCCGGATGGCCTGACACTTTTCAAGGCTGCAGGAATAGACGAAACTGTTTTGCCTGCGCTCGTACACCCGACATCAAGAGTCGGGATGGTGCAGGCGGGTCTTGGCGGTCCTATGAAAGATTTGGCCGGAAAGCCGGTCTTTGCCTGCTCGAACGATACATGGGCCTCTGTTCTGGGTTTGGGCGCAATGCGCGACGGGATTGCCTATAACATCTCCGGAACAACAGAGGTTTTTGGTGTTTTAAGTCAGAACCGCGCCGAGGCCGAAGGGCTGCTCAGTGTCGATTGGAACGGTTTACACCAGCTTGGCGGGCCGGGCCAGAACGGAGCGGATACGGTGCGCTGGCTTCTTGGTGTGTTGCAACCGGACGAGACGGCACAGGATATTGGTCCCGCGTTGACTCGATTGCTGGAAGCGGGCCGTGATCCGCAGCCGCTTTTGTTTTTACCCTACTTGAATGGTGAACGCACACCCTATTGGGATCCGGCTTTACGGGGAGCCTTTATCGGCCTGAACCGCAATCACGGCCCGACCGATCTGGCTTATGCGGTGCTTGAAGGGATTGCTTTTTACAACCGGATCATTCTGGAACGGGCAGAAGCTGCAACGGGCAAGCCCGTTCGCGAAATACGGTTTGGCGGTGGTGGCGCCGATACGCCTGCATGGCGACAGATCAAGGCTGATATTTGTGGACGCCCGGTGGTTGTCGGCCAAACCAGAGAAACAGGTTTGTTGGGGACTGCCGCTGTGGTTTGGACAGGACTTGGATATTTTGACACGCTTGAAGCAGCCCAGTTAGCGCTTGTACGCACGGATGCGCGCTATGAGCCCGATCCGCGGCAAGGCATATTTTATGACAAAATGTTTCTGCAGTTCCGCGCTACAGAAGCGGCCTTGTCACCGATCTCGTCAGCGCTAGCGGCAATGCCGTCTGTTGTCAGTGGAGGTTGATCCTATGCGCCGGATGATCGCGATTTATGGAACAGCCATGGCTGGACTGGCTATTGCCGGCTTTTTTGCCGCCTTTGCTCCCAATTTTATCTCGCCCACCAATTTAATGAATGTCCTCAAAGATGCCAGCTTTCTAGCGATGATCTCGTTGGGTTTTGCACTGGCACTCAGGGTGGGCGAGCTTGATCTCTCTGTTGCCGAAATAGCCAGTCTTGCTGCAGTTGTCGCCGGCTGGAGCATCCATCAGCAATGGCACCCGCTGATCGCCATTCTTGCTGCGATGTGTGTGGCGTTTGGTCTTGGAGCCTTCAACGGTTTTGGCGTCACTCGCCTGCGCGTTCCCTCGCTGATTGTCACCCTGGGAACAGCAGCCATTGCCAAAGGCCTGTCCTACATGATGACGCAAGGTGTGTCGTTTGTGGGGCGCTGGCCGAGCGGTTTCACGGATATCGCGCGCGGCTCGGTATTAGGTATTCCCAATCTCATCTTATGGATGGCCCTTGCAACAGCCATTGCATGGGTGCTGCTGGCCTGGACGCGAACCGGCGCACATATGATTGCGACGGGCGAAGCCGACGAAGCGGCGCGCTTGGCAGGGGTTAAAACAAAACAGATCAAACGGCTCGGACTGATACTCTCCGGTCTATTCGCCGGGCTAGCGGCTGTCTTGCTTGCTGCCAATCTGTCCTCTGCAGCACCCAATATGGCGGCTGATTATTTTCTCTATGCCATTGCATCGGTACTTTTGGGCATGACCATGTTTCAGCCCGGGCATCCCAATGTTTTCGGAACTGTCTATGCCGCAATCGTCTTAAAAATACTCGGCAATGGTTTGGTCTTGATGGGCGCCCCCTACTACTTGCAGGATATGGTGCTCGGCATCATAATCATCGCCTCGGTGGCTTTTTCGGCAAGCGCTCTGAAAACAGCAGCTTTCAAAGTATGAATAGCATAAGGGGAGAAAACAATGAGAATTGACAGGTTTATCTTGTTCATCATTCTGGCCGTCCTGGCGCTTGGTGCGAAGCCCAGTGTGGCCCAAAATCTGGAGCTTGGCGTCATCGGGTTCCAGTTTTCTTCCGAAACCCATGCACGGGTGGCCAATGCCGTTTCCGAAGCTGCCAAGGCAAAGGGCTGGACTGTCACGCTGCTGAATTCCGAAGGATCGCTCCCCAAACATACCGAGCAATTTGAAACGCTGATCAGCAAGAAGGTGAATGCCATAGTGATTGCGATGGGCAAGCCTGTCGAGGCCGAGGCACAGTTCAAGCTGGCAAAGGAAAAGGGCATCCCCGTGATCACGGTCATGTCGGGATCAGGGCCGCATTCTTTGTTCGATATTCAAACCAACGAGTATAAAATCGGGGCGGATGCCGCGATCTACCTGTTCGGCCTGATCGGCTATCAGGGCAATATCCTGACATCCCGTTTCGATCTCAATGCCGCCACCCGTATTCGTGGCAAGGTGCTGGATCAGGTTCTCTCCGAAAATCAGGGTGTGAAGGAAATCGGCAAATTCTCGATGGCCCGCACCCAAAGCTGGCGCGATGATGTGCGTGCCGGCATGCAGGCCCTGCTGTTGCAAAATCAGGGACGGGTCAATGCCATCTGGGCCTCCTTTGATGGCCAAGCCTATATCATTGACGATTTGCTGAAATCGCAGGGCGTTAAAAAGGGACAGATCCATCTTGTCTCCGTTGATGGCGGTCCCGAGACCTTCCGCCGCATTGCCGATCCCGACAGTCTGCTGACCGCGACAGTGGTGATCCCATTCGAGGATATGGGCAAAAAGGCCGTCGAGGCGATCGATGCCATCGTTGTAAAAAAGCAGGCCAAGGAGACGATTGTCTCTGGCCCCTACCTGTTCACAGAATCGGTTACGGTCGACAAAAGCAACGTCGCCCAGTTTCTGAAATGAGTTTTACAGCGGATAGACCATCGGGCGAACCGGTCCTCACTTTGCGGGGGATCGGTAAGTCCTATGGTGCGGTGAATGCTGTCGCAGATGTCGATCTCGACGTGATGCGAGGAGAGGTTCTGGCGATCTGTGGTGATAATGGGGCTGGCAAATCCAGCCTCATCAAAATCATTTCGGGTGCCGAGGAACCAACCACCGGCCAGATGTGGCTGAACGGCCTTCCGGTGCATTTCCTCTCTCCTGCCGATGCTCTGGAACAGGGTGTCGCGACAATCTATCAAGATCTGGCGCTCGCACCGCGCCTGTCGATTATGCAGAATGTTTTTTTGGGGTCGGAACACACAAAAACATTGCTTGGTCCATTTTTGTCCGTCCTCGACAAGACAAGAATGTCCAAGGAAGCAAAAGGATTTGTGCAACGGCTCAATCCCTCTCTCATCGATGTGGGCCGTGCCGTCCAGAGTCTGTCGGGCGGCCAGCGTCAGGCTGTCGCTATCGCCCGCGCCCTACGCTGGAACGCATCGATCATCATCATGGATGAACCGACAGCCGCTTTGGGTGTCAAGGAGACCTAAAAAGTGCTTGAGCTTGTCCGCCGCCTGAAAGGCGAGGGCAGAACAGTGATCCTTATCAGCCACAGCATGCGCGATGTGATAGCGCTTGCCGATCGCGCCATCATTTTAAGCGGCGGATATAAGGTCGCCGATTTGCCGCTTGCTGGAATAACAGCCGATCAGCTGTCGCAAAAAATCATGGGCAGCTGATCAGGTTGCTGCGTGAAAGGCTGGCTTGGCACATTGTCGCCTGTCGTAACCTAAAATGTGACATCGGGAATCACCGCGACCGCAATTGAAGGACAATTTGTACTAGCCGTTTCGAACCTCGGTGTGCAAGGCGTAGTTTGTATGATGCGCTCACCGAGGACAATCTGCAAGGCGGGCGCTAAGAAGATGCCGTCGTCACGATCTATCTAGTAAAATGTTGGGCCGTAGCTCATCGCGTTGTGCTGCGCGCTGGCAATCTCGGGAATAGGTCCGTGAAATACATCCCCGTCGAGATTACCGAAGCTTCCGGCAGTATTGGCGCGCCTCAGGGACCTTAAGATCGATGAAGTCATCGACTTTTTGTGAAACCGACCAAAGCAGGCGATATTCGGCCTGATAGGCAAAGCGACTATGCTTCATAAAAAATTCTTCATAGCCACCAATGCTCGCCTGCATTTCGAATAATTTATTCATATCTAGCGTGCCATCAGGGTTACTGTGACGTTTAAACATTTCGTCGACAGTATCCGCGCCCAAATCTCTGCGGATGGTTGGATCGTCTTGATAAATGGCAGGCCCTTCAAAGCCCCTCGTGAATCCAGGCAGGGCGTGGGCTATTGACTGAGCAAAACAAATAGTATCGTCGATGGCGAAGCATCCGTCCGCTTCGGGGAAAGTCCCCTGCAGCTTTTCCGTACAGAGTAGGCTGCCGCAAAGAACGTAGCAGTCGCCTCCGCGTCCGGAAACTGTCATAATGGTTGCGTTTTGGCCAATCCCTTGCCGAAGGCCAAATCCTTCCGCACTATCACGACGCTGTTCGTCTGAATGTTTCCTAAATTGTTCAAAGGATGACAGGCGAAGCGTGCCATCTTCAAAAAATTTATCAACATAAACCTGTTCAATGAAACGAAAAATACGGGGAAGGACAACATCCCATTGCTGTGAGAATTGAATGGATAATATTTTTAGTTGGCTTGCTGGGTAAGGATTGATTTGGT